>DASTRJ010000185.1:0-5353 GCA_035761245.1 Capillimicrobium sp. | reverse complement strand
GGGTGACGGCCACCCGCCGCCGTAGCATGGATCCCCATGTGCGGCCGCTTCACCAACACGCTCAAGCAGGCCGACCTCGCGCGCACGTTCCCCGAGGCCGCCGGCGTGTCGGACGGCGCCCTGTTCGAGCGCTTCAACGTCGCGCCGACCCAGGAGGTGCTCGCGGTCATCGCCGGCAAGGACGGCGAACGGCGCATGGGCGGGCTGCGCTGGGGCCTCGTCCCGTTCTGGGCCGACGACCCCAAGATCGGCGCGAAGATGGTCAACGCGCGCGCCGAGACGCTGACGACCAAGCCCGCGTTCCGCGACCTCGTCGCCCGCGGCCGCTCGCGCTGCCTGATCGTGGCCGACGGCTACTACGAGTGGCTGCGACCGGAGGACCCGAAGGCGCCGCGCGTCCCGATGCACTTCTCGCTCGCCGGCCGCCGGCCGTTCGCGTTCGCCGGGCTCTGGACGTGGTGGCGGCCGAAGGACGACCCGGACGGGTCGCGCCGCCTGGCGACCTGCACGATCGTCACGACCACCGCCAACGCGACCGCGGCGCGGTTCCACGACCGCATGCCGGTGATGCTGTGCGACCCCGAGGCGCATGCGGCGTGGCTCGACCCCGCCCTGGACGCCGCCGGCGTCGCGCCGCTGCTCGCCCCGCTGCCCGACGACGAGCTGCGGGTGGCGCGCGCGAACCCGTGCGTGAACTCGCACGTCAACGACGGCCCCGAGTGCCTGGAGGCCGAGCCGGCGGTGGCCTCCTGAGCCTGCTCGAGGCGATCGCGGTCGCGCTGGCCGGCGTCGGGGCCGGCACGATCAACGCGGTCGTCGGGAGCGGCACGCTGATCACCTTCCCCGTCCTGCTCGCCGTCGGCTACGCGCCCGTCGTCGCCAACGTCTCGAACTCGCTCGGGCTCGTGCCCGGGTCGTTCGCGGGCATCGTCGGCTACCGCCGCGAGCTGCGCGGCCAGCGCTCGCGGATCGTCCGCCTCGGCAGCGCCTCGTTCACGGGCGGCATCGTCGGCGCGGTGCTGCTGCTCGTGCTGCCGGCGGAGGCGTTCGAGGTCATCGTCCCCGTGCTCATCGCGATCGCGCTGGTCCTGATCGTGCTCCAGCCGCGGCTCGCGCAGCGGCTCGCCGCCCGGCGCCCGCCGGGCCACGAGCCGGGCGCCCCGCTGCTGGCCGGCATCTTCGGCACCGGCGTCTACGGCGGCTACTTCGGGGCCGCCCAGGGCATCCTGCTGCTGGGCATCATGGGCGCGGCGCTGCCCGACGACCTGCACCGCATCAACGCGCTCAAGAACGTGCTGGCGGCGATCGTCAACCTCGTCGCCGGCGTCGTGTTCGTGCTCGTCGCCGACGTCGCGTGGGAGGCGGTCGCGCTGGTGGCCGCGGGGTCCGTCGTCGGCGGCTCGCTCGGCGGCCGCTACGGCCGCCGGCTGCCGCCCCCGGTGCTGCGCGCCGTGATCATCGTCGTCGGCGTGTTCGCGATCGTGCGGCTCGTGGCCGGCTGAGCGCCGGACCGGGCGCCCGCCGGCCACCGTGCCGCGCGATCGCTAGGACTCCTCGGCCTCCTTGGCGGCGAGCGCCAGGGTCGTCTCGCGCACCTGCGCGACGTGCCGCTCCTGGATCGGCTTGGCGAAGCGGATGAGGTCGTCGACCTGGGCGTCGCGCTCGTGCTCGTTGATCTTCTCGAGCACCTCGACGTGGCCCGCCTCGCCCGCCTCGGCCATCACGAGGAACTCGAAGCCGTCGAGCGCGTCGGTGTCGGAGCCCTCGAGATAGGTCTTGGCCATCTCGGAGAGCTCCTGCTTGGTCTCGCGAGCCTTGTCGTGGATCGCGGTCTTCCTGCCCTCGCGGCCGTCGGCCACCTGCTCGGCGCGCTGCGCGGTCTCCTTGGCCTCCTCGCCCATGCGCTCCAGCAGCGAGCGCGTCTCGTCGTCCTCGGCCAGCTTGGCGACCTTGCCGGTGACGTCGGCGGCCGCCTGGGCGAGGCCGAGCACCTCGGCCAGCTTCTCGTCGAGCGGGGTCAGCTCTGCCACAAGTCCCTCCTGTGTGTCGGGTTCGCTGGCCAGGGGACTACCCACTCTCGGCCCGGCGGCACACCGGTTGCGCTCAACAGGCCCCGCGTGGTTGGATCGCTCGCGCACCGAGCCACGACGAGAGAGAGCCGCCGTGTCACCGACCATCCGCCTGCCGCTCGCGACCGCCGCCGCCACGCTCGCCCTGGCGCCCGCCGCCGCGGCCGACCGCCCACCGGCCGGGGTGTACCGCGGCGACACGGAGATCGGCTCGGTGACCCTGAGGGTGACCGACGGCGGGCGCGCGCTCGCCATGTCGGCGCGCATGCGGATCCGCTGCGACGACGGCGAGCGCGTCGAGCTCGACGAGAAGCTGCACGCCGGGACGTTCGTCATCCCGCCCAGCGGCGAGCTCGGCCTCGGCGGCTCGACGTTCCGCTTCCACGTCCGGTTCGACGGCGATCGCGCCGTGGGCTGGTTCCGCCGCATCCGCCGGTTCGCGCCCGAGCCCGGCGCGGCCGACCGCACCTGCGACACGCGCCGCGTGACCTTCCGCGCGCGCCGGGGCTAGGCGCCCGGCAGCCGGAAGATCAGCTCGTCGACGTAGCACCAGCTCCAGTGCTCGCCCGGCTCGACCGAGCGGACGATCGGGTGGCCGGTGGCGTGGAAGTGCTGCGTGGCGTGCTTGTTCGGGCTGTCGTCGCAGCAGCCGACCTGCCCGCAGACCTGGCACATGCGCAGGTGCACCCACGTGGCCCCCATCGCGAGGCACTGCGGGCAGCCCTCGACGGGGCCGGCGGGCTGGACGAACGCCACCTGGTCGAGGTGCGAGCACGACGCCATGGACCAAGCCTACGCCCCCGCGTCACGCGCTCGGCTCGCCACCGCCCCACAGCCGCCACCGCAGCCCTGAGGCGCGGGCGGCCGGCCGCGCGACCGCGGCGCGCACCGCCTCCTCGGTGCCGACGACGACGAGCCGCTCGCGAGCGCGGGTGACCGCGGTGTAGAGCAGCTCGCGCGTGAGGATCGGCGACGCCGGCGGCGGCAGCAGCACGGCGGCGGTGCCGAACTGCGAGCCCTGGCTCTTGTGGACGGTCATCGCGTAGACGGTCTCGACGGTCGACAGCCGGCCGGGGCGCAGCAGGATCGGCTCGCCGCCGCGGTCGAAGGCGGCGGCCACGGCGCCGTCGCCCGTCGCCACGACGACGCCGGTGTCGCCGTTGTAGAGCCGCAGCCCGTAGTCGTTCTCGGTGACGAGCAGCTGCCGTCCCGCGTACCAGCGCCCGTCGCGCGCGAAGCCCTCGACGTCCTCGGCGAGCCACGACTCGATCTGCGGCGTCCACCAGGCGACGCCGTGCGGGCCGCGGCGATGCGCGCACAGCAGGCGGAACGCGCCGAGCCCGGCGAGCGCGGTCCGGGCGTCGCCGGCGGCCGCCGCCTCGATGACCGACCGCGTGGCGGCGACGAGGTCGGCGCGGATCGCCGCGACGGCGTCGCGCGCGCCCGGCTCGGCCGCGTCGGCGTCGATCCACCGCACCTCGGCCGGCGCCGCCGCCAGCGCGTCGACGACCGCGTCGGCGTCGCCGCGGCGGATCGCCTCGGCCACCCGGGCGATCGCGCCGCCGTAGCGGTGCACCCGGTCGAGGACGACGATGCCGTCGGCGACGGCCGCGCCCGCGGGCGGGTCGGACGCGTCGACCGCCTCGCCGACCGCCGCCTCCAGGCGGGCGCGCGCGTCCGCGCCGATGCGCAGGCCGCCGGACGTGGGCCCGACGATGTCGCCGAGGACGACGCCCGCCTCGATCGACGTGAGCTGGCCGGGGTCGCCGACGAGCACCAGGCGGGCGCCGGGCCGCACCGCCTCGACCAGCCGCGCCATGAGCGAGAGCGACACCATCGACGTCTCGTCGACGATGACGACGTCGTGCGGCAGGCGGTTGCCGCGATGGTGGCGGAAGCGGCTCCGGCTCCCCGGCCGCCAGCCGAGCAGGCGGTGCAGCGTCGAGGCGCCGAGGCCAAGCAGCTGCTCGCGCACCGCGGGGCTCACCGGCAGGTCGGCCGCCGCGTCGCGGACCGCCTCCTCGAGCCGGGCCGCCGCCTTGCCGGTGGGCGCGGCGAGCGCGACGAGCGGCGGCGGCGTCCCCCGCGCCTCGGCCTGCTCGGCGAGCAGCGCCACGACCCGCGCCACGGTCGTCGTCTTGCCGGTGCCGGGGCCGCCCGCGACGACCGCGAAGCGCCGCAGCACCGCCGACGCCGCGGCGAGGCGCTGGCGCCGGTCGCCGTCGCCGTCGCCGTCGAACAGCCGCGCGACCCCGGCCGCGAGGACCGCGACGTCGACGTCCGGCACCGGTCGCGCGAGCGCCTCGAGGTCCGCGGCGACCCGTCGCTCCTCGCGCCAGTAGCGATCCAGGTACAGCGAGGTGCCGACCAGCCGCAGCGGCCGGTCGTCGGCTCCGGCGTCGTCGCCGACCGCGACGAGGTCGCAGGCCGCGACGCTCGCCGTCCAGGCGCCGGGCTCCGGCCACGGCAGCAGGGTCGCGTCCGCGGCCTCCTCGGCGTCGACGGCGACGGTCTCCCGGATCGTGGCGAGGTCGACGCGGACGTGGCCGAGCCGCGGCGCACGGACGGCGAGCGCGGCGGCGAGCAGCACGTCCTCGTCCCCCACCCTCGCCAGCCGGCCGAGGCGCATCGCGACATGGACGTCGGCCGCCGCGAGGATCCCCGCGTCGTTGAAGGTCCGCAGGAGCCCCGAGGCGCCGACGGCGCGTGCCGGGTCGCGCGGGTCGATTGCGGCGTCGGGCACGGGCGCGCTCACGCCTGCGCTCCCCGGTCGAGCAGGTCGCTGAGCTCGGCCACGAGCGCCGCCGGGGGCCGCCACGCGAAGACGCCGCACGGCGTGCCGTCGACGAGCGGCGTGTCGGGCCCGGTCATGCCGCGCACGAAGAGGTAGAGCACGCCCGCGAGGTGGCGCCCGGGGTCGTAGCCAGGCAGCCGCCAGCGCAGGTAGCGGTGCAGCGCGACCGTGTACAGCAGCGCCTGCAGCACGTAGTGCGCCCGCTCCATCTCCGCGACGAGCGCCGCCGGGCGGTGGTGCCAGGCGGTCAGCTCCTCCTCGGGCGGGCCGAGGCGGTTGGTCTTGTAGTCGACGACCGCGAAGCGCGGCGTGCCGTCGGGCGCGCGGGTGCGCAGGACGAGGTCGATGCTGCCGGTCAGGTAGCCGCGGACGGCGTGGCGCAGCGCCGGGTCGCCGAGCCGCTCCGCGTACGTCGCGAGCGGGTCGCCGGCGGGCAGGTGCCGGCGCAGCAGCGCGCCGATCGCCGCCGGGGTGATCTCCCCCGCCGCCG
>DASTRJ010000184.1:0-16041 GCA_035761245.1 Capillimicrobium sp. | reverse complement strand
CTGGCCGCGGTGGCCGGCTCGCCGAGCGCCTGCTCGGGCGACAGGTACGCGGCGGTCCCGAGCACCTGCCCGGTCTGGGTCAGCTGCGTCCCGGACTCGTTGGCCATCCGCGCGATGCCGAAGTCGGCGACCCCGAGGCCGCCGTGCTCGTCGAGGAGCAGGTTGCCCGGCTTGACGTCGCGATGGACGATGCCGTGGCGGTGGGCGTGGTCGAGCGCGCTCGCCGCGTCCTCCAGCCAGGTCAGCGCGAGCGGGCGGGGGATGGGGTCGCCGGAGCGCAGCCGGTCGGCGAGCGTGCCGCCCGGGAAGTACTCCATGACCATGAACGGCACGTCCTCGTGCTCGCCGATGTCGTAGATCGTGACGACGTGCGGGTGGTCGGAGACGCGCGCCGCCGCGCGCGCCTCGCGCCCGAAGCGCTCGCGGGCGCCCTCGTCGGCGGCGAAGTGGCTCGCCAGCACCTTCACCGCCACGAGCCGGCCGAGGACCGTGTCCTCGGCCGCGTAGACGGTCGCCATGCCGCCCGACGCGATGCGGCGCGTGACGCGGTAGCGATCGGGGAGGCTGACAGGCGGACTCGACGCGGGCATGCGGTTCAGGTGGAGCTACCCGGCACGTCTGACCAGGAACCTCCTTCCCGCTATCCTCCTTCGCCTCATGGCAAAGGTCTGTCACTCCTGCGGCAAGGGGCCGGCGTTCGGCCACAGCCGCAGCCACTCGATGGTCGCGAGCAAGCGGCGCTTCAACCCGAACCTCCAGAAGGTGCGGGTGATGGTCGGCGGCGCTCCCACGCGCGCGTACGTCTGCACTCGCTGCCTGAAGGCCGGCAAGGTCACCAAGGCTCTGTAACCGGCGGTCTTGGCCGCCGCTCCACCGATCGAGCCGTCGCTCCTGCGCTTCCGCGCCGTCGTGGAAGGCGCTCTCGCGCACCTCGAGAGCCGGCGGCAGGAGGTCAACGACCTCAACGTCTTCCCGGTCGCCGACGGTGACACGGGCGACAACATGGCGCTCACGCTGCGCGCCTGCCTCGCCGAGCTCGACCAGCTCGCCGCCGACCTCGGCAACCGCTCGATCGACGACATCGGGCGCAACGAGATCGTCGAGCGCGTCGCCGGCGCCGCCCTCCTCGGCGCCCGCGGCAACAGCGGCGTCATCCTCTCCCAGCTGATCCGCGGCGCCGCCGAGGAGCTCATCAGCCGGCCCGGCGAGCTCGTCGACCCCGTCCTCATCGGCGCCGCGATGGCCCGCGCGGCCGACCGCGGCTACGGCTCGGTGCGCGAGCCCGCCGAGGGGACGATGCTCACGGTCATGCGCGAGATGGCGAGCCGGATCGCCACCGAGATCGCGCACATGCCCGATCCGCGCCTCGGGCCGGAGGCGACGCCCGAGGAGCAGAACGCGGCGATCGCCGACATCCTCGAGCGGGCGATCGAGGCCGGCGAGGCGTCGGTCAAGCGCGGCCCCGAGCTGCTGCCCGTGCTGCGCGAGGTCGGCGTCGTCGACGCCGGCGGCTACGGCGTGACGATCATCTTCGCCGGCATCGTCGCGGCGCTGCGCGGGACCGAGGGCCCGGAGCTCGAGCACCACCACGCCCCGGCGGTGCGCCACGCGCCCGACGAGCACCAGTCGACGACGTTCCGCTACTGCACGAACTTCGCCGTCGTCGGCCAGGGCCTCGACGGGCCGAGCTTCGTCCCGACGCTCGAGGCGCTCGGCGACTCGGTGCTGGTCGTCGGCGACGCGCACACGCTGCGGGTCCACGTCCACACCGACGACCCGCAGGCCGCGACCGCCGTCTTCGAGCCGCACGGCGAGATCTCGCATCTCGACGTGGCCGACATGTACGAGCAGGTCGAGCAGCGCGCCGAGCGGCTCGCGGAGGTCCACTGCCGCGTGGTGGCGGTCGCCGCCGGGGAGGGGATGGCGCAGCTCTTCCGCGCCGACGGCGCGTACGTGGTCGACGGCGGCCCCACGCTGAACCCCTCGACGAACGAGCTGCTCGCGGGCATCCACGCCGCCAACGCCGCCGAGGTCGTGCTGCTGCCGAACTCGCCGAACGTGATCATGGCCGCCGAGCGCGCCGCCGAGCTCGCCGAGAAGCCGGTCGTCGTGGTGCCGTCGCGCTCGCAGCAGGCCGGCCTGACCGCGCTCGTCGCCCACCTCGAGGACCGCGACGCCGAGGCCAACGCCGCGGCGATGCGCGACGCGCTCGTCTACGTGCGGATCGGCTCGGTGGCGCCGGCCGCGCGCGCCGACGTCCACGGCCGCTTCGAGGTCGGCGACGCGGTGGGCTTCGTCGACGACGAGATCATCGCGTGGGGCGATCCCCAGGAGACCCTCGCGGCCGTCATCCGCTCGCTCTCCCGCGACGCGGAGATCGTCACCTGCATCTCGGGCGACGGCGCGCCGGTCGCCGACGACGTCGTCGCCGCGATGGCCCCGGACGGCGTCGAGCTCGAGCTCAAGGTCGGCGGGCAGCCCGCGTACTGGTGGCTGCTGGCGGCCGAGTAGGCCCCGCCGCCCCGCCGGTCATCATGGACGGGCCGTGCCCGGGCCGTTCGACAGCCCCGATCCCGCCGCCGTCGCGGTCCGCTACCCGCGCCCGTCGCGCCTGGCCGCGCCGCTGGAGGCGCCCCATCCGAAGGCGGCGGACGCGCTCGAGGCGCTGGGGCTGCGGACGGTCGGCGACCTGCTGCTGCACCTGCCGCGCGAGCGGCGCGTCGCGCGGCAGATCGCCGAGCTGACGCCGGGCGAGCAGGCCAACGTGCTCGTCGAGGTCCGCTCGATCCGCTCGCGGCCCGTCCGGCGCCGCGGCATGAAGCCGCTCGTCGAGGCGACGGTCGCCGACCAGACCGGCGTGATGAAGGTCGTCTTCTTCAACCAGCCGTGGCTGGAGCGCCGCTACCGGCCGGGCACGCGCCTGGCGCTCTACGGCAAGTACGACGGGCGCAACAGCTTCAAGGTGACGTCGCACAGCGAGACGCAGGACGTCGGCGCCGCCGTCGAGGGGATCGCCCACTACCCGGCCTCGGAGGGGATCACGTCCACGCAGATCGCCGAGCTCGTGCGCGCGCACCGCGACGCGATCGCCGACGTCGTCGAGCCGCTGCCCGCCCGCCTGCGGGTGCGCGAGCGGCTGCCGGACCGCCAGGCCGCGCTCGCCGACCTGCACTTCGGCGGCGGGGAGGGCGGGCGGCGGCGCCTGGCCTTCGACGAGCTGCTCTCGGTCCAGCTGCTGTTCGCCCGCCGGCGCGCGCTGCACGCCGGCGTCGCCGCGCCGCCGCTCGACGGGCCGCGCGAGCTGACGGCGCGGTGGCTGGCGTCGTCGCTGCCGTTCGCGCCGACCGACGACCAGCGCGCGGCGATGGAGGCGATCGAGGCCGACCTCGCGCGCGACCGGCCGATGCAGCGGCTGCTCATGGGGGAGGTCGGCTCCGGCAAGACCGTCGTCGCGCTGTTCGCCCTGCTGCGCGCCGTCGAGCACGGGATGCAGGGCGCGCTGATGGCGCCGACCGAGACGCTCGCCGAGCAGCACTTCGCGACGCTGCAGGCGCTCATGCCGGGGGAGGCGGTGCCCGCCGCGCTGCTGACCGGGTCGACCGCCGCGGCGCGCCGCGCCGACGTCCTCGGCAAGCTCGCGTCGGGCGAGCTGTCGCTCGTCGTCGGCACGCACGCGCTCATCGAGCCGGCGGTGCGGTTCGACCGGCTCGCGGTCGCCGTCGTCGACGAGCAGCACCGCTTCGGCGTGCGGCAGCGCAGCGCGCTGGACGCCAAGGGGCCCGGCGACCTGGCCCCGCACGTGCTGCACATGACGGCCACGCCGATCCCGCGGACGATGCGCCTGCTCGAGTTCGGCGACCTCGACCACACCGCCATCCACCAGCTGCCCGGCGGGCGCAAGCCCATCCAGACGTTCGTCGCGTCCACCGACCGCGAGCGCGCCCGCGCGTACGAGCGCATCCGCGAGGAGCTGCGGGCCGGCCGCCAGGCCTTCGTGGTCTGCCCGCTCGTCGAGGAGTCCGAGCAGCTGCAGGCCCGCGCCGCGACCGCCGAGTACGAGCGCCTCAAGCGGACCGAGCTCGCCGACTTCGAGGTCGTGCTCCTCCACGGGCAGATGCGCCCGCGCGAGAAGCAGGCGGCGATGGCCGAGTTCGCCGCCGGCGGCGCCGACGTGCTCGTGGCCACGAGCGTGATCGAGGTCGGCATCGACGTCCCCAACGCGACGGTGATGCTCGTCGAGAACGCCGAGCGCTACGGGATCTCGCAGCTGCACCAGCTCCGCGGCCGGATCGGGCGCGGTGGGCACGCCTCGGTCTGCATCCTCTTCGGCCCGAAGGAGTCGCCGCGCCTGCGCGCGCTCGCCGAGCACGCCGACGGCTTCCGGCTCGCCGAGATCGACCTGGAGCTGCGGCGCGAGGGCGAGCTGGTCGGCACGCGCCAGTCGGGCTACGGCGAGTTCGCGGTCGCCCGCCTGCCGGAGGACGAGCCGCTGCTCGAGCGGGCGCGGGCGGTGGCCGCCGAGCTGCTCGCCGCGGACCCGGACCTCGCCGCGCCCGAGCACGCGCTGATCGCCGACGCCCTGCGGGAGCGCTACGGCGCCGAGGAGCTCGACCTGCCGATCCCCGCGTGAGGGCCGCGGCGTGCGGGTGATCGCGGGCGCCTACGGCGGCCGGCGGCTCGTCGCGCCGCCGGGGCGCGACACGCGGCCGACGAGCGACCGGGTGCGCGAGGCGCTGTTCTCGATCCTGGGGCCACTCGACGGCGAGCGGGTGCTCGACCTGTTCGCCGGGTCCGGCGCGCTGGGGATCGAGGCGCTCTCGCGCGGGGCCGCCGAGGCGACGTTCGTCGAGCGCGCCCCGGCGGCTCTGCGAGCGCTGCGCGGCAACCTGGAGGCCCTCGGAGCGAGCGCGCGCGTGGTGGCTCGTGACGCGCGGGTGTTCATCCGGGACGCAAAAGCGGCGGGCGACACATACGATCTCGTCTTCCTCGACCCCCCGTACCGCGACGCGGCGGGGCTCGGACCGGTGCTCGACCTCGCGCCGCTGCTCGCCTCGGGCGGGCGGGCGGTGAGCGAGAGCGACCGGCGCGCGCCCCTCGAGCTGCCGGGACTGGAGGTCACCGACGAACGCCGCTACGGCGACACGCTGATCAGGATCCACCGCACGCCATGACCAAGGCCGTCTGCCCGGGAAGCTACGACCCGATCACCAACGGGCACCTCGACGTCATCAGCCGCGCCTCGGGGCTGTTCGACGAGGTGATCGTCGCCGTCGTGAACGCCTCGGTGCGCAAGAACCCGCCGCTGTTCGACGCGGAGGAGCGCATCGCGTTCATCGAGGAGGCGACCGCCCATCTCCCGAACGTCACCGCCCAGCCGTTCGACGTCCTGATCGTCGACTTCGCGCGCCGCGTGGGCGCGCAGGCGATCGTGAAGGGGCTCCGAGCGATCTCGGACTTCGAGTACGAGCTCGAGATGGCGAACCTCAATCGCCGCCAGGCGGCCGACATCGAGTCGGTCTACCTGATGGCGAGTCCGCAGTACAGTTTCCTCAGCTCCAGCGGCGTCAAGGAGCTCGCCACCTTCGGCGGGGACATCGACGGGCTCGTGCCCGAGCGGGTGGCCCAGCGCTTGAAGGAAGAGCTGGCCCGCCAACGAACCTAAGGAAGCCATGGACGTCCTCGTGCTCATCGACAAGCTGGACGACCTCGTCCACAACGCGAAGCCCGTGCCGCTCACGGACCAGGTGCGCGTGGACAAGGAGGAGATCTACGACATCCTCGATCAGATGCGCGCCACGATCCCCGAGGAGATCAAGCAGGCGCGCTGGATCGTCAAGGAGCGCCAGGAGATGCTCGCCGAGGCCAAGCGCGAGGCGGAGCGCATCGTCAAGGAGGCGCGCGAGCGCCAGACGCGGCTGATCTCCGAGCAGGAGGTCACCAAGGCGGCCGAGCGCGCCGCCGAGGACATCATCGAGGACGCGCGCGCCCGCGAGCGCGAGATCCGGCTCGGCGCCGAGGACTACGCCGACGAGATCCTCAACACGCTCGAGGTCAACCTCTCGAAGTTCATCGCCGCCGTCCAGCGCGGCCGCGAGCGCCTGCAGGGCAAGGACGAGCCCGCCGAAGTCGCCTAGCGCCCGTGTCCGGGTAGATCCCGGGCATGGCCGCCTCGATCGAGGTCCTCGACGTCGACGTCACGACGCTCGAGGTCGACGCGATCGCCAACGCCGCCAACGCGCAGCTGCTCCACGGCGGCGGCGTCGCCGGCGCCATCGCGCGCGCCGCGGGGGAGCGGCTGCAGCGCGAGAGCCGCGCGCGGGCGCCGATCGCGCTGGGCGACGCGGTCGAGACGACCGCCGGCGACCTCCCGGCGCGGTGGGTCATCCACGCGGCGACGATGTCGGCGCCCGGTGGCACGACGAACGCCGACGTGATCCGCCGCGCGACGGCGGCGACGCTGTGGAAGGCGGAGGAGCTCGCGTGCCGCTCGCTGGCGCTCGTGGCGTTCGGGACGGGCGTCGGCGGCTTCCCGATCGACGAGGCCGCCGAGATCGAGGTCGACGAGGTCCGGCGGCACCTCGACTCCGGCTCGCGGCTCGAGCGGGTGGTCTTCGCGGTCCGCGGGGAGGAGGCGGTCGCCGCGTTCGAGCGGGCGCTCGCGAGCACGGGGTGAGCAGCGTCGGGCGCAATCGGCCGCGCTCGCGCGCGCGAGTGTCCGATCCGACGGCGTCAGGCGGGGTGAACGGACGTTCATCGCTTCCGCGCAGCCGCGGCACGGCGCGCGCGCACGCCCCGCTCGCGCGGGCGGCGGTCAGCGGACCTCGAACCCGCGCAGCCCCTCGGGCGACTCCTCGAAGACCGCCACGTCGTCGACCCGCGCGCGCGGCGGGCCACCGCGGCGCATCCAGGCGATGAGCTCCTCGACCGCGTCGGCGTCGCCTTCCAGCACCGCCTCGACCTTGCCGTCGTCGAGGTTGCGGATCCAGCCGTGCACGCCGAGCCGCTCGGCCTCCTCCCGCGCCGAGTCGCGGAAGAAGACGCCCTGGACCCGCCCGGAGACGATCACGCGGCGGCGCATGCCGCCAGACGCTACTCCGCCTCGGCGTCCGCGCGGTCCGCGCCGGGGTCGGCGCCGTCGCCCGCGGCCAGCAGCGCGTCGAGCTGCGCGAGGTGCGCCTTCACGCCGGCCGTCATCGTGTCCAGGATCTCCCTGGCGGCGTTGATGCCGCTCGTCGCGTTCGTCAGCTGCGACTTGATCCGCCGGACGTCCTCCATCGCCTGCAGCGCCCGCTCGACCTCGGCGCGCGCGGCGGCCGCGTCGAGCCCGCCGGCGTCGTCGCGCGCCATGAGCACACGCGCCCGCGCGAGCCCGTAGGCGACCTCGAGCGCCAGCCGCGAGCCGTCCTCGGGGTCGTAGACCACGAAGAGCTTGTCGCCGTTGTACTCGCGCAGCGGATGCGTGCGGGCGGGCAGCTCGTCCTCGCTCGGGACGACGAGCACGGCGAAGTCCGCGCTGCGCGTCTGCAGCGCGCCGTCGAGCTCGGCGATCGCCACGTTCTTCGACAGCTTGCGGTCCTTGGCCTCGAAGACGATCCGCCCGCGCGGCGGCCCGGCGCACGCGTCGATCGCGACGACGACGTCGCCCTTCTTGCCGCCCTCGCCGTGGACGTCGCCGACGGCGTCGCAGTCGTCGCCGCGGGCCACCGCGATCGCGTCGAGCGCCTCGAAGACCGCCTCCTCGTACGAGCGGCCCTTGGCGGCGCCGCGCTCGCGCTCGGCGGCGAGCTCCTCGACCTTCTCGCGCTCGGCGCGCAGCTCCGCGAGCTGCACCTTCAGCGCGGTCATCTCCGCGGTCATGGCGGCGAGGCGCTCGGCCTGCTGGTCGGCCGACTGCTTGATCATCGCCAGCGACGCGCGCTGGAAGCCCGCGAGCGGGTTGCTCTCGGCATCCGAGGAGAACTGCTTGCGCAGGTCCTCGCGCATCTGCGCCGCGACCTCGCTGACCACCTTCTGCACGCGATGCTGCACGGCCACCGACGACTCGTCGCCGAAGTGCCGCTGCAGCGCGCGCGTCACGTGCCCGTGCTCCGGGCCGAACGCCTCGTCGACCTTCTGGTCGAGCCGCTCGGCCACGCGCCGCGCCCGATCGACGAACTCGCTCTCGAGCGCCCGCGCTTGGCGCTCGAACTCGGCCTTGACGAACTCCACGTCGGCGCCGGTCTGCTCGCGGTCGAGCACCCGCGCGCCGATCTCGAGCATGTCCTCCACCGCCTTGACCGGATCGCGGTGCTCGCGGGCGATGCGGACGGCGGCCTCGTCGGTGACCTCGAGGTCCTCGACGACGAGCCGGTCGCCCAGCACCCGTACGCGCGAGGCGACGGCGAAGGGAAGGGGAGTGGCAGCCTCCATGTCGCGGGCAACGGTACGGCGCGTCCCTGACGGAAACGGGGTCGCCCGGCGCCCGTCCCCATAGGCTGACGCCATGTCGCTCGCCGACGTCCTCGCCGAGCCGGAGCCCGCCCCCGCGCGGGTCCGGGCCCTGCTCGCCGAGGAGCTCGCGCGCGGCGGCGAGGAGCTCAAGCTCAAGCGCGCCGGGATCCCGGAGCCGGTGACCGTGCTCGTGGCGCCCGCCGACGGCGCGATCCGCGCGGTGGCGCCCGTCCCGGCGACGCTGCGCGCCGATCCCCAGGAGGTCGACGAGCGGTCGTGGCTGCTCGTGGCGGCGGTGGTCGGCGGGCTCGTGCAGGCGGGCGGGCGGCCCGTGGAGGCGGGCGAGCTCGACGGCCACCTCGTCCTCGAGGCGCCGGGCGGCGACGCCGAGCTCGCCGCGCTGGCCTTCGACGAGCTGGTCGCGGGCGTCGACCGCCTCCGCGCGCGGGCGCTCCTGGCGCCGCCCGGCACGCTCGACGCCGCCCGCGACGTCCGCGCCCCGGTCGGCGACGCGCACCCGCTGCGCGTCGCCGAGGCGATCGCCGCGCTCGGCGGCGACCCGGCCGATCCCGCGTCGACCGCCGAGTACGAGGAGGCCGTGCTCGCCGAGCTGGCGCCGCCCGCCGCCGCCGTGCGCCCGCACGAGGACCCCGACCCGGCGCGGCGCGTCGCGCGGCGGATCCTCCAGCGGCTGGCCGGCATGGGGAAGTGGGGCGGCTACCACACCGAGTTCAGCCACCTGGCGCGCGGCTTCCACGGCAACGACAAGCAGCTCGCCGAGGACGTCGGGGAGCGGCTGCTCGCCGCCGGGATCCTCCAGCAGAAGCCGAGCGTGGGCCAGCGCCACGTCTTCCTCAACCCGCGCCGCGCGCGCGACGTGTACGCACTGGTCGACGAGGGCGTCGTACCGCCCGATCTCCGACTGAACTAAGGTTCGGCCGGGTCATGAACGTCCTCGACACCGCCGACCGTGCCCTGTTCACGGCGAAGACGCTCGTCGGCGCCGGCGTCTTCCGCCCGACGCGGCCCGACCGCCTCCTGAAGACGGGGCTGACGCTCCGGTCCTGGGGTCCCACGCCGGCCGCCGGGTACACCACCTCCGCGATCCGCTACCCGGACGACCTCGCCGTCATCGACGAGCTCGGCTCGCTGACGTTCAGCGAGGTCCACCGCCGCACCAACGGGCTGGCGCGCGCGCTGCGCGAGCGCGGGGTGGGCGAGGGCGACCACGTCGCCGTGCTCTGCCGCAACCACCGCGGCATGATCGACATCACGGTCGCCTGCTCGAAGCTCGGGGCGCACGCGCTGTACCTGAACACGATGTTCTCGGCGCCGCAGATCAAGGACGTCTGCGACCGCCACGGCCCGAAGGCGATCGTCTACGACGAGGAGTTCGCCGAGGTCATCGCCCCGGCGCACGAGGGCCGCACCGGCTACGTCGCCTGGACCGAGGCCGAGAGCGCGGGCAGCCACGCCGACGAGGTCCTCGAGGACCTCATCCGGGGCGGCGACCCGTCCGACCTCTCGCCCCCGTCGCAGAAGGGGCGCGTGACGATCCTCACCTCGGGGACGACCGGCACGCCGAAGGGCGCCAACCGCAAGCAGCCCGACTCGCTCGAGCCGGTCGCCGCGCTGCTCGACCGCATCCCGTACCGCGCGCGCGAGCACCACCACATCGCGGCGCCGATGTTCCACTCGTGGGGCTACGCGAACTGGATGCTCGGCATCAGCCTCTCGTCGACCGCGGTCCTGCGCCGCAAGTTCGACCCGGAGGCGTGCCTGAGCACGGTCGCGCAGTTCCAGTGCACCGGCCTCGTCGTCGTGCCCGTGATGCTCCAGCGCATCCTCGAGCTGCCCGACGACATCATCGACAAGTACGACGTCCGCTCGCTGCGCGTCATCGCCGCCAGCGGGTCGGCGCTGCCGGGCGAGCTGGCCACCAAGGTGATGGACCGCTTCGGCGACGTCCTCTACAACCTCTACGGCTCGACCGAGGTCGCGTGGGCCACGATCGCGACCCCGGCGGACCTGCGCGCCGCGCCCGGCACCGCCGGCCGTCCGCCGCGCGGCACCGTCGTCAAGCTCTTCGACGATCAGGGGCGCGAGGTGCCGAAGGGTGAGACCGGCCGGATCTTCGTCGGCAACGAGATGGCGATGGAGGGCTACACCGGCGGCGGCCACAAGCAGAACATCGGCGGCCTGCTGTCGTCCGGCGACGTCGGCCACTTCGACGCCGACGGCCGGCTGTTCATCGACGGCCGCGACGACGAGATGATCGTCTCCGGCGGCGAGAACGTCTTCCCGCGCGAGGTCGAGGACTGCCTGGCCGCGCACGACGCCGTCGAGGAGGTCGCGGTCATCGGCGTCGACGACGAGCAGTTCGGCCAGCGCCTGAAGGCGTTCGTGGTGCTGCGGTCCGACGTCGGCGAGGACGAGCTGAAGGCGCACGTCAGGACCAACCTCGCCGGCTACAAGGTGCCGCGCGAGATCGTCGTCCTCGACGAGCTGCCGCGCAACGCCACCGGCAAGGTCCTCAAGCGCGAGCTGGCCGAGCGGTAGGGCCCGGCGTCCAGGTGCCGCGTGGCTACGCTGAGAGCGTGGCTCAGCGAACCGACACCCTGGACCTGGCTCGCTACCGGCTGAGCGCCGGCGAGGGCCGCCGGATCGACGACCTCTCCGTCGCGCTCGACGGCCTCGAGATGGGCGGCCAGCACTACGAGCCCGCCCCCGCGCTGGAGCCGGTGCGGCTCGACGTCTCGCGCATGATCGGCGGCGGCTACGCGCTGCGCCTGCGCTTCTCGGTGGCGCTCACCGGCCCGTGCATGCGCTGCCTCGGCGCCGCCGGCCCCGAGATCAGCGTCGACGCGCGCGAGGTGCACGAGCCGCAGGGCGACGAGGACCTCGAGCTGCGCAGCCCGTACATCGGCGACGGCGAGGTCCTCGACCTCCACGCCTGGGCCCGCGACGCCCTCGTCCTCGCGCTGCCCAACCAGGTGCTCTGCCGGCCCGACTGCGCGGGGCTCTGCCCGGAGTGCGGCGCCGACCTCAACGAGGCCGGCCCCGAGCATCGGCACGAGCGCGCGCCCGACCCGCGCTGGGCCAAGCTGCGCGACCTGAACCTCGGCGAGTCGGCCTAGAGGTACGCCCCGCTCGGCAGGTACGGGGCCATCGGGCCCACGTCGCCGCGCACGAACACCGGGCCGTCGGGGGAGAGCGCCAGGCCGGCCTCGAGCGCGACCTCGATCGCCCAGTCCTGGCCGGCGGTGACGAACTCGGCGGTGACGGTGGCGCCGGGCCGGCTGGCGGCGAAGCAGGCCCACAGCAGCTCGCGCGCCGCCGCCTCGCCGGTCGCCGCCAGCAGCTGCGGCGAGCCCTCCTGGTGGACCGCGAAGCCGTGCTCGTGGACGAGCAGGCGCCGCCGCGGGTGGCTGAGCATCGTCGGCAGGTCGACGTCGTGGCGCGCGCCGCGGACGTGGCGCGACGCGGCCACGGTTTCAGGGACGTCGTCGAGCGAGCCCTCGCGCACGCCGTCGGGCGGGCGCAGCCGGTCGCGCGCGACGATGCCGCAGGCGGCGACGCAGGGCCGCAGCGCGAAGCCGGCGCGTGCGTAGCGCCGCATCGCGCGCGGGTCGGTCGAGCTGAGGATGATCCCGCCGCGGGCGCCGTCGGCGTGCGTGAGCGCGGCCTCGAGCAGCCGGCGCCCGACCCCGCCGCTGCGGACGTCCTCGCGGACGATCAGCAGCGACAGGCCCCAGACGCCGTCGCGCACGAGCGCCAGCGCGCCGCCGGCGACGGCGCCGTCGGCGTCGACCGCCGTCCACGCGCCGCCGGGGTCGGTGCCGAGGAGGTGCGCGATGCGGGGCGTGGCCAGCGCGACCTCGGTCGCCCGGTCCTCGCCCGGCTGGCCCCAGGCGTCGCGCGTGAGGGCGGCGAGCGGCCTCACGTCGCCGGGTCGCATGGGGCGGACATCCATGCCGGGCAGCCTATGGGCTACCCTGCATCGCCCATGGCCGTCCCGAAGCAGAAGCAGTCGCACGCCCGCACCAACAAGCGGCGCGCCACGCACAAGATCAGCGCGCCCTCGGTGAACGAGTGCCCGACCTGCCACAGCCCCCGCCGCCCGCACCGGGTCTGCCCCGTCTGCGGCTCCTACGCGGGGCGTGAGGTCGTCGCCGTGGGCGACGATCACGCGCACCACGATCACGACCACTAGCGACGCCGCCGATGGCCACCGTCGCGGTCGACGCCAACGGCGCTGACCTCGGTCCTCGCGAGGTCGCGGAGGGCGCGATGCTGGCCGCCCGCGGCGGCGTGCGCGTCATCGTCTACGGGGACGCCTCGCGCATGGGCGAGGTCTCCGGCGACGTGACGGTCGTCGACGCGCCGGTGTCGATCGCCAAGGCGGCCGACCCCGCGTCGGCCGCCCGCTCGACCCCGGAGGCCTCGATCGTCCAGGCCGCGCGCGCCGTCGCCGACGGCCAGGCCGACGCGCTGGTGAGCGCCGGGTCGACCGGCGCCGCGCTCGCGGCCGGCCTGTTCAACGTCAAGCGCGCGAGCGGCATCTACCGCCCGGCGCTGGCGGTGCCGGTGCCGATCCCCGGCGCCCCGGTCACGCTCGTCGACGTCGGCGCCAACGCCGACGTGCGCGCCGAGCACCTCGTCCAGTTCGCCTTCATGGGCGCGGCGCTCGTGACGCTGCGCCAGGGCATCGCGCGCCCGCGCGTGGCGCTGTTGTCCAACGGCGAGGAGCCCACCCGCGGCAACGGCCTCGTCATCGAGGCGCACGGCCTGCTCGCCGAGCGCACGGCCGGCTCGACGGCGCTCGAGTTCGTCGGCAACGTGGAGGGCACGCAGGTGACGACCGGGGCCGCCGACGTCATCGTCGCCGACGGCTTCACCGGCAACATCGCGCTGAAGATGCTCGAGGGCACGTCGCAGACCCTGCTCGGCGCGATCCGCGACCGGGCGATGGCCAGCTCGCGCGGCAAGCTCGGCGGGATCCTGCTGCGGCCCGCGCTGCGCGGCCTGCGCGACGAGCTCGACCCCGAGGGTCCGGGCGGCGCGTACCTGCTGGGCCTGCGCAAGCTCGGCGTCGTCCCGCACGGCCGCTTCACCCGGCGCGGGTTCGCCAACGCCATCGCCGTCGCGGCGCGCGGCGTCGACGAGGACCTCGTGGGGCGTACGATCGCCGCCATGGAGGCCGCCGGCGCCCTCCGTCGTCCCCCGTCCGACCGCACCGCTACGGTGGCAGCGGAATGACTCGCGACGACGTCTTCAAGCTCATCCGCGCCCACCTCGCCGATGAGCTCGAGGTGGATCAGGAGCGCATCCGCATGGACACGCGCTTCAAGGAGGACCTCGAGGCCGACTCGCTCGACCTGTACACCCTCGTGCAGGAGCTCGAGGACTCCTACGGCGTGCGCATCTCCGACGAGGAGGCCGCGAAGATCCTGACCGTCGAGCAGGCGGTCGACTTCGTGATGGCGCGCGGCGTGAACGCGTAGCCCTTGAAGCTGCTGAGAGACCTCCTGGAGGAGCTGCCGGAGGAGCTGTACCGGCAGGTGTTCACGCACGCCTCGTGGTCCGAGCGCCGGTCGGACTCCTACACCCGCCTGGCGTTCCTCGGCGACTCCGTGCTCGGGCTCGCCGTCACCTCGCACCTCTACCCGCGCCTCGAGGCCGAGCGCTTCGGCGCCGGCCGGCTGACGAAGATCCGCGCCCAGGCGGTCTCGCAGACGTCGTGCGTCGCCGTGGCGGAGCGGCTCGACATCCCCGAGCGGCTGCAGGCCGCCGCGCCGGAGGGCGTGGGGCAGACGGCGGCGACCGTCATCGCCACCGATCGCGTGCTGGCGTCGGTCACCGAGGCGGTGATCGGCGCCTGCTTCCTGCACGCCGGCTACGACCGCACGGCCGAGGCGGTCGTCGAGGCCTTCCAGCCCGAGCTGGCGCAGGCGCTGGAGCATCCGGTGGACTTCAAGTCGACGCTCCAGGAGCGGCTCGCTCGCACGGGCGAGGTCGTCACGTATACGGTGACGGCGGAGCTCGGTCCGCCCCACGACCGCACGTTCGAGGTCGAGGCGACCGTCGAGGGGCGCGTCGTCGGGACAGGATCCGGGCGCTCGAAGAAGGCGGCCGAGCAGGAGGCCGCGCGCGCGGCGATCGAACGGCTCACCGAAGGCGAGGACTGATGCACCTGCGGTCGCTCACCCTGAAGGGCTTCAAGTCGTTCCCGGACCGCACGCGGCTCGAGTTCGGCCCCGGCGTCTCGGTCATCGTCGGCCCGAACGGGTCGGGCAAGTCGAACATCACCGACGCGGTGCTGTGGGCGCTCGGCGAGCAGTCCCCGCTGGCCGTGCGCGGCGCGGCGATGCAGGACGTCATCTTCGGCGGCGGCCGCGGCGTGCAGGCGCGCAACGCCGCCGAGGTCGAGCTCGTCCTCGACAACGGCGAGGGCTCGGAGCTCTACCCGATGAGCGAGATCTCGATCAGCCGCCGGCTCGACCGCTCCGGCGAGGGCGAGTACCGCCTCAACGGCGCGAAGTGCCGGCTCGTCGACGTCCTCGAGGTGCTCTCCGACACGGGCCTCGGCAAGGAGATGCACTCGGTCGTCTCCCAGGGCCGGATCGAGGCGATCGTCACGTCCAAGCCGAAGGAGCGGCGCCTGCTCATCGAGGAGGCGGCCGGCCTCGGCAAGCACCGCAAGCGCCGCCGGCGCGCCCAGCTCAAGCTCGAGCGCACCCAGGACAACCTCGACCGCGCGCTGGACGTCGAGCGCGAGGCGCGCTCGCGGCTGCGGCCCCTCAAGCGCCAGGCGGAGGCCGCCGAGCTGCACGAGCGGCTCGAGCGCCAGTCGATCGAGGCGCGCTGGGAGCTCGCGCGCGACCAGGTCCGCGCGAAGCGCGAGGCGCTCGCCGAGGCGGAGGCGGCGGCCACCGCCGCGCGGGCGGCGCGCGAGGAGGCGCAGGGTCGCCTGGGCGAGGTGGCGCAGCGGCGCGAGCGCGCCGAGCAGGCGCTGCAGCAGGCGACGGCGCAGCGTGAGGCGCTGGCCGGGCGCGTGTACGCCGCCCGGGCCGCCCGCGACAAGATCGAGCTCCGGCTCGAGCGCGTGACCGAGACGGCGCTGTCGCTGGCCGAGCGCGTGCAGCGGCGCGGCGCGCAGATCGCCGCGCTCGAGGCCGAGGCGGCCGAGGACGCGCCCGACGAGGACGGCCGCGAGCGCATCGCGCAGCTGGAGGCCGAGCTCGAGCGGCTCGACCGCGAGCACGAGGCTGAGCTCGAGCGCGAGCTCGCTGCGCTCGAGGTCCAGCGGGCGGAGGCCGAGCGCCGCGCGGCCGAGCTGCAGGACGTCGTCGCGGCGCGGCGCGAGGCGCTCAGGGCTGCCGACGCAGCCGCGGAGACGGCGCGGCGCGAGCGGCGCGAGGCCGAGCGGGCCGTCGAGGCCGCTCGCCGCGAGGCCGCCAAGGTGGGCGCGGAGCTGGCGGCGGCCAACCAGTTCCTGCGCTCGCACGCGAGCGCGCCGGGCGGCGCCCGCGCGCTGTCGGGCGAGCTCGAGGTCGAGGCGGGCTACGAGCTCGCGTTGAGCGCCGCGCTCGACACCCGGCTGTCGGCCGC
>DASTRJ010000183.1:0-21954 GCA_035761245.1 Capillimicrobium sp. | reverse complement strand
TCGGCGTGCTCGCGCAGGTTCTGCTGGCGCTTGGCGCCGGAGATCTCGTCCACGTGGTCGAGGATCGACTCCAGGCTGCCGTACTTCTGCAGCAGCTGCGCCGCGGTCTTGTCGCCGATGCCCGGGACGCCGGGGATGTTGTCGGAGGTGTCGCCCTTGAGCCCGTAGAAGTCGGGGATCAGCTCGGGGCCGATGCCGTAGCGGTCGAGGACCTCCTGCGGCCCGTAGGTCTTCGTCTCGGTGATCCCGCGCGCGGTGGCCATCACCCGCACGCCGTCGTCGACGAGCTGGAAGGCGTCGCGGTCGCCGGTGACGATCATCACCGGGATGCCCTGCGCCTTCGCGCGCTCGGCCAGCGTGGCGATGACGTCGTCGGCCTCGTAGCCCTCGACCGCGTAGTTGGTGTAGCCGAACGCCTCCACCAGCGGCTGGATGTGCGGGTACTGCTGGCCCAGCAGGTCGGGCTTCGACGGCCGGTGGCCCTTGTAGTCGTCGTAGAGCTCCTTGCGGCCGCTGGAGCCCTTGTCCCACACCACGATCGTCGGCTTGACGCCGTGGTCGGTGATGAGCTTCACGAGCATCGACGCGAAGCCGAAGATCGCGTTGGTCGGGAAGCCGGTCGAGGTGGCGATCGACTCCGGCAGCGCGAAGAACGCGCGGTAGACGAGCGAGTTGCCGTCGATGAGGAAGAGCTCGTCGGGGCGGCCGTCGGTGGACACGGGCCGCAGCTTACGACCGGGGTCAGTCGGGGTGGCGCGCGGCGCTCATGCCGCCACGCTCCCCGGCCGGGCCCGCAGGATCTCGACGTTGGCGGCGTCGGCGCGGTCGTAAGCCACCTCGACGCGGGCGCCGGGCTAGAGCGCGATCGCCGGGAGCACCTGCAGCGTCCGCGTCACCTCGCGCCCGACGTGCTCGCCGTCGAGGTAGCGCAGCGTGACCGTCCACGTGAGCCAGGCGCCGATGCGGACGCCCGGCCGGAACCGCGCGGCCACGACCTCGGCGGTCGCGCGGCCGCCGTCCCGGCGCCGCTCGCGCGCGGCCAGCCCGCGTCGCCGCAGCGCGACCGCGATGGCCGCGAGCGCCGCGCCGGACACCGCGAGCACCGCGCCGAGCGCCGTGAACGCGGCCGCGTCGTCGTCGCCGGCGAGCAGGCCGACGGCGAGGAACGCGAGGCCGAGCGCGCCGAGGACGAGCGCGAGGATGCCGGTGACGAGCCGAGCGACCACGGCGGCGACGCTACCTCGCGGCCGCGCCTCCGGGCAAGAGCGGCCCCATCTATATTCCGGGCGTGACCAGCACCCCTTCCGCCCAGTACTCGCTGACCATCCGGGTCGAGATCGCCCACAAGCCCGGGATGCTCGGCGAGGTAGCCACCGCCATCGGGCGGGCCGGCGGGACGATCGGTGCGGTCGACCTGGTCGACGTGACGGACGACCACACGCTGCGCGACATCACCGTCGACGCCGCCGACCAGGGCCACTGGAGCCACATCCTGGCCGCGATCGACGCGCTGCCCACCGCGCGGGTGGTCGACACGACCGACCGCACGTTCCTCATCCACATGGGCGGCAAGATCGAGCAGCGCAACAAGGTGCCGGTCGCCACGCGCGACGACCTGTCGATGGCGTACACGCCGGGCGTCGCGCGCGTGTGCAGCGCCATCGCCGCCGACCGCGACAAGGCGTTCCAGTACACGATCAAGCGCAACACCGTCGCCGTCGTCTCCGACGGGACGGCCGTCCTCGGCCTCGGCGACATCGGCCCGGAGGCGGCGATGCCGGTCATGGAGGGCAAGGCGATGCTCTTCAAGGAGTTCGGCGGCGTCGACGGCTTCCCGATCTGCCTCGACACCAAGGACCCCGACGAGATCGTCGCGACCGTCAAGGCGATCGCGCCCGGCTTCGGCGGCATCAACCTCGAGGACATCTCCGCGCCGCGCTGCTTCGAGATCGAGGAGCGCCTGAAGGCCGAGCTCGACATCCCGGTCTTCCACGACGACCAGCACGGCACGGCGATCGTCACGCTCGCCGCGCTCCTGAACGCGGCGAAGCTCGTCGGCAAGCGGCTCGAGGACCTGCGGGTGCTCGTCACCGGCCTCGGCGCCGCCGGCGTCGCGGTGACGAAGATCCTCCTGGAGGCGGGCGTGGAGCACGTCATCGGCTGCGACTCGCGCGGGGCGATCCACACCGAGCGCGCCGACTACCTCGACGGCACGATGCCGGCGATCAAGCGCTGGTACGCCGAGCACTCCAACCCCGAGCGGCTCGACGGGCGGCCCGCCGACGTCATCGACGGCGCCGACCTGTTCATCGGCCTCTCGGGCGCGCGCGTCATGCCGGCGGAGGCGCTCAGCCGCATGAACGACGACGCGATGGTCTTCGCGATGGCCAACCCGACGCCGGAGGTCTCGCCCGAGGAGGCGGCGCCGTACGCGCGGATCATCGCCACCGGCCGCAGCGACTACCCGAACCAGATCAACAACGTGCTCGCGTTCCCGGGCATCTTCCGCGGCGCCATGGACGTGCGGGCCCGGCAGATCACCGAGGAGATGAAGCTCGCGGCGGCGCACGCGATCGCCGCGATCGTCACCGACGACGAGCTGCGCGAGGACTACATCATCCCGTCGGTCTTCAACCGCGACGTGGCCAGCGCGGTCGCCGCGGCCGTCGCCGACGAGGCTCGCCGCGAGGGCATCGCCGTCGCCGGCGACGAGGTCGGCTTCGCCGCGGCCGACAACGGGCGCATCCACGGCGACTGACCTCCCGGTGAGCCTGGCCCGTAGCCCTCGGTGACGACCATGGGATCCACGGGAGGCGACGCGAGATGAGGGTGACCGTGACGGGGGCGACAGGCCTCGTGGGCCGCAGGCTCGTGGCCGCGCTGCGCGGCCGCGGCGACGACGTCACGGTGCTCTCGCGCCGCCCCGGCGCGGCGCGCGACGCGCTCGGCGCCGAGGCCGTCGCATGGGATCCCGTGTCCGGCCCCGCGCCCGCCGCCGCGCTCGAGGGCCGCGACGCGGTCATCCACCTCGCCGGCGAGAACGTCGCCCAGCGCTGGAGCGCCGAGGCCAAGCGCCGCATCCGCGACAGCCGCGAGACCGGCACGCGCAACCTGGTCGCCGGGATCGCCGCCGTGGCCGACCCGCCGCGGACGCTCGTGTCGTCGTCGGCGGTCGGCTACTACGGCCCGCGCGGCGACGAGCGCGTCCCCGAGTCGACGCCGCCCGGCGAGGACTTCCTGGCGCAGGTCTGCGTCGCCTGGGAGCGCGAGGCGCAGGCGGCCGCCGAGCACGGCCTGCGCGTCGCGGTCGTCCGCACCGGCGTGGTGCTCGACCGGGACGGCGGAGCGCTGCGCAAGATGCTGCCGTTCTTCCGCGCGGGCGTCGGCGGGCCGGTCGCCGGCGGGCGCCAGTACCTGCCGTGGATCCACGCCGACGACGTCGCCGGCATCTACCTCACCGCGCTCGACGGCGACGACTGGGAGGGCCCGGTGAACGCGACCGCGCCCGAGCCGGTGACGAACCGGGACTTCTCCAGGGCGCTCGGCCGCGCGCTCGGCCGGCCGGCGTTCGCCCCCGTGCCCGGCTTCGCGGTGCGGCTGCTCTACGGCGACATGGCGGAGATCGTCACCGCAGGGCAGCGCGCGGTGCCCGAGCGCCCGACGGCGCTCGGCTACCGCTTCCGCCACACCGACCTCGACGCGGCGCTGCGCGACGCGCTGTGCTGAGGCTGCCTACGCTCCCGGCCGCGTCGCCATGTCCATCTCCCCCGCGCGGCGCCGCTTCGGGATGACGCCGTCGATCTTGCGGCGCGACCCCTCCCGCGGCGCGACGAGGTAGATCACGAGCCAGACGAGCGCGCCGACCACCGTGAGCAGCAGGCCGGTGGCGAGGCCGACCTTCTCGCTGTAGCCCGCGCGCGCGGAGAGCCACGAGGCGACGATCGAGGAGGCGAGCCACGCGAGCACGAGGTACAGCGCCGTGGCGCCGAGGTTCTCGCTGCCGCCCTGGGCGAAGAGGCTGATGAGGGTCATGTGCCGAGGTAGGCCTTCTGGACGTCGGAGTTCTCGCGCAGGCTCGCCGAGTCGTCGGCCAGCGCGACCTTGCCGGTCTCGAGGACGTAGCCGCGGTGCGAGACGCCGAGCGCGTAGTTCGCGTTCTGCTCGACCAGCAGGATCGTCGTGCCCTGCTTGTTGATCTCGGCGATCGTCTCGTAGATGCGCTCCACGAGGATCGGAGCGATGCCCATCGAGGGCTCGTCGAGCAGCAGCAGCCGCGGCCGCCCCATGAGCGCGCGCCCGATCGCGAGCATCTGCTGCTCGCCGCCGGACATCGTCCCCGCCTTCTGGCGCTCGCGCTCGAGCAGGCGCGGGAACAGGTCGAAGACCCGCTCGAGGTCCTCGGCCACGCCCTTGTCGCGGCGCAGGTAGGCGCCGAGCTCGAGGTTCTCGCGCACCGTCATCCGCTGGAAGCAGTGCCGGCCCTCGGGCGACTGCAGTACGCCGAGCCGGACGATCTCCTGCGGCGCCATCAGGTGGATGTCGCGCCCCTGGAACCGGATCGACCCCATCCGCGGCGGCGTCAGCCCCGAGATCGAGCGCAGGGTGGTCGACTTGCCGGCGCCGTTGGAGCCGATGAGCGTGACGATCTCGCCCTCGTTGACCTCGAGCGAGACGCCGTGCAGCGCCTCGATGTTGCCGTAGTAGGTGTAGATGTCGTCGACGACGAGCATCACGCCGCCTCCTGCTTGCCGAGGTACGCCTCGATGACGCGCGGGTTGCTGCGCACGTCGGCCGGGTCGCCCTCGGCGATCTTCTCGCCGTGGTCGAGCACCGTCACCCGCTCGGAGACCCCCATGACCACCTTCATGTCGTGCTCGATGAGCAGGATCGTCAGGCCGAGCTCGTCGCGCAGCTTGACCATGAAGTCGGTCAGCCGCAGGGACTCGTTCGGGTTCATCCCCGCGGTCGGCTCGTCGAGCAGCAGCAGCTTCGGCTGCGAGGCGAGCGCCCGGGCGATCTCCACGCGGCGCTGGTCGCCGTAGGAGAGGTTGGTGGCGAGCTGGTCGTGCAGGTCGCGCCGCACGCCGACGAACTCGAGCATCTCGCGCGCCTTCTCGCGCACGTCGCGCTCCTCGCGGCGGACGCTCGGCGGCCGCAGGATCGCGCCGACCAGGCCCGCCTTCATCCGCGAGTGCTCGCCGACCATCACGTTCTCCGTGGCGGTCATCGTGTTGAACAGCCGGATGTTCTGGAACGTCCGCGCCATCCCCGACTTGGTGATGATGTCCGGCCGCGCGCGCGTGACGTCGCGCCCGTCGAACACGATCCGCCCCGTGCTCGGCTTGTAGAGCCCGGTGAGCATGTTGAAGAACGTCGTCTTCCCCGCGCCGTTGGGCCCGATGATCGAGACGATCGACTGCCGCGGGATGTCGAAGGTGACGTCGCTGACCGCGACGAGCCCACCGAACACCTTGGACACGTTCTGCGTGCTCAGCAGCGGCCCGTGGCCGCCGGCCGACATGGCCTCGGCTCCGGTCATGGGTGAGCCACCTCCACGAGCTCGGCGTCCTGCGCCGTCTCACGCAGCTCGAGCTGCCGCCTTCGCTCGGGCAGCAGGCCCTCGGGCCTGAGCACCATCATGAGCACGAGCAGGAACCCGAAGATGCCGTAGTTGACCTCGGTCAGGTTGAAGTCGAGCCCGAACAGCTTGTTCGGGGCGTCGTTGAGCACGTCCGGGATGAGCGTGTAGTTGATGAGCGACAGCGCCACCGCGCCGACGACCACGCCCCACACCGATCCCAGCCCGCCGAGGATGATCATCGCGAGGATGAAGATCGAGAAGCCGAACTGGAACTGGTCGGCGTTGACCGTGTTGAAGTACGAGCCCAGGAAGGCGCCGGACATGCCGCCGAACCCGGCGCCGACCGCGTAGGCCAGCAGCTTCGTCTTGACCAGCGGCACGCCCATCGACGCGGCCGCGACCTCGTCCTCGCGCAGCGCGATCCACGCCCGTCCGAGCCGCGAGTCGCGCAGCCGGATGTTGACGAAGAGCACGATGAGCACGAGCGCGAGCGCCAGCCAGTACCAGGCGCGCAGGTTCAGCGAGGTGAACTGCTCGAAGAAGGGCAGGTCGATCTTGTCGATCGGCGAGATGCCCTGGCGGCCGGCGGTGAGGTGGTTGTCCTCGCCGAACGGCAGCTTGATCGTGTCGCCCTCGATCGCGAACACGCGGATGATCTCGCCGAAGGCGAGCGTCACGATCGCGATGTAGTCGCCGCGCAGCCGCAGCGTCGGCAGGCCGATGATGATGCCGGCGATCGCGCACAGCACGATCGCGACCACCACCACGAGCAGGAAGTTGAAGTGCACGCCGGGCAGGTTCTTCGTGAACTCGCTGACGAACACGTGGACGTTGGCGTCGGAGAAGAACCCCGACATGAACCACCCGGTCGTGTACGCGCCGATCGCGAAGAACGCCACGTAGCCGAGGTCCAGGAGGCCGGCGTAGCCGACCACGATGTTCAGACCGAGCGCCATGACGACGTACGCGAGCGCGATGGTCATGTCGTCGACCCAGTTGTCGCCCTGCTGGAAGAACAGCGGGAAGACGATCGCGACGACGATGACCGCCGCCGCGAGGGCGCGGTTCGCCCAGATGGGGATGCGGAAGCCTCCGAAGCGGGTCATCCGGCCTCCCTCGTCTCCTCGCCGATGAGCCCCTGCGGCCGGAAGACCATGATGAGGATCAGGTAGGCGAACACGATCGCCGGCGTCCACGACGTGTTGATCCGGTTGTCGGAGATCTGCTGGATGCAGCCGATGATCAGACCGCCGATGACTGCGCCGCGGAGGTTGCCGATGCCGCCCATGACCGCGGCGGTGAAGGCGAGCAGGCCGGCGTTGAAGCCCTGGAAGTACCAGATCGTCGTCTGGTACAGGGCGTAGATGAGGCCGGCGGCGCCGGCCATCATGCCGCCGATCAGGAACGTCAGCGAGATCGTCGTGTCGACGTTGATGCCCATCAGCCGGGCGGCCTCCGGGTCCTGCGCGGTCGCGCGCATCGCCTTGCCGAGGCGCGCCTTGGCGACGAACCACGTGAGCGCGGCGACGAGCGGGATGGTCACCGCGAAGGCCATGAGGTCCGCGCGGTCGACGCGGATCCCCAGGAACGTGAAGACGTTCTGCTGGGCGTGGATGAGGTCGTCGACCGACGCCGGCGAGCCGCCGATCCACAGCAGGCCGACGTTCTGCAGGACGAACGACATGCCGACCGCGGTGATGAGCGGCGCGAGCTTCGGCGCCGTGCGCAGCGGCCGGTAGGCCACCCGCTCGATCATCACGTTGAGCACGCCGCACGTCAGCATCGCGACGACGAGGACGAGCAGCAGCCCGAGGATCAGCGGCAGGGTGCCGGTCGTGAGCCCGAGCCCGATCGTCCCCCAGAAGGAGACGGCCGTGAACGAGCCGATCATGAAGACCTCGCCGTGGGCGAAGTTGATGAGCTCGATGATGCCGTAGACGAGCGTGTAGCCGACGGCGATCAGGGCGAGGATCGACCCGTTCGACAGCCCCGCGAACAGGTTGTTCGCGATGCCGACGAGGTTGCCGTCCTCCGACAGGTCCTTGATCCCGTAGGCGACCGGGAGCACGAGCAGCAGGGCGATGAGCCCGTACTTGCCCGCGGCGTCCCGGACCTGGCCGTTGCCGCGCGTGCTGATCGCCGCGGTCGGCGGGGGTGGAGCGCTGGTGCTGGCTTCCATGGTGGAGCTTGCGGGCGACGTGAGCGGGGCGAGCCTTCCGGCTCGCCCCACTGTCTCACGATTCCGCTACTGGGCGGCGCCCTGTGCCTTGATCGCCTGGGCGAACTCGGGGTTGCCGTCCTTGCCGACCTCGTAGACGCCGTAGTCGGTGAGCGTCGTGTCCCCGTTCTCGTCGAACGAGTACGTGCCGAGCACCGAGTCACGGTCCTTCGTGTCGAACAGGGCCTGCAGCACGGCCGCGCGGTCCGTCGCCTGGTCGCCCAGGTTGGACAGCGTGTCGATGAACAGCTTCATCGCCTCGTAGCCGTAGATCGCGTACGGGTCCGGGTTGGCGTTGCCGTACTTGGCCTTGTAGGCGTCGAGGAACTCCTGGCCGCCCGGGTACGACTGCAGGTTCAGCGTCGCGACCGTGCACTTGAACTGCGGCGCGATCGACTTCGGGATGCCGTTGCTCGCGGGGTTGGTGAAGCCCGACTCGCAGACGCCGTCCGGGCCGTAGAGCTTCACGCCCGGGATCGCGGCCGCGACGTCCTTGGTGATCTGCACCGCGCCGTTGGCGGTCACGCCCGAGAAGAAGAAGCAGTCGGCGCCGTCGCCCTTGATCTTCTGCGCGTAGGCGCGGAAGTTCGGAGCGGACTTGTCGATGCCCTCGTTGGACGAGATGTTCACGCCGATGTCGCCGGACTGGATCTCCATGAGGCGCGCGAGGCCCGCCCCGTAGGTCTCCTTGTCGTTGGCGATCGCGACGTTCTGGCAGCCGTCCTGCTTCATCAGCGTCAGCAGCGCGGCCGACTGGATCGTGTCGCGCGGGACGATGCGCAGGTAGGTGCGGTTGCCGGTCGGGTAGTACTTCGCCGGCTCGCCCTCCTCCGAGCCCGGCTCGTCCGTGGTCAGGCCCACGTACGTGTTCGCCGGGGAGACCTGCGGGATGCCGGCCTCGTTGAGGATCGGGATCGAGATGACCGAGGCGCCGGAGTTGAACTCGCCGATGTAGCCGATGGCGTTGTCGTCCTGGGCCACCTTGCGCGCGTTCTGGGCGGTCTGGCCGGGATCCCAGTTGCCCATCTGCGCCGTCGAGTCGTCCAGCGACTGGTAGTTGATGGTGACGTTGCCGGCCTTGTTGTGGGCCTCCTCGAGCGCGAGCTTGATGCCGTTCACCATCGCGGCGGTCTGGTCCTTCGACGCGCCCTGGAGCGGCAGCGAGGAGTAGATGTTGACGGACTCGCCGCCACCCCCGCTGGTGCTGCCGCCGCCACCGCTGTCGTCGTCGCCGCACGCAGCGGCGCCGAGCGCGAGTGCGCCAACGCAGCCGGCGGCGGCAATGGTACGAAGCCTCACAGATGTCCCTCCAGTCGAGTGAAGCCGATGTGCGGGCGGGATCCTATGCACGCACGCGGTCGACTGGCAATCGACAACCGGCAGGAGCTCAGGCGGGCGGCAGCTCCCGCACCAGCTGGAGGCCCGCGCGGCCGCCCCGCCACACCGCCAGCGCGCCGGTCGGCTCGTACCGATCGAGGTAGGCGCGGGTCACCGCCTCGCGGTCCCCGGCGCCTGCTCCCAGCCGCCGGAGGACGTCCAGCACGCGCCGCATCGCCTCGTGGCCGTAGGCCGCCCACGGCCCCGGCTCGCGCCCCCACTCGCGCGCGAACGCCGCGGCGAACGGCTCGCTCGGCGGCGGCGGGCCGACGATCTCGGTGACCTCCGCGGCCGGACCGAGCGCGCGCGCGAACGCGTCGTGGGCCAGCCCGAGGCCGACGGCGATGCGCAGCTCGGGATCGGCGGCGTGCAGCGCCTGCACGACCTCCGCCGGCAGGTCCGCCGGCCCGGCGGCGAGCGTCGCGCACTGCGCCCCGGCGGCGACGACGTCGGCGGCCGCGTCCGCGTGCGACTCCGGGTCGGGCCGGACCTGGTCGGAGTGCACGACGCGCACGCCGCGGCGCCGCGCGGCCTCCTCGACGAGCTCGGCGAGGCTGGCGTCGAACGCGTTCGGGGCGCTGAGGACGGCGAGCCGCCGGCAGCCGCGGTCGGCGAGCAGCGCGACGATCTCCTCGGCCTGGACGGAGTCGGCCGGGGCGATGCGGCCGAACGTCGGCATCCCCGACGGCTGGTACTTGTCCGGCTCGCCCGGCGTCGAGCTCGGCCCGCCGGTGAAGCCGTCGTAGGTCGTCGCGGGACTCACCTGGAGGATCCCGAGCGCGTTCGTCGTCGGCAGCGAGAGCGCGGTGGCACCGGCGTCGACGTCGCCGAGGTAGGCGATCGTCGCCGGGTCGGCGGCCGCCGCCCGCGCCGCGTCGACGGTCGGGCCCGGCTCCCATCCCTCCTCGGGCGCGGCGTCGTCGAGCGGGCGCAGCCGGATCTCGAACGGGCCCGCGCGCCCGCGCGCCTGCGCCAGCGCCAGGCGCTCCCCCGCGAGGATGTCGCGGGCGCGCTCGGCGCCCGGGCCGCCGAGCGGCAGCGCGGTGTAGACGACGAGGACGTCGCCGGGCGGCGCCTCGGCCTCGTCAGCGTCCGACCCGCCGCAGCCGGCGAGCGCGACCGCCGCCAGGACGCAGGTCAGGGCCCGGAGACGCACGCCGGAGCGCCGGCGCTACGACCGATCGCGGCGCGGCGAGAGCGACGGGATGAGGAGCTTGACGGTGGCGCCCACGAGCGCGAGCAGCACCGTGAGCATGAAGGCGTCGAAGGCCTTGGCGCCGATCGACCAGAGGACGATCCACAGGACGAGGCCGGCCGTGGTGAAGAGCGTGAGCAACATGCGGCGCCGATCCTATCCGACCGGCTCGGCGGCAAGCCCGTCGGCCAGCCGGCCGACGAGGCGCCCGACCGCCGCCGCCGGGTCGTCGGCCTCGGTCGCCTCGCGGACGAGCCGCGAGCCGACGATCACGCCGTCGGCTCCGGCGTCGGCCGCCGCGGCGGCCTGCTCGGGGTTCGAGATGCCGAAGCCGAGGGCCACGGGGACGTCGGTCGCCGCCTTCACGCGGCGCAGCAGGTCGGTGGCGTCGCCGCCCTCCCGCTCGCCGGTCGTCCCGACGACCGAGACGGTGTAGACGAAGCCGCGCGCCTGGGCGCCGATGCGGGCGAGCCGGTCGTCCGGGGTCGTCGGCGCGACCAGCGGCACGAGCGCCAGCCCCGCGGCGTCGCAGGCGGCGCGCAGCTCGGCGCTCTCCTCCAGCGGGACGTCCGGGACGATCAGGCCGGCGGCGCCGACCTCGGCCGCCTGGCCGACGAACCGCTCGATCCCGCGCGCGAGCACGATGTTGACGTACGTCATGAGGACCACCGGCGCGCGCGGCGCGAGCTGCTCGCAGACCGCGAGCACGCCGTCGGTCGTGGCGCCGGCCGCCAGCGCGGCGGTGCCCGCATGCTGGATCACCGGACCGTCCGCCAGCGGGTCGGAGAACGGGATGCCGAGCTCGAGCAGGTCGGCGCCCGCGTCGATGCAGGCGTCGCCGATCGCGCGCGACGTCTCGAGGTCGGGGAAGCCGCCCATCAGGTACGGCATGAGCGCGGCGCGCTTGTCCTTGCCGGCGAACGCGGCGGCGATGTGCTCGACGCCCGTCACGAGATCCCCAGCCGGTCGAGCGCCTCCGCGAGGTCCTTGTCCCCGCGGCCGGAGAGGCAGATGAGGTCGAGGTCGCCGTCGTCCTGGGCCAGCACCCACGCCACCGCGTGCGAGGACTCGAGCGCCGGGATGATCCCCTCGAGCTCGGCCAGCGTGCGGAAGGCCTCGAGCGCCTGCTCGTCGGTCACCGCCTCGTAGCGGGCGCGCCCGGTGTCGCGCAGGTGCGCGTGCTGCGGGCCGGTCCCGGGGTAGTCGAGGCCCGCCGAGATCGAGTGCGCCTCGCGGATCTGGCCGTCCTCGGTCTGCATGAGCGCCGACATCGCGCCGTGCAGCACGCCGGCGCGGCCGCCGACGGTCAGCGGCGCGCCGTGGCGCATGGTCGCCAGGCCGTCGCCGCCCGCCTCGACGCCGATCAGCTCGACGTCGGCGTCGTCGAGGAAGCCGGCGAACGCGCCCATCGCGTTCGAGCCGCCGCCGACGCACGCGACGACCCGCCCGGGCAGCCGGCCGTGGCGCTCGAGGATCTCGGCGCGCGCCTCGTCGCCGATGCGGCGCTGCAGGTCGCGGACCATCGCCGGGTACGGCGCCGGCCCGACGACCGACCCGATCACGTAGTACGTCGTGGCGACGTTCGTGACCCAGTCGCGGATCGCCTCCGACGTCGCCTCCTTCAGCGTCCGCGCGCCGGCCTCGACCGGCTGGACGCTCGCGCCGAGGAGCTGCATGCGCAGCACGTTCGGCCGCTGGCGGCGCATGTCCTCGGTGCCCATGAACACGACGCATTCCAGGCCCATCAGCGCGCACGCGGTCGCCGTCGCGACGCCGTGCGAGCCCGCGCCGGTCTCGGCGATGATCCGCTCCTTGCCCATCCGGCGGGCCAGCAGCGCCTGGCCGAGCGCGTTGTTGAGCTTGTGCGAGCCCGTGTGCATGAGGTCCTCGCGCTTGAGCAGCACCGTCCGGCCGACGCGCTCGGAGAGCCGCTCGGCGTGGTAGAGCGGCGTCGGGCGCCCGCAGTAGTCGCGCAGCAGCCGGTCGAGCTCGGCGTGGAACGACGGGTCCTCGCGGGCCTCGACCCACGCGTCCTCGAGCTCCTGCAGCGCCGGCATCAGCGTCTCGGGGACGTACTGGCCCCCGTAGGGGCCGAAGCGGTGCTCGACGGCGCCGCTCACGAGGCCGGCACCGCCCCGCGCACCGCCGCGAAGAACGCGGCGAGCTTCTCGGGGTCCTTGCGGCCGGGCTCGGCCTCCACCCCGCTCGCGACGTCGACGCCGAACGGCTGCCACGCGGCGACCGCCTCGGCGACGTTGCCGGGGGTGAGGCTCCCGGCGATCAGCAGCGGGATCCCGGAGCGCCGGGCGCGGCGCAGCGCCGGGTCGACCGGCTCGCCGCGCTCCACGCCGTCGACGAGGTGGAAGTCCACCGAGCGGAACGCGTCGAGGGCGCGGACGTCGCCGGCGTCGCGGACGCGCGCCGCCTTCGTGACCTTCGCCCCGGTGCGGCGGGCGACCTCCGCGCAGAACGCCGGCCCCTCGTCGCCGTGGAGCTGGACGACGTCGAAGCCGACCCGCTCGTGGTGGCGCATGATCGCGTCGAGCGGATGGTTGACGAACACGCCGGTCACGAGCGCGCGCCGGCGGATCGACGCGCCGATCTCCTCGGCGGCGGCGAGCCGGGCGCGGCGCGGCGATGGCCGGTGGAAGATGAGGCCGACCGCCCAGGCGCCGAGCTCGACGGCGAGCTCGGCGTCCTCGACGGTCGTCACTCCGCAGATCTTGACCTTGGGGGCCTCCACGCCCCCATTGTCTCAGAGCGCGGCGCTAGCCCTGTTGCTGGTGGTCCGGCCGGTTGCCCAGGGTCACGTCGGTCGTGTGGCGCTCGCCGTCGCGCAGGTAGGTCACCTGGACGGTGTCGCCCGGCTCGTGCTGCGCCACGATCGTCGCGACGTCGTCGCTCGTGCTGACCGGCTTGCCGTCGATCTCGACGATGATGTCGCCGCCGAGCGTGACGGTCTCCCCGGTCGCCAGCTGCGCCGTGATCCCGCCCGCGTGGAGGCCGGCCTTGTCGGCGGGCGAGCCCTGCTCGACGCTCTGGACCAGCGCGCCCTGCTTGACGGGCAGGCCGAGCCCGGCGAGCGAGCCGTCGATCGTGAGCGTGGAGACGCCCATGTACGGCCGCTTGATCGCCTCGCCGCTCTTGAGGGCCGCGAGCTCCTGGCGGGCGGTGTCGATCGGCACCGCGAAGCCGATGCCGACGTTGCCGTCGCCGCCGCCGCCCGTGGCGATCTGCGAGTTGATCCCGATGACGCGCCCGGCGGCGTCGAGCAGCGGGCCGCCCGAGTTGCCCGGGTTGATCGCCGCGTCGGTCTGGATGACGTTGCGGATCGTGAAGCCGTTGGGCGCCTGGATCTCGCGCTGGAGCGCGGAGACGACGCCCGTCGTCAGCGTGCGGTCGAGGCCGAACGGGTTGCCGATCGCCAGCACCGGGTCGCCGACCGAGACCTCCTTGGCGGAGCCGAGCTCCAGCGGATGCAGGTCGAGCCCGTCGGGGTCGACGTGCAGGAGCGCGAGGTCGCTGGAGGTGTCGGTGCCGACGACCTTCGCGTCGACGGTGCGGTTGTCGTCGAACTGGACGGTCACCTTCACGGCGCCGTCGACGACGTGGGCGTTGGTGAGGATGTTGCCGGCCTCGTCGATGACGAAGCCCGAGCCGGTCGCCTCGCCCTGCTGCTGCTGGGGGAAGCCGAACGGCGACTGCGCCTGCTGCACCACCTGCGAGCGGATGAACACGACGCCTGGCGCGTCGCGCTTGTAGATGTCGCGGGCGGTCAGGCCTTGACCGTCGCTGGCGGCCTGCGACGACACCGGTGCCTGGCGCACGACCGTGGTGGTGGTCTCGCCGCCGCCGAGCCCGAGCGCGAGCACGAGCACGGCGACGACGACACCGCCAAACAGGCCCGAGAGGGTCGGGACGATGAGCTTTCTCATGAGGCCATCCTGCGACGGCCTCCTCAACGGAACCTGAACGTCAGCCGAAGATCGCTAAACGCGGCTCAGAGGACCTCGTCGGCGACGTCCCCGCCGCCCCCGCAGAGCTCGCGCAGCGCGACCTCGGGGTCGGGCGCCCGCATGAGCGTCTCGCCGATCAGGACGGCGTCGACGCCGACGCGCTCGAGCTCCTCGAGCTGCGCGCGCTCGTACATCCCGGACTCCGAGACGACGATCTTGCCCGCCGGGACGTCGGAGAGCAGCTCGAACGTCCGGTTGAGGTCGACCGTGAAGTCGCTGAGGTTGCGGTTGTTGATGCCGATGACGTCGGCGTCGAGCTCGAGCGCCGCCTCGAGCTCCTCCTCGTCGTGGACCTCGACGAGCACGTCCAGGTCGAGCGAGCGCGCCTCCGCGTAGAGCCGCGCCATGTCGTCGTACTCCAGCGCGGCGACGATGAGCAGCAGCGCGTCGGCGCCGGCGGCCGCGGTCTCGTACACCTGGTACGGGTCGACGATGAAGTCCTTGCGCAGGATCGGCAGCGAGGTGACGCTGCGGGCGACGACCAGGTCGTCGAGCGTGCCCCCGAAGTGCTGGCCCTCGGTGAGGACCGACAGCGCCGCGGCGCCGCCGCGCTCGTAGGCGGAGACGATCTCCTCGACCGAGGCGCCCTCGCGGATCGGGCCCGCCGACGGCGAGCGGCGCTTGTGCTCGGCGATGATCGACACGCCGGGGCCGGTGAGCGCCTCCGAGAACGGCCGGTCGTGGCCGCGCGCGGCGAGCCGCTGCTCGAGCTCGGCGATCGGCACCTCGCGGCGCCTGCGCTCGACGTCGTGGCGCGTCGAGTCGACGATGCGGGCGAGGACGTTCACGCGAGATCGGGGGCCAGACGGTGCGACAGCTCGACGTAGCGGTCCAGCGCGGCGCGCGCCGCCCCGCTGTCGATCGCCTCGGCGGCGAGGGCGACGCCTTCGGCGAGCGAGCCGGCACGGCCGCCGACGTAGACCGCGGCGCCGGCGTTGAGGACGGCGAGGTCGCGGGCCGGGCCCGGCTCGCCGTCGAGGATCGCGCGCGTGGTCGCGGCGTTCTCGTCGGGCGTGCCGCCGGCGACGTCCTCGAAGCGCGCGGTGGGCAGGCCGAGATCGCCGGGCGTCACGTCGTACGCCCTGCGCCGGTCTCCCTCCACCTCGACCACGTGTGTGGTGCCGGACGTGCTCATCTCGTCGAGGCCATCCTCGCTGGACACTAGCAACGCGCGGTCGACGCCCAGCCTCACGAGGGCGCCCGCCATCCGGTCGAGGAACGCGGGGTCGACGACGCCGATGAGCTGGCGCCGCGCGCCGGCCGGGTTGGTGAGCGGGCCGAGCAGGTTGAAGACCGTCCGGACCGCCAGCGACTTGCGCACCGGGACCACCCAGCGGGTCGCCTGGTGGTGGGCGGGCGCGAAGAGGAAGCCGAAGCCGACCTCGTCGATGCAGCGGCCCACGTCGTCGGGGTCGAGGTCGATCCGCGCGCCGAGCGCCTCCAGCACGTCCGCCGAGCCGGACAGGCTCGTCGCGGACCGGTTGCCGTGCTTGGCGACCGCGCAGCCCGCTCCCGCGGCGATCAGCGCCGCCGTGGTCGAGACGTTGAACGTGCGCCGCCCGCCGCCCGTCCCGCAGGTGTCGACGAGGTCGTCGCGCTGGGTGCGCACGGGCGCCGCGAGCGCGCGCATCGTGCGCGCGAGGCCGGCGAGCTCCTCCTCGGTCTCCCCCTTCGTGCGCAGCGCGATGAGGAACGCCGCGATCTGCGCCTCCGAGGCCTCGCCGGACATGATCACGGCGAGCACGTCGGCGGTCTCGTCGACGGACAGGTCGCGGCGCGAGGCCAGCGCGTCGATCGCCTTGGTCAGCTGCTCGGGCGGCACAGGAAGTTCGACAGCATCCGCTTGCCCTCGTCGGTGAGCACCGACTCGGGGTGGAACTGCACGCCCTCGGCGGGCAGCTCGCGATGACGCAGCGCCATGACGACGCCGCCGCCGGTCGCCGAGACCTCGAGCTCGTCCGGCAGCGTGTCGGGGTCGACGACCAGCGAGTGGTAGCGCCCGACCTTCAGCGGGGCCGGGACGCCCGCGAAGATCGTGCGGCCGTCGTGCTCGATCTCGCACGTCTTGCCGTGGATCGGCTCGTGGCGGATCACCTTCGCGCCGTAGGCCTGCCCGATCGACTGGTGGCCGAGGCAGACGCCGAGCGTCGGGATCCCGGCCTCGGGGAACCGCTTGACGACCTCCAGCGAGATCCCCGCCTCGTTCGGCGTGCACGGGCCGGGCGAGACGACTACCCGGTCGGGCCGCCGCTCCAGCAGCTCGTCGACGCTCGCGCGGTCGTTGCGCACGACGTCGAGCTCCGCCCCCAGCTCGCCGAGGTACTGGACGAGGTTGTAGGTGAAGGAGTCGTAGTTGTCGACGACGAGGACGCGCGTCACGCCCAGTCCTCCTGCGCCCACGCCAGCTCGACCGCCTGCTTGACGGCGCGCGACTTCGCCTCCGACTCGCGGAACTCGTAGTCGGGCTTGGCGTCGGCGACGGTGCCGCCGCCGGCCTGGATGTGGGCGACGCCGTCCTTGACCACGACCGTGCGGATGTGGATGCACGTGTCGAGGTCGCCGGTGTAGCTCAGGTAGCCGACCGCGCCGCCGTAGCCGCCGCGCTTGACCGGCTCGAGCTCGTCGATGATCTCCATCGCGCGCACCTTCGGCGCGCCGCTCAGGGTGCCGGCCGGCAGCACCGACCGCAGCGCGTCCATCGCGCTGTGCTCCTCGCGCAGGCGCCCCGAGACCGAGCTGACGATGTGCATGACGTGCGAGTACGTCTCGACGGCCATGAACTCGTCGACCTCCACGCTGCCGTACTCGCACACGCGCCCGAGGTCGTTGCGGCCGAGGTCGACGAGCATGACGTGCTCGGCGCGCTCCTTCTCGTCGGCCAGCAGCTCGGCGGCGATCCGCTCGTCCTCGGCGAGGTCGCCGCCGCGCGGGCGGGTGCCCGCGATCGGCCGCGTCGAGACGTGGCGCCCGCTCACCGTCAGCAGCGGCTCGGGCGACGCGCCCGCGACCTGGAAGTCGCCGAAGTCGAGGAAGTACATGTACGGCGACGGGTTGACCGCCCGCAGCCCGCGGTAGATCGAGAACGGCTCCTTCTCGATCGGCGCGCTCCAGCGCTGGCTCGGCACGACCTGGAAGGCGTCGCCGGCGTGGATGTACTCGACGATCCGCGCCACGTTGGCCTCGAACTGCTCACGGGGCATGTTCGACCGCCACTCCGGCGCCGGCCGGGCGCCCGGCGGGTCCACCGGCGCGGGAACCGGCCCGGCGAGGCGCTCGCGCACCTCGTCGATCACCGACGGGTCCCCCATGGTGACGACCGTGATCGTGTGCTTGAGGTGGTCGAAGGCGACGAGCGCGTCGGTCAGCATCAGCGCCATGTCGGGCAGGCCGACCGGGTCCGGGTTCGGCTCGCCGAGCGGCTCGACGGTGCGGACGAGGTCGTAGCCGAAGAACCCGACGGCGCCGCCGGCGAACGGCGGCAGGTCCGGGTGCGGGTCCAGCCGCGTGCGGCCGACCTCGGCGGCCGCGAGCGCGTACGGATCCCCCGGGTCGCCGAGCGACCAGCGCAGCACCTTGCGCGGGCGGAAGCCGATGAACGACCAGCGGCCGACGCGCTGGCCCTGCTCGGCGGACTCCAGCAGGAACGCCGGCCCGTCGCCGCGCAGCTTGAGGAACGCCGAGACCGGCGTCTCGCAGTCGGCGATGAAGGTGTGGGTGACGGCCTGCTGCTCAGCCGCGGCGGCCATTGAGCACCTCGTAGGCGTCGGTGAGGCTGCGGTCGCGGCCGCCCAGCAGCACCGTCAGGTGGAAGAGCACGTCGGCCGCCTCGTTGTCGACGCGGTCGTCGGACTCCTCGCGGGCCGCGCGGACGACCTCCTCGGCCTCCTCCTCGACCTTCTCGCCCTGCAGGGCCGGGTCGTCGAGCAGCTTGACGACGTAGGAGCCCTCGGGGCGCTCCGCGGCGCGCTGCGCCAGCGTGCGCTCCAGCGCGGGCAGCGCCTCGAACGGGGCCGGCGCCTGGTCGCCGCGGTGGAAGCAGGTGCGCTCGCCGGTGTGGCACGCCGGGCCGGCCGGCTCGACGAGGGCGAGCACCGCGTCGCCGTCGCAGTCGAGGCGCAGCGCCCGGACCGCCTGCGTGTGGCCGGACGTGGCGCCCTTGTGCCACAGCTCGCCGCGCGAGCGGCTCCAGAGGTGCAGCTCGCCCGTCTCGCGCGTGCGCTCGAGCGCCAGCGCGTTCATGTACGCCAGGGTGAGGACCTCCCCGGTCCGCCAGTCCTGGATCACGCACGGCACGAGGCCGCGCTCGTCGAACGAGATCTCCGCGGCGTCGAGCATCGGGAGGATTCTAAAGGGCGGCGGCTCCGCTCAGAGTCGGTTGACCCGCTCAGGTGCTGGCGAGCGACGAGAGCCGGCCGTCGAGCTCGTCGGCGGGCAGCGGCCGGCCCAGGAGGTAGCCCTGCCCGGCGGGGCAGCCCAGCTCGGCCAGGAAGAGCCGCTGCGACTCGTCCTCGACGCCCTCGGCCACCGCGTCCATGCCCAGCGCGTCGACCAGCGTCAGCATCGCCGAGACGATCGCCGACGGCCCCTCCTCGCGCGGCACGCCGGCCAGGAACGAGCGGTCGATCTTCACCACCTGCACCGGCAGGTCCCGCAGCCGGCCGAGCGACGACCAGCCCGCGCCGAAGTCGTCGATCGCCAGGCGCACCCCCGTCTCGTGGAGGTCGTGCAGGAGCGGCGCGGCGCGGCCGTCGTCGGCCAGGGCCATCGACTCGGTGATCTCGAGCGTGATCGTCGACAGGTCGACGCCGCCGTCGCGGAGCCGGTCGACCATCTCGAGGACGCGCTCCGGGCGCACCATCTGGCGCGGGGAGACGTTGAGGTGGACCGGGAGGTCGACGCCCGCGGCGGCCCAGCGCTGCCGCTGGACGCTCACCGCCTCGGCCACCCAGACGCCGAGCCGGTCGATGAGGCCGGTGTCCTCCGCGAACGGGACGAACGCGTCGGGCAGCAGCAGGCCGCGGTCGGGATCATGCCAGCGCACGAGCGCCTCCACCGCGGTGACCGACCCGTCCGCGAGCGCCACGATCGGCTGCCAGTGGAGCACGAGCTCGTCGCTCGCGATCGCGCGGCGCAGGCGCGTCGAGAGCGAGAGGCGCTCGATCGCCGCCCGCGGGTCGCCGTCGAAGACCACGACCTCGCCGCGGCCCGAGGCCTTCGCCTGGTACATCGCGGCGTCGGCGTGCTTGAGCAGCTCCTCGGCGCCGTCGGCGTCGCGCGGGTACAGCGAGATGCCGACCGACGCCCCGACGTGGAACTCGGCGCCCGCGATCTGGAACGGGTCGGCCATCGCGGCCATCACCGACGACGCCGCCGCCTGCGCCGCCGACTCGGCCGTCTCGACGTCGAGGTCGGTCAGCAGCAGCAGGAACTCGTCGCCGCCCTGGCGCGCCAGGAGGTCGGCCGCGCGCGTGCGCTGGCGCAGCCCGAGCGCGACGCGGACGAGCAGCTCGTCGCCGGCGGCGTGCCCGAGCGAGTCGTTGACGAGCTTGAAGTCGTCGAGGTCGACGTAGAGCACGGCGACCGCGGCGCCGTTGCGCTCGGCGCGCGCGATCGCGAGCTCGAGGTGCTCGCGCAGCAGCGCGCGGTTCGGCAGCCCGGTGAGCGGGTCGTGGTAGGCGAGATAGGCGATCTGCTGCTCGGCGCGCCGCCGTGCGGTGACGTCGACGCCGGAGCTCAGCGTCGCGGTCGCGGCGCCGCTCTCGTCGTGGAGCACGGTGTGGTTCCAGCGCACGATCCGCTCGACGCCCTCCGCATCGACGACCGTGCTCTCGTGGCCCTCCGCCGTCGGGTCGTCGGTGCCCGCCAGCAGGCCCCGGAAGCGGGCCCGTGCCTCCTCGCGCTCGGCCTCCGGCACGCACGTGTCGAACCAGTTGCGCCCCAGGAGCGCCCCGTCCGGCTGGGCGAGCAGCTGGTGGCCAGCCCGGTTGAGCAGCGCGATCCGCTCGTCGGCGTCGAGCACGAGGACGACCATGCCCGCGAGGTCGAGGTAGCGCTGCGCCCGGTCGCGCTCGGCGCGCAGGCTCTCCTCGGCGCGGCGCTGGGCGGTGATGTCGACGAGCACGCCCTGGCTGAACAGCGGGCGCCCGCTCTCGTCGCGCACGATCTCGTCGCGCTCCCAGACCCACAGCTCGCGGCCGTCGGCCGCCAGCATGCGGTACTCGCAGTCGATCGTCTCCTCGTCGGCGAACGCGCCGGCCTTCGTGCGCTCGAGCCGCGCGCGGTCGTCGCGATGGACGAGGCGGTACCAGAGGCCCTGGTCGGCCAGGAACGCCTCCGGCGGATGGCCGAGCAGCGTCTCGATGCGCGGGCTGACGTAGCGCAGCGTGAAGCGCGCGTCGAAGTCGGCGACGTAGACGACCGCCGGGATGCGCTCGACCAGCTCGCGGTAGCGGTGCTCGGCGGCCGCCAGGTCGTCGATGACGCGCCCGTAGCGCGTCTCGGCCGCGGCGAGGCGGTCGGCGGTGGCGATCTGCTCGCTGACGTCGCGCGCCACCGCGACGACGTGCGTGCGGATCCCGTCGGGGCCGAAGACGGGCGAGAGCGTCAGCTCGTTCCAGAACGTCGAGCCGTCGCGGCGGGCGTTGAGCAGCGTCCCCTTCCACGGCGCGCCGATCCGCAGCGCCGCGGCGAGGTCGGCGACCGCGCGCGGGTCGGTGCCCGGCGCCTGCAGCCGGCGGCACGAGCGGCCGAGGAGCTCCTCGGGCGCGTAGCCGGTCAGCCGCGCGAACGCCGCGTTGACGTGGACGACCGGGAAGCCGCGCTGAGAGGCGTCGGCGATCGCGACCCCGTTGCCGGCGGCGGCGAGCGCACGCAGCGCCAGCTCCGGCGGCAGGCCGGCCGCCGCGCGCCGCGCCGCCGCGTCGTCGATCGCGGTGGCGACCGCGTCGGCCAGCTCGGCCGGCCCGACCGTGGCCGGGAGCAGCCGGACGCCGTCGCCCGTGCCCGCCACCCCGCCGAGCGCCACGATCGCGACGTGGGCGTCGGCGGCGCGGACGGCGGCCACGGCCCGGCCCCGGTCGCCGCCGGCGAGCACGACGACGTCCCAGGACGGCCCGTCGAGCTCGCGCTCGAGCGCGGCGGTGGTGGCGGCGCGCGTGGTCTCCGCCGGGCGCCCCGCCGCGGCGAGCGCCTCGGCGACGGAGGCGGCGGCCGCGGCGTCTCCGAGGATGAGGGCACGCAACGCGGTCACGGAGGGCTGCACCCTAAACGCGCGCGTTGACGGATTGGGGTGGTTTTCTCCCCGGCTCAGCGAATTGACGAGGCGGCGCACGGCGCGTCGGCCGCCGGCCGCGCCGAGCGCGTCGCCCCGCCGCCGAGGGCCGCCTCGAGCGCCATCGCCATCCGCGCGCCGACCGCCGGCCAGGTGTGGCGCGCCACGACCTTGGCATGGCCGGCACGGCCCATCGCCGCCGCGCGCTCCGGGTCGCCGAGGAGGGCGATCAGCGCGCCGGCGAGCGCGGCGGCGTCGCCGCGCGGCGCCAGGAGGCCGTCGACCCCGTCGTCGACG
>DASTRJ010000182.1:0-7324 GCA_035761245.1 Capillimicrobium sp. | reverse complement strand
TGGGCCGCACATGACCCTGACTCAGGAACGCAAGGCCGAGATCATCGCCAAGTTCGGCGAGAACCCGCAGGACACGGGCAACACCCGCGTCCAGGTCGCGCTGCTCACGGCCCGCATCAACGACCTCACCGAGCACCTCCGCACGCACCGCAAGGATCACCACTCGCGTCGCGGCCTGCTGATGCTCGTCGGCCAGCGCCGCCGGCTGCTCGCCTACCTCCAGAAGAAGGACCTCGAGGGCTACCGCGAGCTCATCCGCGAGCTCGGCCTGCGCCGGTGAGCGACCACGGGGCGCCGCCGCAGGCGGGCTCCCACAGGTTCGCGCTCCCGGCCGGCACGCCGGCCCCGGAGTTCTCGCTCGCCACCGAGGACGGCGGGACGTTCACGCAGGACGACCTGCGCGGGCAGACGACCGTCCTCGTCTTCTACCCCTTCGCCTTCTCGCCGGTCTGCACGGACCAGCTGCAGGTCTACGAGGAGGTGCTGCCGGAGTTCGAGCGCCGCGGGGCCAAGCTCTACGGCGTCTCGACCGACGCGACGTGGTCGCAGGCGGCGTTCAAGCAGCAGCTCGGCATCTCGATCCCGCAGCTGTCGGACTTCGAGCCCAAGGGCGCGGCCTCGCGCGCGCTCGGGGCCTACTTCGAGCCCGCCGGCATGACGAACCGCGCGATCGTCGTCTTCGGCCCGGACGCGACCGTGCTGTGGTCGTACGTGGCCGACTCCCCGGGCGACCTGCCCGGCGCCAACCTCATCCTCGACGCGCTCGACGCCGCCGAGGACGAGGAGCGCGCGGCCTAGGGCCGCGCCCGGCCGGCACGGCGGGAGCCGGCGCCGCGCAGCCGCTGCTCGCGCTGCAAGATGTGCCTGGCATGGTCTCGGAGATCCGGACGGACGACCACGTGCGCGGGCCGGCCGACGGCGAGCTCGTCGTGGTCTACGCCGACTTCACCTGCCCGTTCTGCGCGGTCGCGCACGAGCGGCTGAGCGAGCGGCCCGGCGTCCGGCGCGTGTTCCGGCACCTCGCGCTGAAGACGAAGCACCCGCGGGCGGTCGCCGTCGCGCGGGCGGCGGAGGCGGCCGCGCTGCAGGGCGCGTTCTGGGCGTTCCACGACGCCGTCTACGCCGACCAGGGCCGCGTGGAGGATCCGCACCTGTGGGCCCTCGCCGAGCGACTCGGGCTCGACGTCGCGCGCTTCGACGCGGATCGCCGATCGGCAACGGTCGCCGAGCGCGTCCAACGCGACACCCAGGAGGCGGTGCTCGCCGGAGCGATGCGCACGCCGACCTTCTTCCGGGACGGCGCTCCGGACACGGACCTCTACAATGACCTGGTTCGGACGAAGAGATGAAGCGAAGAAGCGACCGGCTACCGAACGCCGGTCAGGAAGGCTGAACATATGAGCAGCAATGACGCCGTGACCCGCGTCTCCGTCGAGGTGGGTGGTTCCGAGATCACCTTCGAGACCGGGAAGATGGCCAAGCAGGCCTCCGGCGCCGTCGTCGTCCGCCAGGGCGACACCATGGTCCTCTCCACCGCCGTCGCGGGCAACGAGCGCGACGTCGACTTCCTCCCGCTGACGGTGGACGTCGAGGAGCGGATGTACGCCGCGGGCAAGATCCCCGGCTCGTTCTTCAAGCGCGAGGGCCGCGCCGGCGAGAAGGGCACGCTCACCGCCCGCATGATCGACCGCCCGCTGCGCCCGCTGTTCCCGAAGGGCTGGCGGCGCGAGACGCAGCTGGTCACGATCCCGCTGTCGGTCGACCACGTCCACCCGTACGACATCCTCGCCATGAACGGCGCCTCGGCGGCGATCATGGTCTCCGACATCCCGCTGCCCTTCCCGGTCGGCGCCGTCCGCATCGGCAAGGTCGACGGCAACTTCGTCATCAACCCCGACGAGGCCGACCTGCTCGACAACACCGACCTCGACCTCGTCGTGTCGGGCTCCGAGGAGGCCATCCTCATGGTCGAGGCGGGCGCCAACGAGGTGCCCGAGGCCGAGATCCTCGACGCCCTCGACATCGCGCACACGGCCATCAAGAAGATCTGCGCCGCGCAGCGCGAGCTCGCCGAGAAGGCCGGCAAGCCGAAGATCCAGTTCGAGGCGCCGCAGGTCGACGCCGGGCTGCTGCAGGCGATCCGCGAGTCGCACGGCGCCGCGCTCGACGCCGCCACCCAGGTGGAGGAGAAGCTCGAGCGCCAGGAGGCCACCAAGCGCGTCGAGGAGGAGGTCATCGCGGCCCACTCCGGCGACCCCGCGTGGGAGGGCTACGCCGAGCAGCGCGCCAAGGTCCAGGCCGCCTTCGACAAGCTCGAGAAGCAGATCATCCGCGAGCGCATCGCCGTCCACAAGAAGCGCCCGGACGGCCGCGGCGAGAAGGAGATCCGCCCCATCTCGATCGAGGCGGGGCTGCTGCCGCGCACCCACGGCTCGGGCCTCTTCACCCGTGGCCAGACGCAGGTCCTCAGCGTCGCCGCCCTCGGCACGCTCAAGGAGGAGATGCGCCTCGACACCCTCGGGCTCGAGACGAAGAAGTACTACTTCCACCACTACAACTTCCCGCCCTTCTCGGTCGGGGAGGCCGGCCGCCTCGGCGGCCCCAAGCGCCGTGACATCGGCCACGGGGCGCTCGCCGAGCGCGCGCTCGTGCCGATGGTGCCGTCGATCGACGACTTCCCGTACACGATCCGCGTCGTCTCCGACACGCTCGAGTCCAACGGCTCGTCGTCGATGGCGTCGGTGTGCGGCTCGACGCTCGCGCTCATGGACGCCGGCGTGCCGCTGAAGCGGCCCGTCGCCGGCATCGCCATGGGCCTCATCAAGGAGGGCGACGACTACATCGTCCTCACCGACATCGCCGGCGTCGAGGACCACCTCGGCGACATGGACTTCAAGGTCGCCGGCACGGAGCGGGGCATCACCGCGCTCCAGATGGACATCAAGATCACGGGCGTGACCTTCGACATCCTGCGCGACGCGCTCGCGCAGGCCCGCGAGGCGCGCATGACGATCCTCGACAAGATGGCCGACGTCATCGCCGCGCCGCGCAGCGAGCTGTCGCTCTACGCGCCGCGGATCGAGACGATCCAGATCGACCCGTCGCAGATCGGCATGATCATCGGCAAGGGCGGCGAGACGATCCGCGGGCTCCAGGAGGAGTTCGAGTCGCAGATCGACATCAACGACGACGGCACCGTCCTCATCTACTCGGCCAACGGCGAGCTGGGCAACGCGCTCATCGACCGCATCCGGGCGATGACGAAGGAGGTCGAGGTCGGCGACGAGTTCGACGGCAAGGTCGTCAAGACCACCACCTTCGGCGCCTTCGTCGAGCTCACCAAGGGCACCGACGGCCTGCTGCACATCAGCAACGTCAAGCCCGGCGAGCGCGTCGAGACGGTCGAGGACGTCCTCAACCGCGGCGACGAGGTCAAGGTCCGCGTGGTCGAGGTCGACCGCGAGCGCGGCCGCATCGGCCTGCGCCTCGCCGAGGACCCGGAGGTCGCCGGCAAGACCGCCGAGGAGCTGGCGTCGGTCGGCACCGGCGGCGGCAACGGCGGCGGCCCGCGGCGCGATCGCGGCGAGCGCCGCGACCGTGGCGAGCGCGGCTCCGGCCGCCCGCGCCGGGGCGGCAACCGCGACCCCGAGCGCAACTGAGCGACACGCGCCTCACCGAGCTGGACTCGGGCGTCCGGGTCGTCACGGAGGCGATGCCCTCCGTGCGGTCCGCGGCGCTCGGGTTCTTCATCGGCACCGGGTCCGGCCTCGAGCACGAGCGCGAGGCCGGGCTGTCGCACCTGCTGGAGCACATGCTGTTCCGCGGGACCGACCAGCTGAAGTCGCATGAGATCGACGAGCTGTTCGACGCGATGGGCGCCGAGCTCAACGCCGGGACCGGCAAGGAGTCGACCTCGGTCTACTCGCGGGTGCTCGACGTGCACCTCGAGGAGGCCTTCGGGGTGATGGCCGACATGGTGTGGCGGCCCGCGCTGCGCGATCTCGAGACCGAGCGCGAGGTCGTGCTCGAGGAGATCGCGATGTACGACGACGACCCGCAGGACAAGGTCTTCGACGTGCTCGGGACCGCGGTCTTCGGCAACCATCCGCTCGGGCGGCCGATCATCGGCCGTGCGGAGGTCATCTCGTCGATCGACCGCGACGGCCTCGCCGGCTTCCACCGGCGCCGCTACCGGCCCGACGAGGTCGTCGTGGCCGCGGCCGGCTCGGTCGACCACGACCAGATCGTCGAGCTCGTGCGCCGCAGCGAGGGCGACGGCGGCGCCGCCGAGCCCGCGCCCGCGGCGCCGGAGCCGTTCGCGCCGCGCGTGCTGTTCCACCGCAAGGACACCGAGCAGGTCCACGTCTGCCTCGGCGGCCGCGGGATCGCCCGCGACGACGAGCGGCGCTTCGCGCTGCGCGTCCTCGACACGATCCTCGGCGGCACGTCGTCGTCGCGGCTGTTCCAGGAGGTCCGCGAGAAGCGCGGCCTCGCCTACTCGGTCTACTCGTTCGTCTCGCTGTACGCCGGCACCGGCCAGGTCGGCCTCTACGTCGGCACACGGGGCGACAACCTGCGCGAGGCGATGCGCGTGGTCGGCGACGAGCTGCGGCGCTTCGCGGCCGACCCGGCGAGCGAGGCGGAGCTGGCGCGCGCCAAGGAGAACGCGAAGGGACGCCTCGTGCTGTCGCTCGAGTCGACCGCGTCGCGGATGAACCGGATCGGCTCCGCGGTGCTCTCCGGCCTTCCGCTGCTGAGCGTCGACGAGGTGCTCGAGCGCATCGACGCCGTCGGCATGGACGACGTGCGGGCGCTCGCCGCCGAGCTGTTCGAGCCGGGTCGCCTGTCGGCCGCCGGCATCGGCCCGGAGGAGGACGCGTTCCGCAGCGCGCTCGAGCCGCTGGAGGTGGCGGCGTGAGCGGCGACGGGCCGATCCGCGTCGGCGTCGCGGGCGCTGCCGGGCGCATGGGGCAGAGCGTCTGCCGCGCCGTCGAGGGGGCCGAGGACATGGTCCTCGCCGCGAAGGCGGACCCCGCGTTCGACACGACGGTCGCCGACGTCCTCGGCGACGTCGACGTGATGGTCGACTTCACCGTCCCGGAGGCGGCGACGGCGAACGCGCTGGCGTGCGTGGAGGCCGGCGTCCACGTCGTCATCGGGACGTCGAGCTTCGACCTCGAGCCGCTGCGCGACGCGCGCGGCGCCAACGTCTTCTTCGCGCCGAACTTCGCGATCGGCGCCGTGCTCATGATGCGCTTCGCCGCGGAGGCGTCGCGGATCATGCGCAAGGCCGAGATCATCGAGCTGCACCACGACGGCAAGCTCGACGCGCCGAGCGGCACCGCGCAGCGCACCGCCGAGATGATGCAGGGCGACGTCCCGATCCACTCGGTGCGCCTGCCGGGACTGGTGGCCCACCAGGAGGTCATCCTCGGCGACGTCGGCCAGACGCTGACGATCCGCCACGACTCGATCGACCGCGAGTCGTTCATGCCGGGCGTGCTGCTGGCGATCCGCAAGGTCGGCTCGCTCACGGAGTCGCCGGTCGTAGGGCTGGAGCACCTGCTCTTCGACGCGTGATCCGCCGCGCGCGGATCGACGACGTCGCGGCGCTCGCCGCGCTGCAGGAGCGGGCGCTGTGGGCGGCCTACGGCGGCTACGTCGACCACGACCGGATCGCGGCCGTCATCCCGGGGCTGGCGCTGAGCTGGCGGGTCGGCCTCGCCGAGGCGCACGTCCGCGGCCGCGAGACGTACGTGCTGGAGCGCGACGGCGCGATCGCCGGCTGGGTGACGGTCGGCCGGCCGCGCGACCCCGACGCCCGCGAGGGCGACGGCGAGCTGTACGCGCTCTACGTCGATCCGGAGCGCATCGGGACGGGCGACGGGCGAGTGCTCGAGGAGCACGGCGTCGCCCGCCTGCGCGCGCTCGGCTACCGGGCCGCCACGCTCTGGGTGCTGGCGCCGAACGACCGTGCCCGCCGCTTCTACGCACGCCGGGGCTGGGAGCCCGACGACCGTCCGGGCGAGAACCCGTACGCCTCGTGGGCGCCGGCGATCCGCCTGCGGAAGGTCCTCGCGGGGTACGAGGAGGAGTAGCCTCGAATGACCCGCAGCGAGGAGGCCCCCATGCCGTTCAGGACGCATCTCCTGGTCGTCGCGAACCAGACCGTCGGGTCCGACGAGCTGGTCGCGCACCTTCGCGATCGCGCCCGGAGCGGACCTCTCCGCGTGACGCTCGTCGTGCCGGCCGAGCCGGAGCAGCGCGACGCGGCCCAGCAGCGGCTGGAGGACGCGTGCGTGCGCCTGAGCGAGCAGGAGGGCATCGAGGTCCGCGGCGGGCTCTCGGAGGACGCCGACCCGCTGCATGCCGCGATGGACGCCTACGACCCGGCCCGCCACGACGAGATCGTCGTGGTGACCCTGCCGGCGCACCTGTCGCGGTGGCTCGGCTGCGACGTCCCGCAGCGGGTCGCCCGTGCGACCGGGGCGCTCGTCCGGGTGGTGGAGACGCGCGAGGCGCCGGTGGCGCTGCACCGGTGAGCGCCCGCCCGCCGGGCGTCACCGTCGCCGTCACCGACCACGCCGCCGACCGCTACCGGCAGCGGATCCGCGGCACGCTCGACCCCAAGCTCGACGTGGCCGCGCGCGTCGCGCGCGCCTGGTCGGCCGGCGCGGTCGGGCCCGGCGAGCGCGGCGCCGTGCGCGTCGCCGACCTCGACGACCGGTCGCTGGTGTTCGTGTGCCGCCACGATCCGCGCGCCGGCGAGCTCGTCGTCATCACCCTGTGGGAGGAGGGGGAGGCGGCGCGCGTGCCGCGGCGCTACACCGACGCGCTGGAGCGGCGGCGCGCGGGGAGCGGCTAGGCGGCCGTGTCACACTCCCGGAGGCTGCGTCGTCTCGGGGGCATGAGAGTCGCCATCGTCGGAGGAACCGGCACGATCGGGCGGGAGCTCGCGCGCGAGCTGGCGCAGCGGGGACACGAGGTCCGCGCGCTCAGCCGCCACGCCCCCGAGCATCGCGTCGACCTGACCACGGGAGAGGGCCTCGACGCCGCGCTGGCGGGCTGCGAGGTCGTCGTCGACGCCAGCAACCAGCCGCCCTCGGGCAAGGGCCCGTCGGTGCTCGTCGAGGGCTCGCGGCGCCTGCTCGCGGCGGAGGCCGTCGCGGGAGTCGGCCACCACGTCTGCGTGTCGATCGTCGGCTGCGACGCCGTGCCGCTCGCGTACTACCGGCTCAAGACGGAGCAGGAGCGCGTGGTGCAGGATGGGCCCGTGCCGTTCACGATCGTCCGCGTGACGCAGTTCCACGAGCTCATCGACCTC
>DASTRJ010000181.1:0-4765 GCA_035761245.1 Capillimicrobium sp. | reverse complement strand
GCGTCGGCGACCACCACGTCGCGCCCGTCGCCGCAGGCGACGCGGTCGTCCCCGTCGCCGTCGCGCACGTCGATGCGGTCGTCGCCCCGGCCGCCGTCGACGCGGTCGCGCCCGTCGGTGTCGACGATGACGTCGCCTCCGCGCCCGCCGGCGAGGCGGTCGGCGCCGTCGCCGCCGGCGACGAGGTCCTCGCCCGCGCCGGCGTCGACGACGTCGGCGCCCGCCCCGGCGCGCTCGGCGTCGAGGTCGGTCGGGAAGGAGGCGGCGGCGGTGGCGGGCGCGGCGAGCAGCACCGCGGCGAGGAGGGCGAGCGAGCGGGTCATGTCCAGTCCGTTGAGCGTCGAGTGGGCCGCTCATCCGGAGCGGCGGCGCAGCGCGGTGCGCAGCACGATACGCGTCTCTGTCTCGGCCGCTCCGGCCTCGCGCTTGAGCGTCCGCAGCAAGCCGTCGAGCTCGGCGGCGTCGCGGCAGACCACGCGCAGCTCGTAGTCGGCGCGCCCGGTGAGGTGCGCGGCTTCGACGATCGGCGTCAGCGGCTCGATCGCCGCCTCGAAGCCGTCGTTGTCCTGGTCGCGCCCGAGCTTGACGTCGATGACCGCCTCGATCCGGCGCCCGCCGGCCGCCGGGTCGACCAGCGCGGTGAAGCCCGTGATGACGCCCTCGCGGCGCAGGCGCCGCACGCGATCGGCGGCGGCGTTCGCCGACAGGCCGACGGCCGCGCCGAGCTCGCGGTACGAGCAGCGCCCGTCCTGCACGAGCCGGCTGAGGATGGCGCGGTCGATGTCGTCCATGCTGCGGATTCCTCGGTTGGAGCCGGTTGACACTTGATCTTCTCATGCCTGAGGGCGTGAGATGACCAGCGATGCTCAGCGCGCTGCTCGCAGGCGTGGCGGCCGGCCTGGCGGTCGCGGTCCCACTCGGGGCGATCGGGGTCATGATCGTCGAGCTCGGCGCGCGGGCGGGCTTCCGTGCCGGGTGGCGAGCGGGCCTCGGGACCGCGCTGTGCGACGGGCTGTACGCCCTCGGCGCCGTGCTGGCCGGAGGCGCCGCGGCGCGGGCGCTGTCGGGCATCGAGCACGGGCTCACCCTCGTCGCGGCCGCCGTGCTCGCCGCGGTCGCAGTCCATCTGCTGCTCAGCGCCCGCCGCACCTCGACGGCGGCGTCGCACGCCGTCGCCGCGAGGGCGCCGCGCCACGTGACGCTGCGCTTCCTCGCGCTGACCGCGATCAACCCGCTGACCCTCGCGATCTTCGCCGGGCTGATCGCCGGCGACCCCGACCTGGCGCCGGGCGCCGCCGGCGGCGCCGCGTTCGTCGCCGGCGTGCTCGCCGCCTCGCTGGCGTGGCAGTCGACGCTGGCGGGGACCGGCGCGCTGCTGCACCACCGCCTGCCGCCGTCGGCGCACCGCTGGACGCAGGCGGTCGGCGGCGCGCTCGTGCTCGCGCTGGCGGTGCGGACGGCGCTCGGCTAGAGCCGGCCGGCCGCCCGCAGCGACGCGGCGAGCGCGGCGACGTCGGCGGCGAAGCGCTCCGGGCGCTCCCGGTGGACCGCGTGGCCGGTCCCCTCGTAGGTGAGCAGCCGCGCGTGCGGCAGCCCGCGCAGGTGCCGCTCCTGCTCGCCGCGGCCGGTGAACGCGTCGCGCTCGCCCCACACCAGCAGCACCGGGGCGGCGACCCGCGGCTGCACCGCGTCGAGGTCGAAGGCCCGGAGCCCGGCGTCGATCGCGCGCCAGACGCGGACGGGCAGCTTCAGCGTCTCGGCGACGAGGACCTCCACCCACGCGGGGTCGATCGGCGAGGCGGTCGTCGCGAGCTGGAAGCCGCGTGCGAAGGCCGGATCGACGGGGTCGCCCAGCCGCGCGATCTCGGCCGACAGCTGCGCGAGCGCGGGGTTGCCAGCCGGCGGCCCGATGGACCCGGCGAGCAGCAGCCCTCCGACGAGCTCGGGCCGGTCGGCGGCGAGCTGCTGCGCGACCCACGCGCCGAGCGAGTGCCCGACCACGAGCGCGTGCCGGACGCCGAGCTCCTCGAGCGCCGCGGCGGCGTCGTCGGCGAGCTGATCGATCCCGTAGCTGCCGACGGGGCGGTCGGCGTCGCCGTGTCCGCGCTGCGTGAGCGCGATCGCCTCGACGTCGCCGGGCAGCGCCGGCAGCACCGGCTCGAACGACCGCCACGAGTCGCCCCAGCCGTGCAGCATGAGCACGGGCACCGCGCCCGGCCCGCCCTGGCGCGCCAGCGGCAGGCGCACGCCGCCGGGGACGCGGACCGCATCGAGCGTCAGCATCATCGGCGGCTCCGTGCGCTCAGCGCCGCCCGTCGGCGGGCGAGGCGGAACAGGTCATGGGCGCCACCATCGGTGGCGCCCCTAACCAGGCGGCTACGGCGTGCTTACCGAGCTACAGCTCGGCGAGCTCGGCGGTGATCTCCTGCACCGACTGCTTCGCGTCGCCGAACAGCATCGCGGTGCCGTCGGCGTAGAACAGCGGGTTGTCGATCCCGGCGAAGCCGCTGCTCATCGAGCGCTTCAGGACGATGACCGACTTCGACTTGTCGACCTCGAGGATCGGCATGCCGTAGATCGGGCTGCCCGGGTCGTCGTTGGCCGCCGGGTTCGTGACGTCGTTGGCGCCGATGATCAGCGAGACGTCGGTGCGGCCGAACAGCGGGTTGGCCTCCTCCATCTCCTTGAGCTGGTCGTACGGCACGTCGGCCTCGGCGAGCAGGACGTTCATGTGGCCCGGCATGCGGCCCGCGACCGGGTGGATGGCGAAGTTGACCTCCACCCCGCGCTTCTCGAGCTCGACGGTGAGCTCGCGCACCGCGTGCTGCGCCTGGGCGACCGCCATGCCGTAGCCGGGCACGATCATCACCTGCGACGCGTACGCCATCTGCACCGCCGCGTCGGACGCGCTCGTGGAGCGCACCGTGCGGTCGGCGCCGTCCGCGCCGCCGGCCGCCAGCGCGGTCGTGCCGCCGAAGCCGCCCGCCACGATCGACGGGATCGAGCGGTTCATCGCCTGGGCCATGAGGTTCGTCAGGATCGAGCCGGACGCGCCGACGATCATGCCGCCGACGATCAGCGCCACGTTGTCGAGCGCGATGCCGGCCGCCGCGGCCGACAGGCCGGTGAACGCGTTGAGCAGCGAGATGACCACCGGCATGTCGGCGCCGCCGATGGGCAGCACGACGAAGGTGCCGAGCAGCGCCGCGGCGACGAGGATGCCGATGAAGACGAGCTCGGCGTCGGCGCCCGTCGCGATCGCGACCGCGAGGCCGACGCAGACGCCCAGGAGCGCCACGTTGATGGCCTGCTGGCCGGGCAGCGCGATCGGCCGGCCGGAGATGAGCTCCTGGAGCTTGGCGAACGCGATGTTCGAGCCCCAGAAGGAGACCGAGCCGATGATCGCGGCGAACAGGGAGGCGACGACGACGTAGAGCTCGACCTCGTCGAAGCCGCCCGAGTGGCGGAACTCGCCCCACGAGATGAGCGCGATCGCGCCGCCGCCGACGCCGTTGAACAGCGCCACCATCTGCGGCATCGCCGTCATCTTCACGTTGCGCGCGGCCGGGACGGCGACGATGGTGCCGACGACCATCGCGGCGATGATCAGGCCCCAGTTCGAGCCCATCCGCTCGTCGAGGAGCGTCGCCACGACGGCGATCGCCATGCCGACGGCGGCGATGCGGTTGCCGGAGACCGCCGTCCGGGGGCCGGTGAGGCGCCCGAGGCCGACGATGAACAGGACGAAGGCGACGATGTAGCAGACCCGGATGAAGTCCGGGTCCTGCAGGAAGCTCGCGAACATCAGACCTTGGCCTCCTCGCCGGCCTCGGCCTTGGCGGCCGCCTTCTTGGGGTCCTTGCCCTTGAACATCTCGAGCATCCGGTCGGTGACCAGGAAGGCGCCGACCACGTTGACCGTGCCGAAGACGATGGCGATCGTGAGGATGATCTTGTCGACGCCGTCGCCCGCGGCCGAGCCGAGGACGAGCAGCGCGCCGACCAGCACGATGCCGTGGATCGCGTTGGTGCCCGCCATCAGCGGCGTGTGCAGCGTGTTCGGGACCTTCGAGATCACGTAGTAGCCGACGAAGCCGGCCAGGATCAGGATCGTCAGGTTCGTGAGGAACATCAGGCAGCCGCCTCCACGGCCTTCTTCGCACCCGGGTGGACGATCTCGCCGCCGCGGGCGATGCAGGCGCCGGCGATGATCTCGTCGTCGAAGTTGAGCTCGAGCTGCCCCTCGTCGCCGATGACGAGCTCGAGGAACGACTGCAGGTTGCGCGCGTAGAGCATCGACGCGTGCTGCGGCATCGTCGCCGGCAGGTTCAGCGGCGAGACGATCGTGACGCCGTGCTCGACCGTGGTCTCGCCGGGCGTGGTGAGCTCGCAGTTGCCGCCCGTCTCGCCGGCGAGGTCGATGATCACGCTGCCGGGCGCCATGCCCTGGACCGCCTCGGTGGTGACCAGCTTCGGCGCCGGCCGGCCCGGCACGAGCGCGGTCGTGATCACGACGTCGAAGCCCTTGATCGCGTCGGTGAGCGCCTGCTGCTGCTGGGCGCGCTCCTCGTCGGTCAGCTCGCGCGCGTACCCGCCCTCGCCCGCGGCGGAGATGCCGATGTCGAGGAAGTCGGCGCCGAGCGAGCGGACCTGCTCGGCGACCTCCGGGCGGACGTCGTAGCCGGTCGTCTTGGCGCCCAGGCGCTTGGCGGTCGCCAGCGCCTGCAGGCCGGCGACGCCGATGCCGAGCACGAGCACCTTCGCCG
>DASTRJ010000180.1:0-8895 GCA_035761245.1 Capillimicrobium sp. | reverse complement strand
CCCGGTTCGAGTCCGGGTCTCGCCATTCCGGAGCGGTCGTCCGCAGGATCGCGACGGAGCTCGTCGGCGACGGCTACCGCAACCAAGCCGGCGATCATGACGATCAGTGCGTAGATCGCGCGCTGCCCGACCGCGGCCATGTCGCCGGACTGCTCGATCTCCGAGATGCCGATGGACTCGCCGCGGTAGAAGTAGATCCGCCAGACCGCGACGGTCGCGACGAAGCCGACGACCAGCGCCGCGGCGCGCGTGCCGGACAGCGGGGGGTGGTGAACGCGGGCAGAGGGATCCAGCGACGCGCCGAGCAGCCACCCGACCGACGTGGGCACCCTCCAGATCAGCGTGCGCACGAAGTTGGCCCGCATCGCCGGATCGGGCGCATCGCGTGTCCCGAATCGGCCGCGCAACGTGGCCTGTGGATCGATGCGTTCGGGGGCGACATCTTCGGGTAGCCGGCCCATGAGTCCGTCACTCGCCGCGGAGCAGCGCGCTCTGGTCGCCCTGCCCTCGCCGCCGTCAGTCCCTCCGACCACGAGGAGCCTTCGATGGCGACCGATCGCATCCTGATCATCGTCACCAACGTCGGGGAGTACGAGAAGGTCGGCTACCGCACCGGTCTGTGGCTGGGCGAGCTGACGCACTTCTACGACTACGTCCGCGACCAGGGCTTCGAGGCGGACATCGCCAGCCCGTCCGGCGGCCCGATCCCGCTCGATCCCGAGAGCCTCGCCCATGACGTGCTGTCGGAGCTGGGCACCGGCGAGCGCTACAAGGACCGCGAGTTCATGAACCTCTTGGAGAACACCCAGGAGGTTGCCGACGTCGACCTCGACGACTACGACGCGATCTACCTCACCGGCGGTCACGGCGTGATGTTCGACTTCCGCCAGACCGACGCGCTGGAGTCCCTGGTCGCTCGTTTCTACGAGAGCGGCCGCCTGGTGTCCGCCGTCTGCCACGGCCCGGCAGGGCTGCTCAACGTCAACCTGACCAGCGGCGAGCCGCTCGTGAAGGGCAAGAACGTCACCGGTTTCTCCTGGCCCGAGGAAGAGGCGGCACAGCGCGACGACGCCGTCCCCTTCAGCCTGCAGGACGAACTTCAGAAGCTCGGCGCCAACTACAGCACCGCCGACAAGCCGTTCGACACGTATGTGGTCGAAGATGGCCGGTTGATCACCGGGCAGAATCCCGGCAGCGCCCGCGCGGTCGCCGAGGCCGTCGTCAAGCACCTGCAGGGCGCAGCCGCATGATCTCGTCCGCGGAGCCGCACAGCGCGCCGGCGACGCGGGTGCTGGTCGTGGTCTCTCGGCTGCGTCGCGCATCCCGTTGCGTGAGGGAGGCAGCGAGCCGACCGGCACCTACCTCGGCGAGCTGGTAGCGCCCACCGACGCGATGCTCGCCGCCGGCTTCGAGCTCACCTTCGCCACCCCGGGCGGCCAGGTGCCGACCATCGACGGCACGTCGTGCAGCCTCATGTACTTCGGGCTCTCGCGCGCCAAGCGCGACGCCGCCATGCACAGCTACGCGCGCCTGCTCGGGCTCGGCCTCGGGACGCCAATCCCGCTGGAGGAGACAGCCGGCGACGCCAGACGGCTGGAGCGCTTCGACGCGCTCTTCGTTCCTGGCGGCCACGCGCCACTGGTCGACCTTCTGCATCGCGACGCCTTCGTCGACGACTCGCTCAACGACGACTTCGGCGCGCTGCTCGCGTCCTTCCACCAGACCGCACGCACGACGGCGCTCATCTGCCACGCGCCGGCGGCTCTCGCGGCCGCGCCGCGAGTCGAAGGCCGGTGGATCTACGCCGGCTACCGCGTGACCGTGTTCAAGACGATCGTGGACCGGATGCTTGAGGGAGTGCCTGTCGCCAGGCGCTTCCACGGGCACCTCAAGGACGACCCCACGCAGATTCTGCGCGACGCCGGTGCGCGCGTCGAACAGACGGCACTGCCGATGGGCAGCAAGGTCGTCGAGGATCGTGAGCTCCTCACCGGCCAAGACCCCTACTCGGCCCACGCGCTCGGCGAGGCGCTGGTCAGCAAGATCCGACGCAGCGTCCCGCGCCCGGCGGATCCGGCCCCAACGGGTCAATCAGGCCGTCCGGGTCCAACTCCAGCCACTTCCCGACCATGAGGCGCGCTCAGCGCCGGCGTCTGCCGCGCCGCGGGGGCGAACGAGAGGCGCTGGGCCGCACACCGCAGGCCGGCCCGCACGTGGTCGTCGACGTGCTCCACCGGATCTGGGTGTCGACGCTGTACGGGCCGACCGTCCCTCCGTCCTCGTCCTAGCCGAACCGCTTCGGGAACTGCCGGACGATCCCGCGCGACAGCTCGTCGGCCATCGCCAGGATGTGCCGCTCGATCGCGTCGTAGGTGCGGACGCTCGCGGCGTACCGGCCGCTGAGCTCGTGGACCGCCTCGGTCAGCGTCTGGTCGAGGTGCGTCCGCATCATCGAGCGCATCTCGGCGCGCGGCCAGTGGCGCGGGTTCGCGGCGCTCAGGAAGTCGGCGACCTCCCGGCCGTTGGCGTACCACGCGGCCTTGGCGCTCGCGAGCGCCGGCGCGTCACCGGCCTTCGCCGCCTGGAGCACCGCGACCGCGCCCATGATGTGCTCCTCGAGCAGCTTCGTCAGCGCCCGGCCGGCGGCACGACCGTAGAACGGCGCGATCGCGTCGCCGATGTCGCGCTGGTTGCGCAGCAGGCGCGCCTCGGTCGCGGGCAGGTCGGGCGCCCCGGCCGCGAACGCGACGATCGCCAGCCGCGTCCAGGCGACGTGCTGCTCCCACAGCGCGCGCATCCGGTCGTGCAGCGCCGCGCGGCTGGTCGGGTGCGCGGCCGCGGGACGGGTCGCGTCGTGATGCGGGGGCATCGCGTTCGCGTGCGCCTGCGCGGCGGCCGGCGCGGCGAGCGCGAGCGCCGCCGCGGCGCCGGCGGTCGCCATGAGCCGGCGGCCCGCGGACGGCGCGATGCGCCTGGGGTGGGAGGTGGTGGTGGGCTTCATGGCTCGTTCGCGTCGGGCGCGCGACGCGCCTTACGCACCCGCCCGGAGTGCTGAGCGCGGGTACGCTCGGCGGCGATGCCCACGCCGCCGCGGGAGCCCGACGCGCCGCCGGCCCGCACGACCTGGGTCGAGGAGGCCGAGCGCCTCGACCTCGCGGTGTACGCGGCGATCGCCGCAGCGCCGACGCCGCGGCTCGACCGCGCGATGCGCCGGGTCTCGCGGGCGGCGGACCACTCGAAGCTCTGGCTGGCCTCCGCGGCGCTGCTGGCGGCCCTCGGCGGGGAGCGCGGCCGGCGCGCCGCCGTCCACGGGCTCGCGTCCACCGCCCTCACGTCGACGGTCGTCAACGCGGTGCTCAAGCCGCTCGGCGGCCGCACGCGCCCCGATCGCGTCCTGCACGACGTTCCCGTCGCGCGCCACGTCCGGATGCCGCGGACCACGTCGTTCCCGTCGGGCCACGCCGCGTCGGCGGCGGCCTTCGCGGCGGGCGTGGCGACGGCGGCGCCGCTGGCCGGCATCCCGCTCACCGCGGCCGCGGCGATCGTCGCCTACTCGCGCGTGCACACCGGCGTGCACTATCCCGCGGACGTGATCGCCGGCTCCGTCAGCGGCGTGGCGCTGGCGCCGCTCGCGGTGGCCGCCGTGGAGCGCCGCCGGGCCCGTCGCGACCGCGCGCCGCGCCGCTGAGCGCCCGCCGCGCGTGCGGGGTGCGCGTTCGGGGAACATGCCCGTTCATGCGCTTCCGTCCCGCCGTCCTCGCCGCGCTGGCCGCCGGTCTCGTCGCGGCCGCGCCGGCCGCACCCGCCGCCGCGTCCACCCCGCCGCCGCCCGGCGCGAACGTCCCGTGCGTGCCGAGCGCCGCGCACCCCGAGCCGGTGGTGCTCGTCCACGGCACGTTCGAGAACCGCACCGACAACTGGCAGGCGATGGCGCCGGCCCTGAAGAGCGCCGGCTACTGCGTCTACGCGCTGAACTACGGGGCGTACGCCGGCTCCGGGCTGGTCGGCATCTACGGCATCGGGCCGATCGAGCGCAGCGCCGCGGAGCTCGACGCGTTCGTCGACGACGTGCTGGCGAAGACGGGAGCCGACCGGGTCGACCTCGTCGGCCACTCGCAGGGCGGGATGATGCCGCGCTGGTACGTGAAGTTCCTCGACGGCGCCGCCGAGGTCGACGACCTCGTCGGCCTGTCGCCGTCCAACCACGGGACGACGATCCCGCTCGCCCGGCCGGCCGGCTTCTCCTGCCCGGCATGCGCGCAGCAGGCGGCCGGATCCGACTTCCTCCAGCGGCTCAACGCCGGCGACGAGACCCCCGGCGACGTCAGCTACACGAACGTCGTCACGCGCTACGACGAGGTCGTCGTCCCGTACACCTCGGGCTTCCTGGCGCCGGACGCGAACGTCACGAACGTCACGCTCCAGGATCTGTGCGCCAACGACACCTCCGAGCACCTGCGTACGCCGTACGACCCGCCGGCGATCGCGATCACGCTGAACGCGCTCGAGCGTCCGGGGCCCGCGGATCCGGGCTACCGGCCGCCGTGCGTGACCCTCTGACGGGCGCGGCCACGCGCCAGCGGCGCTTCTGTGACATGCGTCACGTGTGGCGCCTGCCCCCAGGTGGGTAGCCGGTTCGGGACCGAACAGCCCGACCAGGAGAACGAACGGTGACCAATCCCGACCGCACCGAGCAGACGCGCGGCGGCGTGCTCGGCAAGCTGGCCGGCAAGGCGAAGGCGGCCGCCGGGACGCTCGTCGGCCACGACGAGCTCGCCCGCGAGGGCCGGCTGCAGGAGGCGCAGAGCGAGGCCGAGCTCGACGCGCAGCGCGAGGCCGAGCGCGCACGCCAGGCCGAGCAGGAGGCCGACCTCGAGCAGGAGCGCACCGACGTCGAGCTCGAGCGCGAGCGGCTGCAGGCCGAGCTGGCCGCCACCGAGCGCGAGCGGGCGGCCGAGGAGGATCGGCAGCGCGCCGAGCGTCAGGCCGCCGAGGAGGCGCGGCGCGCCCAGGCCGACGCGGAGGCGCGGCGCCGCGCCGAGACCGCGGCCGCGGCGCGCGAGGAGGCGCAGGCCGAGGCGCAGCGCGCCGCGGAGGCCGAGCGCGTCAACCGCCTCGAGCAGCAGGCGCGCGAGGCCGAGGCCCGCGCGGACGCCATCGACCCGGAGGAGCGCTGACCATGCCGTCGCTGAAGAGCATCCCCCGCACCGCGCTGCAGGGCTACCTGAAGATCGCGCGGGTGCCCGTGGACCTCGCCGTCAAGCGCCTCGGCGGCGGCAAGGGGAGCCCCGCCGACGTCGCCGTCGACCGCGTCGATGCCGGCGTGCGCGAGACCGCCGGCACCGTGCTCGGCGACGAGCAGCTGCGCCGCGACGCCAAGCAGCGCCGGACCGCCGCCGACCGGCGCGAGACGGCGAACGAGCTGCGCGAGCAGGCGGAGGCCGAGCGCGAGCGCGCCGAGGAGCGCGCGGCCGCCCAGGAGGCGGAGGCCGAGGAGCGCCGTCGCCAGGCCGACGCCGAGGCCAAGCGGCGCAAGCAGCAGGCCGCGCGGCGCAAGCGCGACGCCGAGCGGCGCGCCGCCGAGACCGAGCGCAAGCGCAAGGAGGCGGCCGAGCAGGCCGAGGCCAAGCGCCAGGAGGCGATCGCCGAGGCGGAGAAGCGCGAGCGGCTCGAGCAGCTCGAGCGCGAGGAGCAGGCGCTCGAGGAGAAGGAGACCGCGCTGACGGCCGCCGACGAGGCGGAGCGCCTCAAGGACGCCGCGTCGGCCGCGAAGGCGAAGCGCAAGGCGGGCAGCACGACCTGAGCGCGGCCGCGCCGTCCGCTCGCCGGCGCGAGCGGACGGCGCGCCGTCGCCTCAGCCCAGCCGCGTGAGGTTCACGTAGACGGTCGCCTTGCGCACGCGCTCGTAGCCGTCCTTCGTGGTGCCGCCCGGGCTCTCGTCGCGCTCCACCTGACGCGCCCGCAGCACCAGCTCCGCCTCGCGGGCGTCGCCGGACAGCAGCTCGCCGGCGTCGACGCGCGAGGTCGCCTCGTAGAGCTCCCACGAGAGGTCGCCGCGCGTGCACTCCGAGAGCGGTCCGAGCGGCGGCAGCTCGAGGCCGCCGCGGACCGCGACACGTCCGCGCCCCGGGCTGAACACGTCGATCCCGAGGCCGTCGATCTGCGTCGCCGGGCAGTCGGGGCGTTCCGGCGGGTCGTCGTCGACCCAGCTCGACGTCTGGCAGTCGTAGGCCTGCTGGACGTCGACGCCCGAGGCCTCATACGTGCCCTTCCCCGGGAGCAGGAACAGGGTGTCGGCGCGGGAGAGCCGCTGGAACGAGAGCCGGCCGCGACGGGCGGTGACGCGCACCCGCACGGGCCGCACGCTCGTGAACCGCAGCGTGGAGCCCTCGGTGTAGGTGCCCCGGATCGACAGGCAGCTCGGCTCGCCGACGACGTCGTGCCAGCTCTCGTAGACGTAGTGCTGGACGCCGTACACCGTGAGCTTGAAGGTGGCGGACGTCGCCGCCGCCGTCGCCGGCGCCGCCGCCCCGGCGGCCGCCGCGAGCAGCGCGAGGGCGCCGGCCATCCTGCCGCGCGTCCTCATCGCACCCGCCTGATCGTGAGGTAGACCGTGGTCTTGTCCTCGTAGCTCGAGTGGCCGCTGCCCTCGTCGAAGGTCGACCGGTCGCGCCCGCGGAGGATGAACTGCATCTCCTTGGCCTCGCCGTCCAGGAGCGGCCGGACGTCGAAGCTCGCCTTGGCCTCGTAGAGCACGAGCGAGAGGTCGCCCCACATGCAGTCGGCGAGCGGGTTGCTCTCGGACGAGACGATCGCCTCCCCTCGCGCGACGATGCGGCGAGCCGTCGGGAAGCTGAGCGACATGCCGAGCAGCGGCAGCTCGGTCGCCTCGCAGGTGTTGGTGTCCGGCGGCGGGATCGGCTCGTAGCCGTACTTGTCGGGCGCGCACACCCACTCCTCGCCGGTCTCGTCGCCGGCCGCCTGGTAGGTGCCCTTCAGGTCGAAGTCGTGACCGCTGCGCGTCGGGGTGAGCGCGGTGACGCGGTGCCCGCCCAGCGACACGCGGATCGGCTTGCTGGTCGAGAAGCGCAGCGACGACTTCTCCCAGTGCGTGCTGTAGCGGCTGAAGCACGTCGGGTCGGGCGGCGGGTCGGTCTTCGAGACGACGTCGTGGCGCTGGATGCCGTACAGCGAGGCGACGAACCTCGGCTTCTTCGCGGCGGAGGCGGGTGCGGCGAGCGCTCCGACGAGCGTTGCCAGGACGAGGCCGAGCGCCGCCGACGCCGTCGCGCGGCGTGCGGTGGAGATCATGGGTCCTTCCGTGGAGGGTGCGGGCGAGCGTGGAGCGCGCGAGAAGGTAGCGCGACCAGACCTTCAGGTCATCCCCGCGGATGCGGGGTTCCGGCGGCGGACCTACTTCACCGAGATCGACGGCCGCACCGCGGTCGCCGTCCACGCCGTCGCGGGCTGCTCGGCGAACGGCGCGGTGAGCACGCGGTCCGGGCAGCGCCGCAGCAGCGCCCTGGCGACCCGCCCGGGCTTCAGGCCCGTCCCGACCACCAGCAGGTCGTGCCCTCCGGCCTCGAGCGTGTTGCGCAGCGCGCACGAGACGCAGCGATGGTGCCCGAAGCCGCGCGTCGCCTCGGCGCCGGTGACGAGGTGCCACCGCACGCACAGGTCGTCGGGCAGCTCGGAGACCGCGCGCCGCACGAGCTCCTCGCCCGAGGCGACGACGTCCTCGAGCAGGGGCAGCGCCATGAGGCCGATCCCCACCCACGTCGGCGGCGGGACCGCGACATGGACGACGGTCAGCTGCGCGCGATCGGAGGCGGCCAGCGCCGCCGCACGTCGCAACCCGGCCGCCGCCTCGTCGGAATCGTCGTAGCCCACCAGGATGCGTCGTGCCATCGCGCGTCCCCTTTCTCCCCCCGGAGCCAGGACTAGCCGGATCGTAGTACAGCGGCCCCGCGCCAGGTGCCGCTCCGGCGGCCCGGGAGGCCTCGCGCTCTCGTCAGTACGATTCGAGCGCTTGACGGTTGACCTCCGGCACCGTGCTCGACCTCGAACCCGACATCGGACGACTGCTCATCTCGTGCCCCGACCGCCCCGGGATCGTGGCGGCGGTCGCGGCGTTCCTGCGTGAGCACGGCGCGAACATCGCGCAGTCCGACCAGTACTCCACCGATCCGGAGGGCGGGCGCTTCTTCCTGCGCATGGCCTTCCACCTCGCCGGGCTGCCGGAGCGCCTGCCCGAGCTCGAGGCGGACTTCGCCCGCGACGTCGCCGAGCCGTTCGACATGACGTTCCAGCTGCGCGACGCCGCGGTGCCCAAGCGCGTGGCGATCATGGTCTCGCGCTACGACCACTGCCTGCTGGACCTGCTGTGGCGCTGGCGCCGGGGCGAGCTGCCGATGGACGTCGACCTCGTCGTCTCCAACCACCCCGACCTCGCCGACGAGGTCGCCCGCTTCGGCGTGCGCTACGAGCACGTGCCGGTGACGCCCGACACCAAGCGCGAGGCCGAGGCGCGCCAGCTCGAGCTGCTCGGCGGCGGCCGCTACGACCTCGTGGTGCTGGCCCGCTACATGCAGATCCTGTCCGGCGGCTTCCTCGACGCGCTCGGCGCGCCCGTCATCAACATCCACCACTCGTTCCTGCCGGCGTTCGCCGGCGCCGAGCCCTACGCGCGGGCCAAGAAGCGCGGGGTGAAGCTCATCGGCGCCACCGCGCACTACGTGATCGAGGACCTCGACGCCGGCCCGATCATCGAGCAGGACACGATCCGCGTGACGCACGCCGAATCAGTCTCCGACCTTGCGCGCCGCGGCGCCGACGTCGAGCGTCAGGTGCTGTCGCGCGCCGTGCTCTGGCACGCGCAGGACCGCGTCATCCGCC
>DASTRJ010000179.1:0-48460 GCA_035761245.1 Capillimicrobium sp. | reverse complement strand
CAGCACCGCGCCGAGCCGCTCGACGCCGCGCGCGATCGTGGCGGCGTCGTTGGGGTCGTCGTAGGTCACGTGCGGCGTCGCGGCGACGCGCTCGACCCCCGCCGCCAGGTGCGCGCGGGCCATCGCGAGCGACCCGGCGACGTCCGCGGGGCCGTCGTCGATCGCCGGGAGGATGTGGCAGTGGAGGTCGATCACGCCTATATGATCGCCCGGATTTCCGGGCGAGCGTAGGAGGGAGAGCGATGTTCAGGTCGATCGTCGTGGGCACCGATGGATCCGAGACGGCCTCGGAGGCCGTCCGCCAGGCCCTGGAGCTCGCGAAGCAGATCGGCGCCCGGATCGAGCTGGTCTCCGCCTACGAGCCCGTCTCCAGCCAGCGCCTGCGCCAGGAGCAGAAGGACGTCCCGGGCGACCTCCAGTGGATGGTCAACCCGCGCGAGGACGTCGACGCCACTCTCGAGGACGCCGCGAGCGCCGTGCGCGACGCCGGCGTCGACGTGGAGACCTACGCCCGCCAGGGCGACCCCGCGGACGCGATCCTCGACGTCGCGGAGGAGACGAACGCCGACCTGATCGTCGTCGGCAACAAGGGCATGACGGGGGCGAAGCGCTTCCTGCTCGGCTCGGTGCCGAACAAGGTCAGCCACCACGCGCCGTGCTCGGTGCTGATCATCCGGACGACGTAGCCGCCGCGGCGGTCGCCGTCGCCGCGTTCAGCAGCCCGGCGCCGTAGCGCCGGTCCGGCCCCGGCGCCCCGAGGTCGCGGGCGGTCGCCTCGAGCTGGGCCTCGAGCGCCTCCGGCGTCGGCTCGGGCCCGAGCACGCCGCTGGCGATGACCAGCGCGGCGGTGGCGGTGACGTGCGGCGCGGCCATGGACGTGCCCTCCTCGCCGCGGATGCCGAAGCGGCGCGGGTGACCGTCGGGGAACGTCACCTGGTAGATCGCGCCGCCGGCCGGCGGGGGCTCGAACGGCGCGCAGCCGGGGGTCTCCTCGTCCACCGCGTCGGGGCCGCCGCCGGGGGCGACGAGGTCGAGCCCGCGGCCGCGGTTGGAGTAGTCGGCGAGGCAGCCGCGCTTCGTCGTCGCCCCCACGGCGACGACGCCCGCCGCGCGCGCGGGCAGGGCGACCCGGCGGCGCCCCTCGTTCCCGGACGGCGCGACGACGAGGACGCCGCGCCGGCGCGCCCACGCGAGCGTGCGCATCAGCCCGCGGATCTCGCGCGCCCTCGTCGTCGGCCCGAACTCGAGCGAGAGGTTCACGACGTCGGCGCCGTGGCGCACCGCGAAGCGCAGGCCGGCGCGGATGTCGCGGGGCCGGCCGTAGCCGGCGGAGTCGAGCACGCGGACCGGCATGACGCTCGCGCCCCAGGCGATCCCGGTCAGGCCGATGCCGTTGTTCGTCGACTCGGCGATGGTGCTCGCCACGTGCGTGCCGTGGCCGTTCTCGTCGTCGGGGTGCGGGTCGCGGTCGACGAAGTCGTAGCCGTCGACGAAGGTGGTCTGCGCCAGGTCGGGCGAGCGCCGGAAGCGGCCGCGGTCCTCGTAGGCGACGCCGGTGTCGAGCACCGCGACCGTCACGCCGGCGCCGCCGGGCCGCCCGGCGGCGGCCACGTTGGCCCACGCGTCGGGCGCGCCGATCCCCGCCGCGCTCGCCAGCAGGTTCCACTGCAGCGCCTGCCAGCCGCCGGGGGTGGTGCCGCGGCCCGGGTCGTTCGGGATCGGGGCCGGCGGCGGGGCGACCTGGGCTGCCGCGCTCGCGGCGGGGGCGGCGACCGCCGCCGCGGCGAGCAGGGAGGTCAGGAGGCGACGCGGCATGATGGGGTGGTGACGATGATCGGGGATGGCGTCGCCGGCGGCGCCGGCGACGACGAGCGGTTCATGCGCCTCGCGATCGACGAGGCCCGGCGTGCGCTCCAACACGACGACGTGCCGATCGGCGCGGTGGTCGTCCGCCACGGCGAGGTGATCGCCGCCGGGCGCAACGAGCGCGAGCTGCTCCAGGACCCGACCGCCCACGCCGAGGTGCTCGCGCTGCGCGAGGCGGCCGCGGCCGACGGGTCGTGGCGGGTGCTCGACGCGACGCTCTACGTCACGCTCGAGCCGTGCGCGATGTGCGCGGGCGCGATCGTGCTGTCGCGGATCCCGCGCGTGGTCTACGGCTGCACCGACCCGAAGGCGGGCGCCGCCGGGTCGGTGCTCGACGTGCTCGCCGAGCCGCGGCTCAACCACCGGCCGCTGGTCACCGGCGGCGTGCTCGCCGAGGAGTGCGCGGCGCTGCTGCGCGACTTCTTCGCGCAGCGGCGCGGTCAGCGGGCGGGCCGGTAGGACGTCGCGGGCGCGCCCGGCCGCGGCGCGCGGTGGCGCGCGCACGGCCGCCCGAGCGGCCGGCCGGCGAGGAAGCGGGCGAGCACGATCTGCGCGCAGGGGACCGCGGTGATGACGCTGTGGCCGGCCTCGGGCACGACGACGAGCTTCGCGGTCGGCGCGCGGCGCGCCTCGCGGCGCGCGTCCTCGACCGGCGTCGAGAGGTCCCAGCTGCCGGCGACCATGAGGATCGGCACGGCCGGCAGCGGGCCGGGCGCCGGGGCGGGGGCGACGGGCGTCGGCTGCCAGCGGCGGCAGGTGAGCAGCGCCCCGTTGCGCTGCGCGGTGCGCCGGCCGAACGGGCCGAAGTGGCCCGCGGGCAGCGTCCGGAGCCGCGCGGCGACGGCGGCGGTGCGACCGGCCGCGGGTGCGGCGGCGGTGCCCCACGGGAGCGCGAGGTCGCCGCAGAGGGTGGCGGTGTGCAGGCCCCAGGAGAGCGAGCGGACGGGCGTGCGCTGCTGGCGGCGGACGTGGCGGTACATCGCGCGCAGCAGGCGCGGGTCGCCGTCGAGCGCGCCGCGGACCGCGGTCGGGAGCAGCGTCAGCTCGCCCTGCAGGAAGCTCGACAGCGAGATCGTCAGATCGAACATCGCCGGGCCGTCGAGGACGACGGGCACCCGCCGGCCGCCGACCTCGACCCGCAGGCGGATCGGCGTCCGGTCGAGGCGCTCGACCAGCGCGCGCAGGTCGGCGACCGGCCGCCGTGTCGCCGGCCGGCACGCCCCGCCTGCGCAGAGCTGCCGCAGGACGGTCCCGGCGCGGCGCATCGAGGCGGCGAAGAACGGGTCGACGTTCTCCTGCGGGACGACGGAGTCGAGCACCAGGTGGCTGACGCGGTCCGGGTACGCGCGGGCGTAGCGCTCGGCGACGTAGGTGCCGTACGACGTGCCCATGATCGCCATCCGATCGACGCCGAGCGCCCGGCGGACCGCCTCGAGGTCGGCGACCGTGTCGGTCGTCGTGTAGAACGCGCGGGCCGCGCCGAGCCGGCGTCCGCAGGCCTCGACGGAGCCGGGCGGCGGCACGGTGAGGTCGGTGAGCGCGGCACGCTGCATCGCCGGGCAGTCGAGCCCGTCCGGCCCCGTGCCGCGCTGGTCGAGCATCGCGATCCGGAAGCGGGGCGCGACCGCGTTCATCACGGGAGCGAAGCCGGCGGCGAGGCTCGCGCCGCTCTGGCCGGGCCCGCCGGTGAGCACGAGCAGCAGCGGCCGGTCGCCGCGCTGCGCGACGACCCGCAGGCCGAGCGTCCCCGGCGTCGCGCCGCTGCGATCGAGCGGCACGCGCACCGTCTCGCAGCGCATGCCGTTCGGGCAGTCGCCGGCCGCCGAGGCGACCGCCGGGAGCAGCATCGCGGTGGCGAGGACGGCGCCGACGAGGACGAGCGGGCGGAGCGAGCGCATGAGCGGCGCGACCCTACCGGCGGCAGCGGATCACAGGGGCGCCGGAGGAACTCCCCCGGGCGCATCGAGCTTGCCCTGGGATCGTGGGCTCATGCCGGTGCCGTGCGTCGTGCTCGCATGACCGCCGTCGACGGCCGGTCGCCGGCGTCGGCGCTGCGACGCGCCTCGCGAGCGCGGCTCGTGGCCGAGCTGCGCGCGGCGTCGACCACGGGCGCGGGGGTGGCGCTCGACCCCGCCGGCCACGCGCGGCTTCAGGCGATCACGCGCGAGCTGCGAGGCCGGTACGGGACGCGGGCGGCCGCCGAGCTCGCCCGCTTCCGCGCCACGGCGAGCCGCGAGATCGACGTCGACCTGTCGGCGGTCGCGCGGCGCGTGGCGGGCGCGACGGTGCTCGTCACCGGCGGCACCGGCTGCATCGGCAGCGAGCTCCTGCGCCGCCTGGGCGAGCTCGCGCCGGCGCGCCTGGCGAGCATGTCGCGCGGGCGGACCACGCCCGCGGTCCGCCTCGAGGGCGTGGAGCACCTCGCCGGCGACGTGGGGCGGCGCGAGGACGTCGAGCGGGGCCTCGGCGCGCTGCGGCCCGACGTGGTCTTCCACCTGGCGGCCCAGCGCGACCCGGCCGCCGCGGAGCGCTGGCCGGTCGCGACGGCCCGCACGAACGCGGTCGGCACCGCGCACGTCGTCGATGCCTGCGCCGCCGCGGGCGTCCGCGTGCTTGTCTACGCGTCGACGGGCAAGGCGATGCGCCCGTTCACCGGCGACAGCTACGCCGCGTCGAAGAAGGTGGGCGAGTGGCTCGTCGCGCGCGCCGACCCGCGCCTCGCGTGCGCGGCCGCGCGGTTCACCCACGTCGTCGACAACTCGCTGTTCGTGCGGCGGCTGCTGCGCTGGCTGCGCGCCGGCGAGCCGGTCTGCCTGCACGACCCGGAGATCGCGTTCAGCGTGCAGTCGGCTCGCGAGTCGGCGCAGATGCTGCTCGTCGCGTGCGCCCAGGCGGTGCCCGAGGAGCTGCACGTGTGCGCCCTGCGAGACCTCGGCGCGCCGGTCGAGCTGCTCGACCTCGGCCTCGGTGGCATCGAGGCGACCGGGAGCGCCTCGGTGCTGCGCGTCGTCGGCTTCGAGGCGGGCTACGAGCCGCGGGCGTTCCCCGCGATGTTCGACCCGGTGACGGCGCTCGACGCCAGCCCGCTGTTCAACGCCCTCGAGGCACCGGACGGCGTGCCGGTCGCCGCGAGCCCGGACGTCGACGCCTTCGCGCTGCGCTTCTGCGCCGACGACCGCGCCGGGCGGGCGTTCGCGGCGCTCGCCGCCGCGTGCGCCGCCGGCGGCCGTGCGCGCGTGCGCCGGGCGCGCGACGCGCTCGGCTGGACGCTGCTCGACGCCCGCCTGCCCGCGACCGACGTCGAGGCCCGCCGGCGCGCGCTGCGCACCCTGCGGGCGCACGACGGCCGCCTCTCGCCGGACGACCGGCGCATCGCGGCGGCGATCGCCTCGTCGCTGGCCGCCGGCGAGCAGGCGACCGCCGCCTGAGCCCGCGCCGCCGCGATTGGCTACGGTGTGCGGGCCCTGGAGGGGTGCCGGAGTGGTTGAACGGGGCGGTCTCGAAAACCGCTGGGAGTGCGCCAGAAGCGGCCACGGGAACTGGGCCTCCCAGCGATTCTCGGGCTTCTCGAGCGCGCGGTACGAGTCATCGGAGCTCATCGGAGCCGTGTCTGCCGCGCGCCGGTTCCAAACGCGTTCCAAACGTCAGAGCGCTGCGTCGAACCGCTCGAGGAGCGCACCGGAGTGCATCTGGAGGCCCTCGGCGAGCCGGACGATCTGGGTCAGACTCGGGTTGCGCTCGCCGCGTTCGATGCCGCCGATGTAGTTGCGGTGGAGCCCGGACGCCTCCGCCACCGCCTGCTGCGTCAGCCGCAGCTCCTCGCGTCGTTCGCGGACGACGCGACCAAACGTCTCTTGAACGTCACCACGGCCGTGCACGGCGATGTCTTCGCGACCGACGGCGTCGTCCCTCGCGACGACGGCCTGGATCCCAGACGACCCCCCCGGCGCCCGCCGAGCGGCGAGACGGTTGGCCCGCCGTCTAGCTGTCGACATGCGTTGCGATGATTGCGCAGGAACTGTGGCGCAAGGTCAAGGAACCCCAGGTCCGGCCGACGATGTGAGCATGGGGGACAGGTTCGGCACCTCGGCCAAGCGGCTGCTCCCGTTCGTGATCGCGGGCGCCATCCCGTTCGCGGTGCTCCCGCTTCCCGGTGCTCCGTCCGACGCCGCGTGGCTCTGGGCGTCAGCCGCACTGACCGTGGTCGTCGCCGCCGGCGCGCTGCTGATCCTCGCGAGCGACCTCGACGACGACTGGCTGGTTGCTCCGGCCCTGCTGTACCTGGTCACGGTTGCCATCCTGCGCGAGAGCGGCGGCGGCAACTCGTCCGGGCTCGGGCCGCTGGCGATCGTCCCCGTGATCGGGCTCGCCGTGTATGCGAGTAAGCGCGCGGTCGCCGTGGGCGTGGTCGGCGCCGGCTTGGTGTACTGGCTGCCCGTGCTCGCCGTCGGCGGTGCGCGCTACCCCGACTCGGGATGGCGGATCGGTGTCCTGTTCACGTGCATCTCGGCGGTGATGAGCGCGGCGATCCACGAGCTTCGCGGCCGACTGCGTCATCAGGCCGACGAGATGGAACGGCTCGCGCTGACCGACGAGCTGACCGGCCTGCCCAATCGCCGCGCCTGGCTCGCGGCGCTTCAGGGCGCGGCGGCCCGGGCGGAGCGAGGGGCCGAGCCTTTCTGTGTGGCTCTCGTCGATCTGGACGACTTCAAGGCGGTCAACGACGAGCGCGGCCACGCGGCAGGCGACGCGTTGCTGGAAGCGCTGGCGCGCCGGTGGAGCGACGCGGTTCGCGCCGGCGACGTCATCGCCCGCGCGGGCGGCGACGAGTTCGGCGTGCTGGTGTTCGGTGATCTCGCCGACGCACTGAGTGTCGCCGAGCGTCTGCATGCGTCCGCCGGCCCGTCGACCTGCTCGATCGGTATCGCGGCCTGGCGGCGCCAGGAGCCGGCCTCCGAGCTGCTCGCCCGCGCCGATCGGCGGCTGTACGACGCGAAGCGCGGCGGGCGCAACCGAATCTGCGTCGACGATCTCGCGGACGCGGTCAGTGCCGGCGCGACCCCGGCGCCGGTAGTCGCGATCGTCTGAGCTCGCCGGCACGATCCCACCGTCGGTGCCGAGCGTTGGACAGGGCGGCCCCGCCGCCTTCTCTCCTGGTCCGGCGTCACGCGAGGCGCGTGTGACCGGTGGTGGGACTCGCCTACCCCGCCACCGCTGCGAGAGAGGCGGCGTCATCGGCCGGCGGGCGACGCGGGATGGCCAGGGCGGCGGCGAAGGCGACGAGCACCGCGATCGCGGAGATGACGAACGCCTCGGTGAAGCCCGACTCGGCGGGCTGTCGCGTACCGGCGATGAGATGCCCCGCGACGATGCTCGCGGCGATCTGCCCGCCGAGCGATCCGCCGATGGTGCGCATGATGGTGTTCATCGCGGTGGCCACGCCCGTCTGCGTGGCCGGTACGGCCTCGACGATGAGGTTGGCCATGGAGGCGAAGGAGAAGCCGAGGCCGACGCCGAGAAGGACGCCGGTGAGGTAGATGTGCCAGCGCTCCTCGTGGGCGGCCGCCAGCAGCGCGAAGCTCGCTGCGGCCAGCAGCGTGCCCACCAGCAGCGGTAGGCGCGAGCCGAAGCGGTTCGCGAGCACGCCGGCCAGGGGCCCCGCGATGAGCATCACGGCGGCCGACGGCAGCAGGAACAGGCCCGCCTCGGTCACCGTGGCGCCGAAGCCGTAGCCGGTCTCCTCGGGCATCTGGACGAACTGGGGGATGAGGATGAACGAGCCGAACATGCCGAAGCCGATGAGCAGGCCGGTCAGGTTCGTCGTCCACACGCCGCGCAGGCGCATCATCTGCATGTCGACGAGCGGCTCAGGGGCGGTGAGCTCGAAGCGCGTCCACGCGGCCAGCACGACGGCCGCGGCGAGGAACAGCGCGAGCACGCGCAGCGAGCCCCAGCCCCAGTCGTTGCCGTAGCTGACGCCGATCAACAGGCACGTCAGGCCCGCGGAGAGCAGCGCCGCGCCGCTCCAGTCGATCCTGGCCGGGGTCTTGACCGGCGACTCGGGCACGAACAGGCGCGTGGCGACGAGCGCGACGGCGACCACGATCAGCCCGAGCCAGAACAGCCACTCGTAGCTGAGGTTGTCGACGATCACGCCGCTGAGGACGAGCCCGCCGCCGCCGCCGATGCCGAACGTCGCGGAGATCAGTCCGATGCCGGTGGCGACGCGCTCGCGGGGGAACTCGTCGCGGATGATCCCGAACGCGAGCGGGAACACGGCGCCGCCCGCCCCCTGGACGGCGCGGCCCAGGATGAGCACCTCGATGCTGTGCGACAGCGCCGCGATGAGCGAGCCGACGCCGAACACGGCGAGGACCAGCACCAGCACGCGCTCCTTGCCGAAGATGTCGCCGAGCCGGCCCAGCACCGGCGTGGCGACCGATGCGGTCAGCAGGTAGACGGTCAGGACCCACGTCACCTGGGTCGTCGAGGCGCCGAGCTCGCGCTGGATCTCGGGCAGCGCCGGCGCGACCATGGTCTGCGACAACGCGAACGCCAACGCGGCGACCGCCAACACCGCGAGCGTCAGCCCGTAGTGCTGGCGGGGTGCGTCGTGCTCGGTCACAGCGTCTTCTTCGGGCTCGGGCGGTCGCTTCAGATCGCCGCCGGGGCGCCCTGGTCGGCGGTGATCGGTCGGTCGGCCGACCGGGGGAGGAGCGCGAGCGCGAGGAGGCCGGCGACGGCGAAGCCCGTGCCGACCCAGAACGCCGCCTGGAAACCCTCGGTGAGGATCTGCGGAGCGGCGGTCGGGTCGCCGCCGGCAGCACGGGCCGCGTCGGCGCTGCGGCTGTCGGCCACGCTGACCAGGACCGCGAGCCCCAGCGCGCCTCCGACCTGCTGTGCGGTGTTCAGCAGTCCGCTCGCCAGGCCGCCCTCGTCCTCGGTGACGCCGCTGGTCGCACCGATGGTCAGCGGCACGAACGCCAGTCCAAGGCCCAGCGCCGTCAGCACCGACGCGGGCAGGACGTCGACGACGTAGCGCCCGTCCGCAGAGACCTGCGCAAACCACGCCAGCCCGCCGGCGACGGCGAGCAGCCCTGCGCCGAGAACCGGCCGGAGGCCGAACCGCGCCACGAGCCGGGACGCAGCGCCCGCCGAGATGATGATCGTCGCCGCTAGAGGGAGGTAGGCCAGACCCGCCTTCAGCGGCTCGTAGCCGAGCACCTGCTGCAGGTACAGCGACACGAAGTAGAACATCGAGAACAGGGCCGCGCCCACGAGCAGCGCGACGACGTCCGAGCCCGCCGCCGTCCGGTTGCGGAAGAACGCGAAGGGGACGAGCGGCTGGCTGCGGCGAAGCTCGATCAGCGCGAAGACTCCGATGAGCACCGCCGCCAGCACGAGCAGCACGATCGTCTGGGTGGACGCCCAGCCAGCGTCCGAGGCATCGACGAGGGCGTACACCAGCACCGTCGTCCCCGCCGTGACGGTCAGCGCCCCGGCGACGTCGAACGAGCGGCCGAGACCGTCGGCGGTGCTCTCGGCGATCAGCGCACGCGTGCTGGCGACCGCCACGGCCGCCACCGGAACGTTGACGAAGAACACCCACTCCCAGCCCAGGCCGTCGGTGAGCACCCCGCCCAACAGCACGCCCGCCGCCCCGCCGCTGCCGGCGACGGCGCCCCACGCGCTGAGCGCTCGATTGCGCTCCGCGCCCTCCCGGAACAGCTCGGTGATGATCGCCAGCGCGGCCGGTGAGAACAGCGCGCCGCCCAAGCCCTGCAGGGCCCGCGCCGCCAGCAACGTCCCCGTGCTGGTGGAGAGGCCGCCCAGCAAAGAGCCCACGGCGAAGACGACGAGCCCTGCCATGAAGATCCGGCGCCGGCCCACGATGTCCGCCAGTCGGCCGCCCAGCAGCAGAAAGCCTCCGAACACCAGGACGTAGGCGTTGACGACCCACGCGAGGTCGTTCTGGGCGAAGCCGAGGTCCTCCTTGATCGAGGGCAGCGCCACGTTGACGATCGACGCGTCGAGCACCACGAGGAACTGCGCGGCACACAGCAGGACAAGAGCGGCCCAGCGGCGGTCGGGGTGGTGATCAGCGTTCATCTAGAAAAGCATCCGGTCGGCGAACATTCGCCGTCCTTACCCGTACTGCTCGCGGTCACTCGGTGTCTGGCGTGCGTGAGTTCCGGGGCGCCGCGGATGTCACGAGCGCCGGCGGCCGGTCATCGTCCTCGGCGCGCTCGGCGACCGCCGCCGGGTCACCCTGGTGACCCGGCCACCAGATGCGCCGGCCGACGATCGCGGCAACGCTCGGCACGAACGCGGCGGCCATCACGAACGCCGACAGCGCGATGCCGATGCTGACCGCGAAGCCCATCTCGACGAGCGCCCCGATCCCGGTCAGAATGAGCGAGGCGAAGGTGCCCGCCAGGATGACGCCGGCCGCCCAGATCGTCGGCGCGGTGTGCTCGACGGACATGTCGGCGGCCCGCCGCGGAGCGAGCCCTTCCTTGTACTCCTCGCGCAGGCGGGCGGTCATGAGGATGTTGTAGTCGGTGCCGATCGCGACGACGAACAGGTAGAGGATCAGCGGCAGGGCGAAGCTCAGCCCCGGCTCGCCCCCGAGTCCCTGGAAGACCGCCACGGTCGCGCCGAGCGTGGCGGCGAAGCCCAGCGCGACGGACGCGAGGAGGTACACGGGAGCCACCAGGCTCCGCAGCAGGGCGACGAGGATCAACAAGATCAACCCGGCGGCGACGGGGAAGACGACCCGGTAGTCGCGGTTGATCGCCGAGCGCACGTCGACGAACGCCGAGGTCTGCCCCCCGACGAGCACGGCCTCGCCCACCTCCGCCCGGTGGGCGACATCGCGGACGGGACCTTCGACGAGATCCAGCGCGGCGTTCGCGAACGGACTCTGCTCGAGCGCCAGCGAGATCGAGGCGACCTCTCCGCCGGGTGCAATCTGCGGGGGGCGCACCGACGCGACGCCGTCGATGCGCGAGAGCTCGCGGCGGAGCCGAGCGAGCGCGGCGCGGTCGAGCGATTCGCCGCGCACGTAGACCTGGGTCGGGTTGAGCGCCCCGGCCGGGAACGACCCGCGCAGATCCTCGAACGCCTGCGCCGACTCGGTGTCGTCGGGCAGCTGCGCGATCGTGTCGTAGTCGGCGGTGAAGAAGGCGGTGCCGACGGCAAGCGCGACGAGCACCCCGCCTGTGGCCACGGCGACGCCGGCCGGGCGGCGCCCGATGCGCTCGCCCAGTCGCCGGGACGCCGATGCCTGCGGCTGTCGGCGCCAGCTCGACGACGGCCAGAAGACGCGTGTGCCCAGGAGGGCGACGACCGCCGGGATGAGCGTCAACGCCGCGAGCAGCATCACGCCGATCGCGATGACGAGCGCAGGCCCCATCGACTGGAACGACTCGAACTTCGACAGCACCAGCGCGAGGAACGCGACCATCACGACCAGCGCCGCCGACGCGATCGCCTCGCCGACCCGTGCGATCGAGAACCGCACGGCCTCGCCGGCCTCGGCCCCGGTGCGCAACCGCTCGCGGAACCGGAAGAAGAAGAACAGCAGGTAGTCGGTGCCGATGCCGAAGAGCACGACGATGAGCAACGACGTCAGCTCTGGACTGACCTCGAATCCCGCTGCGTCGGCGATGAGCGCGATCAGCGACGTGGCGGTCGCGTAGACCAGCCCGATCGAGACGATCGGCATGAGCGCCGCGAGCGGGCTGCGGTAGATCGCACCGAGCAGCACGATGATGAGGACGACGGTCGCGATGCCCACGATGCCCTCGGCGTCGCGGTAGGACTCGCGCGTGTCCTTGAGGATCGCGGCGTCGCCGGTCACCCCGGCCTGGAGCTCGCCGCCGTCGAACGTCTCACCGCCGACGGCACGGAGCCGGTCGACCGCCTCGGCGACCGGATCGTCGCTCGGCAGGCCTTCGAGCGCGACCGCGACGAGTTGGACGCGCCGGTCGGGCGAGAGCTGCTCAGGCCCGGCCTGCACGCCGCGGACACGTTCGATGCGCTCCCGTTCGAGCGTCTCGACGAGCTCGCTGATCTGTCGGCGGTCGTCAGCGGTGAGCGCGGCGCCGTCCTGGCGGCGGACGACGAACAGGGCGCTCGAGCCGGACTGCTCTGGGAACGCCTGCCGGGCGAGCTCGTCGGCCTGCACCGACTCGTAGTCCGACGGCAGGAAGCTCGTCTGGTCCTCGTTGGTGACCGCGCCGAGGCCGGGCGAGAGCGGGACCGCGACCGCCACGGCGATGATCCACACCGCGATGACACGCCACGGGTGTGCGGTGACGATGCTGCCCAGCCGCGAGAACACGTCAGGCGGCGCTCGGGCGACGACCTTCCATGCGAGCCACCCTATCAGCGAAACTCGCCGATCGGTACGTCGCGGTCGAGTGGCCGCCGGGCCACCCTTGACGCCATTCGACCGCCGGAGAACCCATGGGCCTCAACCTCGCGGTCGTCCTCGCCGAGAGCGCCCGGCGCCGCCCCGACCACGTTGGGCCCATGCTCCCGAATGTCCCGCGGTTCAGGATCGCCTCCTACAGAGCGCTGAAGGCGTGCGCCGTCGTCGTGCCGATGAACGTCCTGCTCGAAGGCCGGGAGGTGGCGTACTCCCTCGGCGACTCCGGTGTCTGGCGCTCGTCCCGAAGCGCCGGCCGTCGTCTACCCGCGCGAGAGCGAGGCGTGCTGAACGAGCATCCCGCGGGGGCGCGAAGCCGCGGTGGAGGGCGTGCCGCACGCCGAGCTGGGCGAGGTGCCGGCCAACTCGCGTTCGCCGATCGGCGAACGCTTGCTAGCGTCGCGCCGATGAACGAGCGGAGACCGGCGGCCCCCGCCGCGCGTCGAGACGCGGAAGCATTCGTCGCGGGCCGGCCGTTCCGCGCCGCACGGCGAGGCACTGCGGCTCGAAGGCGCTGCGTGATCTGCTCGGGTTCCATGGCCGCGACGACGCGACGTTCCTCCGCGACGTCGCGGTCGTGCTCGACGGCACGGAACCCGCGTGGATCGGCGCCGTCTATGACGAGCCGGCCGAGACGGACGGCCGGCTCGCACGGGTCGACCGGATGAAGCTGTGGATGGAGACTCCCGCATGATGCCCGAGGCGGACGGGACCGTCCCGGCCCACCAGCCCCACTGCCTCGGGTGCGGGCCGGAGAACCCGGCGAGCATGGGCCTGCGCATGCAGGTCGTCGGCGAGCGGGTGCGCGGGCGCGTCCGCTTCGACCGCCGGCAGGAGGGTGCGCCCGGCTTCGCGCACGGCGGCGCGGTCGCGACCGTCCTGGACGACGCGCTCGGGACCGTGCTGATCCTCGTCCGGCGCCCGGCCGTGACCGCGCGGCTCGAGGTCGACTACCGAGCGCCAGCGTTCCTCGAGCGCGAGCTCGACGTCGAGGCATGGTGCGACCGCGCCGAGGGGCGCAAGCTTCATCTCGAAGGTGAGCTGCGCGACGGCGAGACGCTGGTCGCTCGCGCCCGTGCGCTGTTCGTGGAGGTCGAGCTCGCGCACTTCCAGCGCGGCGGGCGCGAGCTTCCCGAGCGCTGGCGCGACTGGCCGTCCGGCGAGACGCCCGTGGCGCCCTGACCGACCGACCGGCGCACAGGCGGAAAGTTCGCCGTACGGTACGTCCCATGCTCCGCTGTGTCCCGCCCCGAACCCTCCTTGTCGCCGTGGTCACGCTCACGGCAGCGCTGTCGTCGAGCGGCGCGGCGTTCGCAGGTCCCGGGGCGCCGTACACGGCGGTGGTCAGCATGGGTGACAGCTACATCTCCGGGGAAGCTGGCCGCTGGCAGGGCAACTCGGTCAACCCGGCGGGCGACCGCGACGGCACCGATCGCGCGTGCGCGCCGCTGCTGCCGGCGCTCGCCTGCACCTACGACCCGGCGCGGGTCTACGTCGGCGGCAGCGACAGCGGATGCCATCGCTCCGACGTCGCCGAGATCCGCAGCGCACGCATCCCCGTCGACGAGAAGCTCAACATCAGCTGCTCGGGGGGCCAGACCAGGAACATCTACCGCGCGTCGAGCGGCGGCGAGGGTCAGAACGGCGAGGCGCCGCAGGCCGACCAGCTCGCCCCGATCGCCCGCGATCGCGACGTGAAGCTCATCGTCCTGTCGCTCGGCGGCAACGATCTCGGGTTCGCCTCGATCGTCACGGCCTGTTTCCTGGCCTACGAGACGCGCAGCGGTCCGTGCCGCGACGAGCAGCAGGCGCAGATCGACGCCCAGGTGCCGCGCGCCGTCGCCGACGTCGAACGTGCGATCGACGAGATCCGAGCCGTCATGGCGGCAGCCGGCTACGGCCCGGGCGACTACCGGCTCGTCATGCAGACGTATCCGTCGGTGATGCCGCGCGCCGCCGAGGCGCGGTACGCCGAGGCCGACCCGCGCCGCACCAGCGACGGCTGCCCGTTCTACGACGCCGATCTGAACTGGGCGCGCGACGTGGCCGCGCCGCAGATCGGCGCGGTGAGCACGGCGGCGGCCCGGTCGCGAGGCGTCGAGGTGCTCGAGCTCGTTGACGCGCTGCAGGGTCGTGAGATCTGCTCGAAGACCGCCCAGGCGGCGACCCCGGCCTCCCCGCCGTCACCCGAGCGCAGCGAGTGGGGGCGCGCCCTGAGCGTCGGCGCGATCGCTCAGGGCGAGGTCCAGGAGGTCTTCCATCCCAACGCGTACGCGCAGCAGGCGATCGGGACGTGCCTGAGCCTGCTGTACCGCGAGGCGCCCGGATCCTTCGCGTGCACGAACACGCCGGGGACGGGGACGGGGGGCATGGTCCTCGCCCGGACCGGTGGCGCGCCGACACCGATCGTCGTGCCGCCTGCACGCGCTTCGCGACCGGCCGGCTCGGCCGGCAGCTCGCTCGGCGCGTGCCCGCGTCGCTCTGCCCTCGAGCGCGTCGCGATCCGCCCGCGTGGGCGCGGGCTGCGCCTCGTGCTCCCGCGCGATCTGAAGAGCGCGCGCGTCGCGGTCTTCCAGCATGATCGCGGGCGCACGATCTTCGGAAACCGCTTGATCGCACGGCTCTCGGTCCGCCGTTCGGCGCTCACCTGGCGCGGCCGGGCGACGCGACGGGGGCGGCAGATCACCGACGGGACGTTCCTCGTCCGCCTGCGGCACGGTCGATCGGTCCGGCGCATCGCGGTCCGCCGCAGAAGCGGAAGGTTCACGCTGCTGCCGACGTTCGCCGCCGCGGATCCGTGCGGCCTGCTGCGCCTGGCCAAGGCCGAAAGGCCGGTGTTCGGCGGACGGACCAACCGCGCCCTGGGCGTGGCGTACCGCGTCGCGCGGCAGGCGACCGTCCGGGTTCGGGTCGAGCAGGGCAGGAGGACCATCCGCCGGTTCGCCGCACGGCGCGTCGCCGCGGGTGACCTCATCCGGCTGCGCGTGCCGGCCGAGCGCATCGGCCGCGGGAACGTCCGCATCGTCGTTCAGGCATCGGCGGGCAGCGATGCCGACCAGGAGGTCCTGTCCGTCCGGCGGCTCTAGCACCGCGTCGGGCGCCGTCGCGACCTGCCGACGACCCTCGACGGGCGACGGGCGACGGGCGGGGTAGGGCGGAACGCGCCCTACCCACGTCCCGCCCGGCGAGCGCCGCTCGCCGCCCCTCTCCGCGGTGCCGAACCCGGTGGTGATCGCTGGACGGCTACCGGCCGCCGTGTCCGGCGGCCGACGTGGCGAGCCCGGCAGGCGCGTTATGGGGAGGCGCCTTCCGGGCCGGTCCGGTGTCCGCTCCGCGTGCCGGCACCGCACGCGACACTAGCACGAATTCGCCGATCGGTACATCATGCGGTCTCGCTCTGGGCGGTGCGAGCGCGGGGCGCGGGGTCCTCGAGCGCCGCCCACCAGATGCGCGCCAGAGCGGTGGAGATCGGTGCGGGATCGTCGCCGTCGGTTGCCACGTGCTCCAGGAGCGTGCGCTCGGTCATCCAGACCAGCGCGGCTGCCTGCAGACCGCGGCTGTGCCCGGGGGTGGAACGTTCGAGCCGGCGACGGGTCGCGACGATGAACCGGCCGATGATCTGGCGCCGTTCGACCCGCACGGCGTCGTCGTACGCGGCGGCCTCGCACACGGCCCGCAGCACGGGACCATGGCTCCGGTAGGTCTCGGCGATGCGTGCCAGCGCCGCCTCCAGCCCGTCGAACCCGGCGTCGTCGTCGCCGAGCCAGAGCTCAGCGGCCTCATACACGTCGCTCGCGACGCCGGTCGCGGCTGCGAGCAGGGCGTCGCGCGTGTGCCCGAAATGGAAGTAGAAGCCCGTGCGCGACAGCCCCACCTCGTCCGCGAGCTGCTGGACCGTGATCTCGCTGAACGGACGACCGTCGACCAGCAGCTGCTCGAGGGCGCTGACGAAGTCCCGGCGGCGCACCTCCCGCGAGCGGTGCGAGCGATCGAACGACGAGCTCGCCATGGGCGGACCATATCTCCGCGCGCGCGCGAAGTCACCGAACGGCGAAGTTGCGCGGCTCGGGCTGCGCCGCCACGAGCACTAGGGTGACAGGCGTGACGGGTCTTCGCGCCACCACACCGAAGGGCGAACGAGCGGCCGAGTCGATCATCGAGGCGACCGTGCGCTGCCTCGCCCGCGACGGCTACGCCGCGACGTCGGTGCAGCGCATCGCCGACGAGGCGGGCGTCCAGAAGCGCATGGTCCACTACTACTTCGCCAGCCGAGAGCAGCTCTTCGACGCGGTGGTCCGGCGGGTCGGCGATGCGCTGCTGACGAGCGTGGCCGAGGCCGTACGCGACCTCGAAGACCCGCCCGACATCGTCGCGGTCGGGTTCGACCGCTTCTGGTCGGGCGTCACGTCCGATCGCGCCCTACTGACGGCGTACTTCGGGCTCGTCGCCGAGGCCGTGACCGATCCCAGGCTGCGGTCGACGATCGCCTACGTCACCGACGGGTACCGCGATCTCATCGCCCTCATGGCCGCGCGCGCGAAAGAGCGCGGACGCGCGCTGCGCATGGACGAGGAGACGCTGACCGTGCTGATCATCGCCGGCATCAACGGCCTGACCCTCGAATGGCTGACGCACGGCGACACGCCGCAGCTCGCGAAGGCGATCGCGGCGTTCCAGGAGTGGCTCGCCTCCGTGACCGATCCCGTGTCGAGCTGACGTCAGCGTCGCCGGCCGCGGGGCGACCTGCCGCGCCGGCCATCGCGGCGGCGACGTCGGTCGCTGGGCGAGCCGGCGCTCAGCGGCACGCTGAACCCTTCCTCGCGCCAGTTCTCGGGGAGGCGGATGCCCATCGCCGCCGGCTTGGCCGCCGGCGCGGCCGGGCGGCGACGACGACGAAGCATCGCGACGAGCCGGTGGGAGGACGCAGGCCCGTCCTCGGGCAAGCGAACCCGGGCGATGCGGCGGACGCCGTGCTCGTCCAGGACGTACAGGGCCGCGCCCTCGTCGTCCGGCCGCCCGACGAGGTACCCACCGATCGGCGAAGCGGCCGCGGCACGCCGCTGGCGCCGTCGGTCGGCGATCGCCGTCGCGAGCGCGCAGAGGAGGCCGAGCAGCACGGCCGCGACCGCGACCGACAGCAGCAGCGCCCCGAGCATCTGAGTGAGCGCGTCGAGCGCGCGTTGGTCAAGCCCGGGCATGCCGTCTCCCGGGGATGCCAAGCGCGGTCACGGTCGCCGGCTGCGGTCCCGCCACCCTGGCCTCGAGCGCCGGGGGGCGGACCACGAGGACCGGGATCGCGCAGCGTCGCACGAGCGCCGCGCCGAGGTCTCCGCCCAGCGCCGCCGGCAGCCGCCGCCGCGTCGACGAGCCGACGACGAGCAGGTCATATCCGCCGCGCCGAACCTCGCGGACGAGCGCGCGGTGCGCGGGACCCTCGACGAGCAGCGTCGTGACCGGCAGCTCGGCGGGCACTCGGCCGGCCGCCTGACGCAGGCCCTTCTCGCAAGCTGCACGCGCATCGGCAAGCTCACCGACAGGGGTCACGGGCGCCAGGTAGGCCCCGGCCGGCAGGCGGGGGAGCGTCGCGACGAGCGTCAGCCGCGCACGCTCGCCGAGCGCGAGGTCGACGGCCTGCTCGAGCGCAGCCCATGCGACCGGTGAGCCCTCGACGGCTACCAGGATGCGCTGGAACACCCTCCGCTCCTTCCCGCCGGCGCGGCGCCGCCGAACGTCGCCGGGGGCGGAACCCGTCGCTGGTGGACCCGCGCGAGAGATGGACGTGCCATGGGCTAGCCAGGATTCTACGCCGATCGGTACGTTCTGGCAAGTCGGCTGGTCACCCGTGCGCCGGTGGCTCGGACCTGGCGAACGCCGCGAGGGTGAGGAGGTCGACACACGTCGCGGGGTCCAGGGCCGTGGAGTCGACCACGAGGTGATAGAGCTGGTGATCGTGCGGGTCGGCTCCGTACGCGTGCCGGACGTAGGCGTCGCGGGCGCGGTCGCTCTCGCGCAGCCGGTGCCGTGCCGTCTTCCGATCGATGCCCTCCGCGCGCATCGCCTGCTCGACGCGTCGGGCCTGCGGTCCGTCGAGTCGGACGTGGAGCGTTCCCGGCGCATCGCCCAGCACGAGCGCCGCGGCGCGTCCGAGCAGCACGGCGGCCCCGGTCTCGGCTGCCTCGTGGATGATCCGTTCCGTCTCGGCGCGGAACGCGCGCTCGCCGATCTCGGACGGCGACGGGGGCTGCCCGGGCCAGGGCATGAACGACCCGCACGAGTGGAGCACGCGGGCGATCCCCGAAGGGGCAGCCTCGTCGTGCGCGAGCGCCCGCTCGAGCGGAACGGCGAGCCGTCGGGCGACCTCCGCGGGGATCGCGCGGTCGAAGAACCGCGCGCCGAGACGGCGAGCGAGCTCTTGGCCGATCCGGCTGCCGCTCGCGCCGTACGACGCCGAGATCGTCACCACCGGGCGTGTCATCGCCCCGCGCATGCTTGCACGGAGTTCGTCGTCCGGTACGTTTGTGCGCTCGGTGGCGGAGAGGCCCGGGCTCGTCGTCGAGATCGCGTTCGACGGCGGCAGACGCTGCTCGGGGCAACCCGCTCACCGGCCAACGCCTGGACCTGGCGCACGACGGCCTGCCATCTTCGCTCGGCACCGCTGCCGCCGGCGCGGAGCAGGGTCTGCGCGACACGGAGCGGCTCGCCGCCGGGCTGGGTCCGCTTGTAAGCGGCGCTGGGAGGCCGGCGGGCGGCAGCCGGTAGCTCGCTCGCGGGGCGCGCCGTCGTGCTTGTGGGCTCTCGCGGTTCGAGTCCGCGATGGCGACCTGCGTCGGGCCGGTCGCACCTGAGGCGGGGCCGCTCAGCTCGACGACGGTCCCCAGAGGCTCTCCACGGGCGCCGACCGCCTCGCCGGCGGGCTGTCCACCGGCGCGTACGACAGCGGCTGCCTCGAGTCGGGTATCGGCAGTCTCGAGCGCGGCTCGGACCGCTTCGAGTCACGCCTGGAGCGCGCGCCGGTGCGGCGCACCACATCGTCGACCGACGCTCTCCCCGTACCGCCGACTCCGGCTACGTCACGCTGGCGGACCTGGACGGAGCCCGCAGGGCGGAGCGCACCGAGGCCGCCTTTGCCATCGACCTCGATCGCGGAGGCCGCGCTGGATGGATGCTCGTGGTCCCGTCGACCGGCGCGAACACCGGCCGACCGAGCCCCTCGGTGCGCGTCTGCGCCGGGAGACGTCCGAGCTCGCGCGCGCCACCAGGACGTCGGTCGGGGTCACAGGCCCGGCAGCACAGCTCTCCGACTGCGGCAAGCGCACCTCCGAGGGGTTGTTCCGGCTGATCGCGGCACTCGCGGCGCTGTCGTGGCTGGCGCTCGTGCCGGTCTGCCGCCTCGTCGCACTCGCGTTGCTCTTACAGGGTCGACACCGCTGCTCAGCGGACCCCGGCTAGTGGACGCCGCTTCGATCAGCGTCATCTACGCGGTCGTCTTCGGCCTCTCGATCGACTACGAGGTCGTCCTCACCTCACGCATGCGCGAGGTCTTCGAGCGCCCGGCGACGGTGATCGGCGATCATCGACGGCTTGGACCGGACCGCGGGCGTCGTCACCGGCGCCGCCACGATCATGGTCGCGGTCTTCCTCGCCTTCGCCCCCCGCCGGCGTGGTCAACGCCCGGCAGTTCGCGTAGGACTCGCGATCGCCTGCGTGCTCGACTCGACCATCGTCCGCCTCGTGCTGCTGCCTGCCGCGATGCGGTTCGGCGGCCGTTGCACGTGGTGGCTGCCCCCCGGCACCCGTAGCTCCCAGACACGCTCGAGTCCTTCAGCTGTGCGCGCACGCGAGACCTTCCACGCCGGGGGGCGTGCCTGACGCAACGCCCCCGTCTTCCGCGACCAGCGCGGCGCGTACGTTCCGCTCCTGCGGGATCCGCCGTGAGGGCAGTTACCACGGCAGGCGCCGGTGTCCGTCGTCCGACGCGTGCTCGCGACCCTGGAGGAAGTGCCGCTCGTCGACGCGTACGAACAGCGCTTGCGCTGCCGCCACGACGACTCCGCCCTCGAGGAGGCATGCCTCGAGCCACAGCTTGCGGCCCTGGCGCCGTTCGCACTCCGCCCGGACGGTGTACGGGCGCCCGACGAACACCGGCCGCCGGTAGTCGACCTCCAGCCGCGCGGTGACCGCCGGAAGCCCGAGCTTGACGAGCATCATCCCGAACGCGTCGTCGAGCGCCGTCGCCACCGCGCCACCGTGCGCGAAGCCCGGCGCGCCCTCGTGCTCCGGCCTGAACGTGACCTCGCCGCTGACCCCCTCACCTCGCGGTCGCATGCGCAGCCGCAGCCCGAGCGGGTTCTCATCGCCGCAGCCCAGGCAGTTCGGCTGGTGCGGTCGGTACCAGCCCTCCGGTGTGGTCAGCGCGTCGCCAGCCACGCTTGCATCTCCTCGACTCCGCGGTGCTCGAGGGCGGCGATGTGCGTCACATGGTCGCGACCCGCGTCGTGTGCCGCGACCGGATCGTCCTCGCCTTGGACGGACGCGGCCAGCAGACGCCAACGCTCGCTGAGCGCCGCGTAGGTCGCGCCGAGCTCGTCGAGTTCCTCGTCGTCGAGCCACCGGGCGGCGTCGAACAGGAAGTCCGCGTGCAGCGACCGGAACATCGCTCCGGCCGTGCCCGCCTTGACGATGAACACCGCCAGGCCGCGCAGCACCGCGCCGAGGTCATCGCCGAACTGGCCGGGCCACCCCTCGTACTCCCGGGCGAAGAGGTCCACGCCGGCGAGCCCCCCGGCGCCCGTTCCGGCGAGTACCGGCTGCGCGGGCCCGGCCATGTTCTCCACCGCTCGGCCGATCGCGCGCGTGACGGCCGTGCGTGCTGCCGGCAGCTCTGACGGCCAGCGCATCACCCACGTCGCGTGACGGTTCGGCCCGGGGAACGCGGAGGAGTCGCGGGCCCGCGCCAGGGACTCCAGCGAGCACCGCTGCAGCTCGTCGCGGTCGTTGTCGGCCACGAAGGCCACACCGTCATCGAGGTCGTAGCCGCAGACGACGATGTCGTGCATCGTGTTGTGCATGCGCACGCGCAGGTACTCGAGGTGCTTGATGTCGGCCCACACCATCGTCGGGCGACCGGCGTCGATCTCGCCGCGCAGGGCTGCCCAGCCCTCGTCCGCATCGTCGGTCTGACGCAGGTCGAGCTCGACGCCGAGGTGCGCGCAGAAGTCGCGCTCGAGATCGGCCGTCCGGCCGACCAGATAGATCGGCGGCTTGATCCCTGGCAGCGCGGCGTAGAAGAAGCCGAGTCCTCCCGCCAGGCCGAAGACCGCCCCTTCGCGGAACGGCTCGGCGTCGTAGCTCAGCCGGTGGAACTCGAGCAGGTCCCGCAGGGCGCCCGAGCCGCAATGCCCGGCACGCCGGTGCGGGAAGCTGTGAACGATCGTTTGCACCCCCGGAAGGCTACCGACCGAACTCCGCGAGGCGCGTGAAGAGCGCGCTGAGGCCGACCGCGGCGGCAGTGAGGCCGAAAACGACCGCGGTCGCGGCCTCGCCCGCGATCAGGAACGTGAGACCGACGCCGGTCAGGGCGACCACCAGCGCTGGGTCGATCAGGGCCAGGTCGCCTGATCGCAGAAGTTGCCCGTCTCGTCGGTCGGCGATTCCGAGCGTCGTGAGGACGGCCCCGGCCGCGCAGACGGCGAGGAGGGCCGACAGAGGGATGGCGGTGGTCAGGACCTGCGAGCCGGCGAGCACGGCGAAGCCCCAGAGCAGCACTCCGCCGGTGAAGTACACGAGGCGCTGGCGCTCGACGGATGCCCGCCTCCGAGCCTGGCGTGAACGGTCGCTCATGTCCGGAGGCGTACCCCGTTCGCCGAACGGCTAACTTTCTGTGTGTCGGCCGGGCGGCTATGCCCTGCTGCGTGATCCTCCCGGCAGCCGGTCCGCGATCCGCCCCAGGCGCTCTGCCGCGCCCTGGAGGGGCTCGGCAGTGTCCGCGAGCCGGCCCGCCGCCTCCGTGAGGACGTCGACCGACGGTGCGATCCGTCCGAGGCTCGAGATGTCGCTCTCGAGGCGGCCGACCACCTCCAGCGCACCCGCCAGGCTGCCGTCGAGCGCGCCGATGCGCTCCAGGACGTCGCCGATGGCAGGAAGGCCGCCCTCGATGCGCTCGGCGAGTTCGAGGACACCCGTCAAGCGCTGGTCAAGCGCATCGATCCGGTGCAGCGCCTGTTGCTCGACGTCCGCCAGCGCCGCCTCGACCTGCGGGAGACGCTCGGTTGCGTCGGCGACGGCCGCAATGTCGTCCAGGACCTTCTCGACACGCTCGCCGTCGAGCGTGCCCACCACTCGGGCGATGGTCTCCGCCGAGCGCGCCAGCGAGTGCAGATCGTCGAGCGCGCGGACCATCAATCGCGGCGGCAGCAGGAGCGGGTTCACGGGAGCGCGGATGCTACAAGACGCGCGGTGCTGTATCAGTCGCGCGTGCCCCGTCGACCGTTCACTCGCTGGCTTCGACGCAGAAAAGCTTGATCCGCTCTTCGAGGCCCTTGATCCGGCGGCGGCGGCGCGGCGTCCACGTGTAGCGTCCCGCGGAGCCCTCCCGGACGTCGTCGGTTGCGAGCACCTGCCCAGGTGCGGCCAGCGCGGTGAGCCGGCTGGCGAGGTTGACGGGCCGCCCGAACCAGTCGCCCGCCCTCGCGAGCGCGGGTCCGCGCGCCATGCCGGTCCGGACCTGCGGCATCGCGGGGTCCGCGTCGACCTCGTGGCGCAGCGTCAGCGCCGTCTCGATGAGGGCGTCCACGTCGGGCGAGACGAGCATGACGGCATCGCCGATCGTCTTGACGAGCTGCACGGGCGAACGGACGGCGCCGGCGGCGAGCTCGTCGAGCCGGGCGGCGACGCCGGCGATCTCCGGGGCGTATGCCTGCTCTCCGAGCGATGTGAACCCGACGAGATCGGCGAAGCAGACCGTGACGTCGCGCGCTCCCGGCGCCTCGGCCACGCCGCTCGTGACCTCGAGCGCGAGCTGGTTGCGCTGATGGACGCGCAGCGCCCAGCCGAGCAGCCAGTCGAGCTCGGACGCTGCCTCGTCGGCGACGCGGGCATAGCGCATAGCGACGTCGAGCTCGCTGTCGCCCGGGTGGATGAAGGACGTCCCGAGGACGCTGCGCATGGCGGCGGCGACCGTCGACATCGCGTGGCGCATGGCGCGCGCGATCTCGAGCATGCCGTCCTCCGAGACGCCGGCCTCGCGCCAGCGCTTCACGGCGAGCGCAGCGTCGAGATCCTCGCCGTTGGCAGCCGGCTCGTCCAGGTCGCCGAGGGCGACGCCGAACGCGCGCCACAGGGTGATGAGGAAGCGCGGGTCGAGATCGGCTCGCTCTGCGACCTCGCGGAACGTGTAGCGGCGTTCGTCTCCTGACAACACGCGTTCGACCGGAAGCAGTGCGAGGCGGTCCTCCTCCACCGCGCGCCGGAGCTCGTCGAGCCCGACGCCTTCGTCGGCGAGCCGCTGGAGGAGGGCGCACCGCGCCTCGCGAGCATCGCCGTCGAGCGCCTCGAGGAGCCCTTCGGCCGCGAAGTCCACCTCCGCATGGCGGATGGGCCCGCGGATCGCGCGGCGCAGCAGGTCCATGCTGCCGCGCACGGCGTGCTGGGGTCGCGGCAGTGCGCCGATGCCGGCGCGTCGATCGTCGTTCATCGTGTGCGTCGGGTCGCCGCGGGAAGCGTTGCACAGGAGAAGTGCGCCAGCTGTCCCGTCCTGGGCACGAGACGATGCAACAAAACTCGTACCTGTGTAACGTAAGCAGGGTGAACGCGGGCATCGTGCCGGATCATGAGGTGCTCATCATCGGCGCCGGCTTCTCCGGCATCGGTGTGGCGATCGCTCTCGATCGCGCCGGCCTGCACGACCACCTCATCGTCGAGGAGGGGGCGGGGTTCGGCGGCACGTGGTACTGGAACCGCTATCCCGGGGTCGCCGTCGACATCCCGTCCTTCAGCTACCAGTTCTCGTTCGAGCGCCGATCGGACTGGTCACGCATCTACGCTCCCGGGGAAGAGCTTCGGCGGTACGCCGAGCACTGCGCGGCGCGCTACGGCCTCCGTGAGCGCACGCGCTTCGGCACGAAGGTCACCGGCGCCGCGTTCGACGAGCGCCGGCACCTCTGGCACCTGACGACCGACGCCGGCGACACGCTCGTCGCGCGCCACGTCGTCGACGCGACCGGAGCGCTGACGAAGCCCAAGCGGCCCGACATCGCTGGCGTCGACGACTTCGCCGGCGTCACGATGCACACCGCGCGCTGGGACTCGAACGAGAACCTCGCCGGACGCCGCGTCGCGGTGATCGGCACCGGCGCCTCTGCCGTCCAGCTCATCCCGAGCCTCGCCCCGTGCGTCGAGCACCTGACGGTCTTCCAGCGCACGCCGATCTGGTGTCTGCCGAAGCTCGACGCGCCGCTCCCCGTCCCGGTCCGGGCCGCCCTGTCGCGCGTCCCCGGAGCCCAGCGTCTGGCGCGGCTCGCCAGCCAGTCGTTCGTGGAGCTCACCTTCCCGTTGGCGGCGCACTACCACGACGCGGTGCCGCTGGCCAGTGCCTTCGAGCGCCTCGCGCGGTGGTACGTCCGGCGGCAGGTCCACGACCCCGACGTCGCCCGGAAGCTCACGCCGGCCTACGCGATGGGCTGCAAGCGTCCGAGCTTCCACAACTCGTACCTGGCGACGTTCAACCGGCCGAACGTCACGCTCGAGACCACGCCGATCGAGCGCGTCGCTCCCGAAGGTGTCATCTGCGTCGACGGGACCGAGCACGCGGCCGACGTCCTCGTGCTCGCGACCGGGTTCAAGGTCTTCGACCGCGGCAACTTCCCGAAGTTCCCGGTCACCGGTCGCGACGGCCGGGACCTCGAGGCCTGGTGGGACGCGCATCGCTACCAGGCGTACGAGGGTGTGACGGTGCCGGGGTTCCCGAACCTCTTCCTGGTGTTCGGACCGTATGGCTACAACGGGGCCTCGTACTTCACGCTCATCGAGACGCAGGCGCGGCACATCGTCCGGTGCCTGCTGCACGCGCGCGAGCGCGGTGCGACAGCCGTCGAGGTCACCGACGCCGCGAACGCGCGGTACTTCGCCGAGATGCTCCGCAGGCGGCGGCGGCAGGTCTTCTGGCAGCCGAGCTGCTCGATGGCCAACAGCTACTACTTCGATCGCCACGGTGACGCGCCGCTGCGCCCGACGCCGACGCTCGAGGGTCGCTGGCGCGCGGGGCGCTTCTCGTGGGACGACTACCGGTGGCACACCCCGCCGGCCGGCGTCCCCGAGGGTCAGGCCGTCGCCGGCGGCAGCTCGAGCAGCGCGTGAAGGCGCCCGCGGCAGTAGCGCCATTGCGTGTCGGCGGCGCCCGTGCCGGGCTGGACGATGTCGAGCAGCGCAAGACCGCGGATCGTGCTGAGCACGAGCTCGAGCAGCTCGGGGAAGTCCGCCCGCTCGGCCTGCTCGGCGAACAGATCACCGCACAGCCGCACCGTGTCGCGCGCGATGACGCGCTCGAACCGCGACAGGCTCGCGCGCAGCTCCTCGTCGGTCCGGGCGGCGGCGAACAGGTCGACCGCGGCCTGGAACAGCGGGCCGGAGTAGACGCGCCACAGGAGGTCGAGGGCGCGGTACGTGCGGTCCGGGCCCCGCGGCAAGCGCTCGATCTCGCGCTGCAGCTCCGCGACGCGCCGCGTGGCGAACCGCTCGACCGCCGCCGCCACGAGCGCGGCGCGCGTCTGGAAGTGGTGCAGGTGCGCGCCGCGCGAGAGCCCGGCGCGCGCTGCGACCCGACTCGTCGTGGTGTTGGCGTACCCCTCGGCGATGAGGCAGTCGATGGCGGCGTCGAGCAATGCCGCCTGGGTCGCTGCGCTGCGCTCCCGCTGCGTTCGGCGGGAGGGTGCAGCAAGCGGGTCGGTCATCGCGCGGCAGCGTACCGAGTCAGACTTGCGTTCATGAACGAATGTTTCTCGCTAGCCTCTGCGGAGGCGGCGAGCGACGACCAGGAGAGACCAGATGGGCATGCTGGACGGCAGGGTGGCGATCATCACCGGCTCGGGTCGCGGGATCGGGCGGGCGACCGCTGAGCTGTTGAGCCGCGAAGGCGCGAAGGTCGTGATCAACGACCTCGACGGCGACGTCGCGGAGCAGGCCGTGTCGGAGATCGCCGGCGAGGCCGTCGTCCACGTCGGCGACCTGACGCGCGAGCGAGCGGCGGACGAGCTCGTGCAGACCGCCGTCGACGCATGGGGACGCCTGGACATCGTCGTCAACAACGCCGGCTACACCATCGACGCGCCGGTCCACAAGATGGACGACGACGCGTTCCAGCGCATGCTCGACATCCACACGATCGTGCCGTTCCGCGTGTGCCGGGCGGCTGCGCCGCATCTGCGTGAGCCGGCCAAGCGCGAGCGCGAGGAAGGTCGAGAGGTGTTCCGCAAGATCGTCAACGTCACCTCGATCGCTGGCACCATGGGCAACGCGGGCCAGGCGAACTACTCCTCGGCGAAGGCGGGAGTGGTCGGCCTGACCAAGACCCTCGCCAAGGAGTGGGGCCAGTTCAAGATCAACGTCAACGCCGTCGCGTTCGGGTTCATCGACACCCGCCTGACCGTCGCCAAGGGTGACGACACCGTGGTCGACGTCGGCGGCCGCACCGTCCACATCGGTGTGCCCGAGCAGATGCGCGGGATGATGCAGATGATGATCCCGCTCGGGCGGGCGGCGTCGCCCGAGGAGGCCGCGCGCGGGATCTTCTTCCTGTGCTCGCCCCTGTCGGACTACGTCCACGGCCAGGTGCTCAACGTCACCGGCGGTCTGTTCGTCGGCATGGACTCCTGACGCGATGCCGATCGATCGGGAGAGGGTCATGGGCGCTCAGCTGCCCGCCGGCGCTGCCTCGTGGGGCCCGGACGACGTCATCCTCTACCACCTCGGGCTCGGCGCCGGCGCTGCGCCGACCGACCCGAACGAGCTCGCGTACACGTACGAGCGCGACCTGAAGGTCCTGCCGTCGTTCGCCGTCATCCCGGTGTTCGGAGCCCTCGCCGGACTGGGCGGTCTGGACGGGTTCGACGTCAACTTCGCGATGCTCCTGCACGGCGAGCAGGACATCGAGATCCATGCTCCGATCCCCGTCGCGGGAGAGGTCTCGACCACCTCGCGCATCACCGACGTCTTCGACAAGGGCAAGGGCGCGCTCGTCGTCCTCGAGGCGACGTCGACCACGCCCGACGGCGAGGAGCTGTTCGTCAACCGCTTCTCGTTGTTCATCCGCGGCGAGGGCGACTTCGGCGGCGAGAGCGGCCCAGCGCCGGGGAACCCGGCGCCCGACCGGGCGCCCGACGTCGAGGTCGAGCGGCCGACGCTCGCGCAGCAGGCGCTGCTCTACCGCCTGAGCGGTGACAAGAACCCGCTGCATGCCGATCCCGAGTTCGCCGAGCTCGGCGGCTTCGACCGGCCGATCCTGCACGGGCTGTGCAGCTTCGGCATCGCGTGCAAGGCGGTCGTCGATGCGTCGCTGGGCGGCGACGTCGAGCAGGTCGCGCGCTACCAGGCGCGCTTCGCGGGCGTGGTGTTCCCCGGCGAGACGCTCGTCGTCCGTCAGTGGCGCGAGAACGGCCGGATCGTCCTCGATGTCCAGACGAAGGAACGCGGCACCCCAGTGATCAGCAATGCGGCCATCACCTTGAGGAGCATCTAGACCATGAGCCAGCAGACCTACGTCGTCGGCGTCGGCATGACGAAGTTCGACAAGCCTGGCACGAAGGAGGGCGACTACCCCGACTGGGCCGAGGAGGCGGGGCGCAAGGCGCTCGAGGACGCCGGCGTCACGTACGACCAGGTCCAACAGGCCTACGTCGGCTACTGCTACGGCGACTCGACCTACGGGCAGCGGTCGGTCTACGGCCTCGGCCTGACCGGCATCCCGGTCGTGAACGTCAACAACAACTGCTCGACCGGCTCGAGCGCGCTGTTCCTCGCGCGCCAGGCGGTCAGGGGCGGCGTCGTCGACTGCGCGCTGGCGCTGGGCTTCGAGAAGATGGAGCGCGGGTCGCTGGGCATCAAGTACACCGACCGCACGAACGCGCTGGACCGCCACCTCGGCGCGATGATGCACGTGCGCGAGCCGGAGGACTCGCCCTTCGCCCCGCAGATGTTCGGCAACGCGGGGCGCGACCACATGCAGCAGTACGGCTCGACGGCCGACCACTACGCGTGGATCGGCTGGAAGAACCACAAGCACTCGGTCAACAACCCGTACGCGCAGTTCCAGGACGAGTACTCGCTGGACGACATCAAGAACGCGCGCATGGTCCACGACCCGCTGACCAAGCTGCAGTGCTCGCCGACCTCCGACGGCAGCGCCGCGGCGATCGTCGCGTCGGAGCGCTTCGTCGACGAGCACGACCTGTGGGATCGCGCGATCGAGATCGCCGGCCAGTCGATGGTCACCGACCTCGACGGCGTCTTCGGCGACGACACCGACTGCATCCGCATCGTCGGCTACGACATGAGCGAGCGCGCGGCCAACCAGGCCTACGAGGAGGCGCAGGTCTCCGCCGAGGACGTCGACGTCATCGAGCTGCACGACTGCTTCAGCGCGAACGAGCTCATCACCTACGAGGCGCTCGGCCTGGCCGAGCGCGGCCACGGCCACGAGCTCGTCGACGACGAGGACACGACGTACGGCGGCCGCTGGGTGGTCAACCCGTCGGGCGGCCTGATCTCCAAGGGCCACCCGCTCGGCGCGACCGGCCTCGCCCAGTGCTCGGAGCTGACGTGGCAGCTGCGCGGCCAGGCCGACCAGCGCCAGGTCGCGGGCGCGAAGGTCGCCCTGCAGCACAACATCGGCCTGGGCGGCGCGGCGGTCGTGACCATCTACCGGCCGGCGGCGTCGTGAGCAGCGTCGCCGAGCTGACCGACGAGCGCCGGGCGTTCGTCGAGTCGATCCGGGACTTCTGCCGTCGCGAGACAGCGACGCGCGAGCAGCGCGGCCCGGAGCCGCACAACCCCGAGATCTACCGGCGAATGGCCGAGCTCGGCTGGCTCGGCGTCGCGATCCCCGAGGAGTTCGGCGGAGCCGGCGGCGGGCTCGTCGACCTGTGCCTGCTGCTCGACGAGACGGCCTACGGCATGGCGCCGATCGCCGGCATCGCCACGACGATGATCGCCGCCGGCGCCTACGAGCGCTTCGGCACCGAGGATCAGAAGCACGAGATCCTCGGCGGCATCGTTCGCGGCGACGTGGAGGCGATCGCCATGTCCGAGCCGGAGGCAGGCTCGGACGTCGGCGCCCTGCAGTGCCGCGCCGAGCGATCGGACGGTGCCTTCGTCGTCAACGGCCAGAAGACCTGGATCTCCAACGCCCACCACGCCGCGCACGTCCTGCTCGTCGCGCGCTCGGACCGCTCGGGTGGAAAGCACGAAGGCCTCACGATGCTCAACGTCGCCGCGGGCGTGCGCGGGATGGAGGTTCGCGGCATCGACACGATGGGCGGGCGCGAGGTCAACGATCTCTTCTTCACCGACTGCGAGATCCCGGCCGAGAACGTCCTCGGCCGCGAAGGGCAGGCGTGGATGCAGCTGATGGCGGGGCTGAACGTCGAACGGCTCATCATCGCCGCCCAGCATCTCGGCATGGCCCGCCGTGCGTTCGACGACGTGCTGGGCTACGTCAAGGAGCGCAAGCAGTTCGGACGACCGATCGGCTCGTTCCAGGCGCTCAGGCACCGGCTCGCCGACCTCGCCACCGAGCTGGAGTGCTGCCGGCTCCTGGTCTATGACGTCGCCCGGCGCGTCGACGCCGATCCTGCGGCCCTGTTTCCGCGCGAAGCCTCGATGGCGAAGCTCAAGGTCACCGAGGTCGGCAAGCAGGTCGCCCTCGAAGGCATGCAGATGATGGGCGGCTACGGCTATGCGACCGAGTACGACATGGAGCGCCACGTCCGCGGAGCCGTGGTCGGAACCATCTACGGCGGCACCAGCGAGATCCAGCGCGACATCATCGGCAAGACCCTGGGGCTCTGAAGTGAGGCTCCCGACGGTGACGGCCCTGCGTCACGCCGGCGCGGCCCCGCCAGCGTCCGGCGGCAGCTCGACGGTCACCTCCGCCGGCACGCAGGCGCCCTCCTCGCTCGACACGAGACATGCCACCTCCGCGAGGCGACGGCCGTCCTCGTCGCGCCGTGCCGTCACGTGGCCGGTCGCCGTCGCCGTCTGGCCGGCGTAGATCGAGCGCAGCATGCGCATCCTCCGGCGGCGGATGAAGGCGCCTCTGCCGGCCCACTCGGTGACCAGCCGATCGAGGAAGCCGTGGAAGAACAGCGTCGACAGGTAGATCGTCTTCTGGCCCTGGCTGCGGGCGTACTCGGGATCGTGGTGGCCGGGGAACCAGTCCCACGTCGCGGCTGCGTTGTGGCAGACGCGCCGGTAGGTGACGGGCACGGATACCGCCGGGAGCGCCTCGCCGGCGTCCGGACCGAGGCCCGGATGCTCGGCCACCGGTTCGCTTGCGCTGTCCACGGCGCGTGAAGGGACGTCGTAGCGGAAGAGCACGTTGACGTTGGACGCGAGCTCCTCGTCGTCGACCCGGTAGACCGAGCGCGTCGTGATGAAGTGCCCCTCGCCGAGGCGCGTGCGCTTCGCCTCCGAGACGTCGACGACCTCGTCGGCCACCCAGACGTGATCGCCGACGGCCGCGTGGCGCCGAAACTCCGTGTCGGTCGAGACGTTGATGATGTGGCGGCCGGGGAGCGGGATGCTCATCGCGAAGAGGTTCGTCCTGGCGCGGCCGCCTGGTCGCCACGGAGCCGGGAATCCGTAGGCCATGAGCAGCCCCGGAGGGCTGACGCCGTCGTCCCAGTAGGCGCTATTGCCATCCTCCACGAGCGCGCAGTAGTTGCGGATCATCGCCTCGCACACCGGCGCCTCGGCCGGCCGGGGCTCGCAGACCCGGCCGATCCACGACCGCCCCTCGTCGCCTGGACCGAAGGCGAGGCCGAGCCCGGTGACGTCTCCGCGGCTCACGTGGTGTCTGCGCTCTCGTCCAGGGTGTGGGAACGCTCGTTCACGTCGGCGACGGGAAGCTCCATCCGCGAGAGGATCGCTCCCATCGACTTGCCGGTCTCGTCGAACCGCAGTGTCGTTGTCGCGCCGCCGCCGAGCGCGCCGTGCATGACGACGTTCAGGGCCCGGAGCTTCGGCAGCCGGTACACCGCGACGGGGCCGGTGACGAGCGGACCCATGTAGGCCTTGATCGCCTCGGGCAGCAGCGTGCACTCGAGGTGCCGGTAGCACTCCGCGTCGCGCGCCAGCACGGCGACGTTCGAGGTGTCGCCCTTGTCGCCGGAGCGGACGAAGGCAAGCTCATGCAGCCGCATCAGCCAGCTCCCGCGCGGTGGTGATCGTCACGCGCTCGTGCACGAGCTCGCGCGGGACGAGCGTCGGCCACAGCGCGATGACCTTGCGCACGGGCGACGGCACGCCGAAGGCGGTCCCGGCGGGGCCCGCGGTCGCCGGCATCAGCAACGCGCGGCGCGCCGACTCGGCCTCGGGGCGCGTCGCGCACCGCACCACCATGCGCAGCTCGACCTCGTTGGGGTCGTGCTGCGGGGGCGGGGCGACGGGACCGGCGAGCGCGTCGATGCCGACGCGGTCGTAGCGCTGCTCGAGCGGCTCCACGCCGAGGTGCCGCAGCCTGCGGCGGACCAGGTCCTCGGACCAGGTGGCTTTCTCGAGGGCGTCCGGCCAGGGGAACATCGCGCGTCCCTCGGCGATGTAGCCGGCCTCGTAACCGATCTGGACCTTGAGCAAGTCCGGGCGCGGCCGGCCGGTCATGCCGGTCAGGCGGACGCGGTCCGGCCCGTCCTCGCGGATCTCGACGCCGGACAGGTCGACGATGCCGTCCGGAAGCCGGTAGTCCGTGGGGTCGTGCACCTCGTAGAGCAGGTGCTCCTTGGCCGTCCATTCGTTGATGACGCCGCCCGAGTCCCGGATCTTGGTGACGAGCGCGCTGCCGTCAGGCTCGACCTGCGCGAGCGGGAAGCCGAGCCGCCATGGCTCCCGCGAGAGGCGCCACTGCGTCGACATGCCGCCCGAGGCGATGCCGGCGCACTCGAGGACATGACCGATCGTCAGGGCGGCGCCTACGAGCTCGGGGTCACGGTCGAACGTCCACCCGAAGTGGTGCATCAGCGGGCCGCAGTACAGCGCGGAGTCGGCCAGGCGCCCGCCGAGCACGACGTCGACACCGCTGGTGAGCGCCTCGACGATCCCGTCCGATCCGAGATAGGCGTGCGCCGCCACGACACGGTCGGCGATGGCGTCGATGTCCTCCTCGCCGCTCTCCAGGTTGGCGAAGCGCCAGCCCTGTGAGCGGATCTCGGCGATCCGCTCGGTGAGGTCGTCTCCCTCGATGATCGCGATGCGCAGATCGCCCAGGCCGCGATCGATCGCGATCCGCGCCGTCGCGGCGCCGGCCGCCGGCGGGTTGGCGCCCCCGCCGTTGGTCACGACGGTCACGCCGTGGCGCCGGGCCGGTTCGAGCACCTGGCGCATGATCGGCTCGACGTCGGGGATGTGGCCGCGGCCGGGGTCGCGCAGCTTGGCCCGCTGCAGGACGGACATCGTCAGCTCGGCGAGGAGATCGAACGCGATCGCGTCGATGTCCCCGCGCTCGATCAGTTCGACGGCGGGATCGACCATGTCGCCCCAGAAGCCCGACCCGGCGCCGATGCGGAACGGCGTGCTGTCCACTGTGGGAAGCCTAGTGAACGAGCGTTCGCAGTGCGGGCTCGCGCCTGTACGATCGCAGGCCGAGACGCAGGCGAATCGGGAGGGCGGCATGCAGGAGCTGACGGACGTCAGGTACGGGGTGGCGGCGGGGCTCGCGATGGTGACGATCGCGCGCCCCGAACGGCTGAACGCCTTCCGGGCGCGGACGGTCGACGAGCTGATCGCCTGCTTCAAGCGCGCCTGGGCCGATCCGGCCGTCGGCGTGGTCTGCCTCACCGGCGCGGGCGAGCGGGCCTTCTGCACCGGAGGCGATCAGAAGCAGCGCGCCGAGACGGGCGACTACGGACCGTCGGAGTCCGGCCTGTTCGAGGTCGAGGCGCTGCACCGGGTGATCCGCGACATCCCCAAGCCCGTGATCGCCGCCGTCAACGGCTACGCCATCGGCGGAGGACACGTGCTGGCGCTGCTGTGCGATCTCACGATCGCGGCCGAGCACGCCCGCTTCGGCCAGACCGGCCCCCGCGTGGGGTCGTTCGACGCCGGCTTCGGCACCGGCTACCTCGCGCGCGTGGTGGGCGAGAAGCGGGCGCGGGAGATCTGGTTCCTGTGCCGCCAGTACGACGCCGTGGAGGCCGAGCGCTGGGGGCTTGCCAACCGCGTCGTGCCAGCGGGCGAGCTCGAGGCCGAGGTGCGCCGCTATGCGGACGAGATCCTCGCGCTCTCGCCGACGGCGCTGCGCTTTCTCAAGCAGTCGTTCAACGCCGAGACCGAGCACCTGGCGGGCAACGCGGCGCTCGCGTTCAGCGGGCTGAACCTGTTCGTCGAGACCGAGGAGGCGCGGGAAGGCGTCCAGGCGTTCGCCGAGAAGCGCCCTCCGGACTTCTCCGGGCACCGCGCGCGCGTCTCGGTGTGAGCGACGGGCGCGGCGTCATGCGCGCGCCGCGCCGGGCACGAAGCGCACGAGCCCGAGCTCCTCGTCGACCGGCTCGAACACCGCCTCCACGCGGAGACCGATGTGCATCTGCCCGGGGTCGACGCGCTCGATCGTCGACAGCAGCTGCGGTCCCTCGTCGAGGCACACGAGCGCCACGACATACGGGGTCGGCCGGCTCAGGTCGTTCCATGGCGGGCGGTGGACGGGCGCGAACGTCACGACCTCGCCGTGCCCCGCCGAGCGCTCCCATTCCAGCTCGGCCGAGTGGCACGAGGGGCACAGCGAGCGGGGGTACAGGAACGCGTGGCCGCGCGCGCAGCGCTGGTAGAGCAGCTCGCCCCGTGCCGCGGCGGCGAAGTACGGCGCTGCCACCGGTGTCGGCGTGGGCAGCGCCCGGGGGTCGGCGAGGCCGTCGATCTCGGTCGTCTCCGGCATCTCGGTCACGCTGCCTCCAGGACCGCGCTGACGTGGCTGCACAGCATCGAGCCGTAGGCGTGCACGAACGCGCAGTCGGCTCCGGGGACCTGCTCGCCGCGTGCTCGCCCGGACAGCTGCCAGTAGGCCTCGAGGATCCCGGTGAAGCCCGAGGAGGTGCCTGAGTGGCCGAAGCGGATCAGGCCTCCGTTGGTGTTGACCGGCAGATCGCCACCCGGCAGCGTGCGGCCGTCGCGGTAGAGGTCGGCCGCCCGCCCCGGCTCGGCGACGCCGATCTCCTCGAGCGTCATCAGCGGGGTGGCCGAGAAGGCGTCGTAGAGCTCGAACACGTCGATGTCGCTCAGCGAGCGGTTCGCGCGCTCGAGGGCCATGGGCCCTGATCGAGCTGCGCCGGTGCGGCCGGGGTCGGCCATCGAGCTCAGGAAACCGTGCGTGTGGCCCTCGCCGAAGCCGAGCACGTGAACGGGGCGGTGCGGGCCGCGCTGCGCGCGGTCGGCGCGTGCGACCACGAGCGCACCGCCGCCCTCGCAAGGGATCGAGCAGTCGAGGTACGAGAATGGCCCGGCGATGGGCCGCCCGTCGAGCACGTCCTCGATCGACACGGGCGGCGCATCCCGCATGAGCGCTGTCGGATGGCGCTTGGCCCAGGCGTCCTGCGCCACCGGCACCTGCGCGAGGTCGTGCTTGCCGGCGCCGGTCTCGTGCATCCAGCGCTGGGCGATGAGCCCGTAGAGCGCGGGCACCGAGGGCGCGTACGGCAGCTCGAAGTCGCGGTGGCAGACAGCGGCCATGAGCTGCCGTCCGACGTCGCGGATCGCGGGGAACTTGCCGCAGCTGACGCACAGGACCGTCTCGGCCTCGCCGGCGGCGACGACGTTCGCCGCGTGGCGGACCATCGCGAGGTGGCTGGCGCCGCCGAGGTTCACCGTCGCCTCGAGGCGCAGGTTCGTCAGGCCGAGGTAGTCCATGACGTCCTCGGAGAGGAAGATCGGTCCTTCGTCGGTCATCGGCGAGGCCACGAGCAGCCCCTCGACCTCGTCGGGCCCGACGCCGGCGTCGGCGAGCGCCTCGGCTCCCGCGCGGGCGTGCAGCTCCACGAAGCCGCGGTCGATGCGCATCGCGGGCGCATGCTCGGTCGCTCCCAGGATCGCCGGCTCTTCGCGCGGCATTGGCAAACCTCCCTCCGATCGTGAACGATCGTTAGCATAGGTCATGCGCCATCGTCCCCGTGCCCGACGCCAAGGAGCCCGCATGAACGCCGCATCGCTCTCGCCGACCACCGACGGTCTGCCGGCCCTGCCGCTCGTGCCGACGCAGGAGGAGCAGATGCTGCGTGCCGCGGTGCGCGACATCGCGAGCGGCTACGGGCCCGCCTACATCAAGCGGGTGACCGAGGCGGGCCAGCCTCCGACCGAGCTGTGGGACGCGCTCGCCGAGAAGGGCTACCTCGGGGTCAACGTGCCCGAGGAGTACGGCGGGGGAGGGCTCGGGCTGTACGAGCTCGCCGCCGTCGGCGAGGAGACCGCCGCGGCCGGGTGCCCGCTGCTCCTGATCGTCGTCTCGCCGGCCATCAGCGGCTCGATCCTCACTCGCCACGGCACCCCGGCCCAGAAGGACCGCTGGCTGCGCTGGATCGGGACCGGCGAGCGCCGGATCGTCTTCGCGATCACCGAGCCCGACGCCGGGTCGAACTCGCACCGCATCTCCACGACGGCCAAGCGCGTCGACGGCGGCTACGTGCTCAGCGGGACCAAGACCTACATCTCCGGCGTCGAGGACGCCGACGCGATCCTGGTCGTGGCCCGCACCGCGGTCGACGAGGGCACCGGCAAGGGGAAGCTGTCGCTGTTCATCGTCGACGCCGACGCCCCGGGGCTGACGCGCCAGCACATCCCCACGGCACTGTCGGCCGCCGAGAAGCAGTGGATGCTGTTCTTCGACGGCGTCGAGGTCGAGGCAGACCGGCTCGTCGGAGCGGAGCACCAAGGCCTGAAGGTCGTGTTCGACGGTCTGAACCCCGAGCGGATCGCCGCCGCGGTCATGTGCACCGGGATCGCCCGCTACGCCATGGACAAGGCCAGCCGGTACGCGAACGAACGCGCCGTCTGGGGAGGCAAGCCGATCGGCACCCACCAGGGGATCTCGCACCCGCTCGCCGAGGCCAAGATCCAGCTCGAGTGCGCCCGGCTCATGACCCAGAAAGCGGCGGCGCTCTACGACGCAGGTGCGCCCGCCGGCGAGGCCTCGAACATCGCGAAGTTCGCCGCCGCCGAAGCCGGCATCCGCTGCCTGGACCAGGCGATCCAGACCCACGGCGGCAACGGTGTCGCGCTCGAATACGACCTGGCGAGCTACTGGTGGGGCGTACGGCTGCTGCGCACGGCGCCGGTCTCGCGCGAGATGATCCTCAACTACGTCGCCGAGCACTCGCTCGGCCTGCCGCGCTCGTACTGACCGCCGGGACCTGTCCGTTCGCGTCGTGCGGGCGGTCCTCGAGCGCCGACAGGCCGCCCACCACGAGGCTCTCCAGCAGGCTCTCGAGGCGCGCGGTCGTGCGCGCCTCGCGTGGCCAGTGGGCGATCGACAGCAGCAGACCGATTGTCGCGTAGGCCGCGCTGGTCAGCTCTTCCTCCGCGCGCTCGGGGTAGCAGCGGCGGAGCACCTCGACCCAGCGCTCGACGTACTGTCGTTGCCGCCGGTGCAGCCTGCGACGCGAGGTCTCCGCCAGCGAGCGGTCCTCCCGGGAGTAGACGCTGAGCAGCTCGCGATCGCGGAGCGCGAACTCGGCCTGGGCGCGAACCAGGCCTCGAAGCTCCTCCCAGGGGTCCTCGTGCGGCGGTCCGGCGAGCTGCAGCAGGCGGTCCATCGCCTCGTCGAAGAGCGTCGCCAGGATCTCGTCCTTGTTGCGGAAGTGGCGGTAGATCGCCGGCCCCGTGACGCCGGCGGCCACGCCGATCTCGTCGACGCCCACGCCGTCGAAGCCACGCTCGTAGAACAGGCGCACTGCGGCGTCGAGGATCACGCGGTCGCGGCTCATGCGCCCAATCTAGCCACGCAGCACTGCTTGCGGGGCTCCCGGAGGCCGACCTGCGTTGGCGCACGACGCGTCGGAGACCCAGCAAAGTGGCGGCTTGCGTGAACGATCGCTCACGCGTATGTTCCACGTACGGCGGTCGAGGGTGTCGCCGGCGACCCGTCCGTCAGGCCGCGGAGAGTCGCGCCCGATGACCCGCGTGACCGAAACGGAGAAGCGCATGCTCGAAGGACTCGTCCAGCACGACCACCCGCTGACGATCAACGGCATCCTGAGGCGGATGCGGACGGTGAACGGCCGAGGCCGGGTGGTCACGCTGACCGTAGCGGGGAAGACCGAGGCGACGTACGAGGAGGTCGGCGCGCGCGTGGACCGGCTGGCGGCCGGGCTGTCATCGCTCGGCATCGGCGAGGGCGATCGCGTCGCGACGTTCATGTGGAACTCGCAGCAGCATCTGGAGACGTACTTCGCGGCTCCTTGCATGGGAGCTGTGCTGCACACGCTGAACCTGCGCCTGTTCCCGGAGCAGCTCACGTACATCGTCAACCACGCCGAGGACCGGGTCATCGTGGTGGACGACTCGCTCGTGCCGCTGCTCGCCAAGATCGCGCCGACCTTCGAGACCGTAGAGCGGTACATCGTCGTCGGCGACGGCGACGCGAGTGCGCTGCCGGGCGAGGTGCTTCGGTACGAGGCGCTGCTCGCCGCGCAGAACGACGGCTTCGAGTACCCGGAGCTCGACGACCGGGCGGCGGCGGGCCTGTGCTACACGAGCGGCACCACGGGCAACCCGAAGGGCGTCCTGTACTCGCATCGGTCGAACGTGCTGCATGCGATCGCCGAGTGCATGGCCGACGGCATCGGCGTCAGCGGGCGCGATCGCGTGCTGCCGATCGTGCCGATGTTCCATGCCAATGCGTGGGGGCTGCCGTACGCGTGCACGATGGTCGGAGCGGACCTGATCATGCCCGGTCCGTTCCTGCAGCCCGAGCCGATCGCTCGGCTGATCGAGGAGGAGCGCGTCACGGTCGCCGGCGCGGTGCCGACGATCTGGATGGACCTGCTGCGCTACGCCGACGAGCACCGGCCCGACCTGTCGAGCCTGCGTGTGGTGCCGTGCGGCGGTGCGGCAGTCCCACGCAGCCTGATGGAGGGCTTCGAGGAGCGTCACGGCGTCGAGATCGTCCAGGCGTGGGGGATGACCGAGACGAGCCCGCTCGCGGCCGTCGCCAGGCCGCTGAGGGACGCCGACGGCGAGGAGGCGTGGTCCTACCGCGTGCGCGCGGGGCGCATCGTGCCGCTCGTGGAGGCGCGGCTGATCGCCGACGACGGTTCCGAGGTGCCGTGGGACAACGAGGCGACGGGCGAGCTCGAGGTCCGCGGCCCGTGGATCGCGTCGGCGTACTTCCGCTCGGACGACAGCGACGAGAAGTTCCACGACGGCTGGCTGCGCACCGGTGACGTCGCCGCGATGGATCGCGACGGGTTCGTCCGCCTCACCGACCGCGCCAAGGACGTGATCAAGTCGGGTGGGGAGTGGATCAGCTCGGTCGAGCTCGAGAACGAGATCATGGCGCACCCCGATGTCGCCGAGGCGGCGGTCATCGGCAAGCCCGACGAGCGCTGGAGCGAGCGGCCGCTGGCGTGCGTCGTCGCGCGCGAGGGCGCCGACCTCGACGCCCGCGCCCTGATCGAGCACCTCCGAGCCCGCGTCGCGAAGTGGTGGATCCCGGACGAGTACGCGTTCATCGATGAGGTCCCGAAGACGAGCGTCGGGAAGTTCGACAAGAAGGTGCTGCGACAGCAACTGGCGGACGGCGAGCTCGCGGCGCGCGAGCGCGTCGAGATCGGCGGCGAGCCCGGCGGCGTCCACGCAGGCGCCGGCGCCTGAGGCGCGGCGTGGGCGTCGCCCGACCCGAACCGGTGCCGTCGAACGTGGCGCGGCCCGCGCGCCGGGTGGCGTTGGTGTCGGGCGGAGCCCGCGGCATCGGCCGCGCCGTCGCGCTGGCGCTCGCCGCTGACGGGCGCGCGGTCGCCGTGGCGGATCTGCTGGACGACGAGGCGAGCTCGGTCGCCGAGCAGGTCGTGGCGGCGGGCGGCCAGGCCATTGCGGTGAGCGTCGACGTCACAGACGCGCCGGCGGTCCGCGCGGCCGTCGCCCGCACCGAGGCCGAGCTTGGGCCGGTCGACGTCCTCGTCAACGCCGCCGGCTGGGACGAGCTCACACCGTTCGTGGACACTGACGAGGCGTTCTGGGAGCGGGTGATCGACGTGAACTACAAGGGCTGTCTGCGGCTGTGTCACGCGACCTTGCCGGGGATGGCGGACCGGGGTTGGGGCCGCGTGGTCAACATCGGCTCGGACGCCGGGCGCGTCGGGTCGTCGCTCGAGTCGGTCTACGCGGGCGCGAAGGGCGCGATCATCGCGTTCACGAAGACGATCGCCCGCGAGTTCGCTCGGTCGGGCATCACCGCGAACACCGTCTGCCCTGGCCCTACCGACACGCCGATGCTGGCGGGCATCATCGAAGCTGCCGACGACGCCGAGAAGGTCATCAAGGCGATGACCCGGGCGGTGCCGATGAAGCGTGTGGGCCGCCCGGAGGAGGTGGCCGCGGCCGTGCGGTTCTTCGCCGCGGAGGACACGGCCTTCATTACCGGCCAGACGCTGTCGGTTAGCGGTGGCTTGACGATGGCCTGAGCGCGACGCGTCAGCGGCCCTGCCACGCCGGCCGCCGGCGCTCGCGGAACGCGCGCGGACCCTCCTGGGCGTCGGACGAGAGGTAGACGGGCTCGAACAGGCGCTCGGCCTCGTCGAACGTCTCGGAGAGGGAGCGTTCGGCGGAGGCGTCGACCATCGCCTTTCCGGCGCGGACCGACAGCGGCGCGTTTGCGGCGATGCGCTCAGCCATCGTCTGCGCCTCGTCGTGCAGGCGGTCGGCCGCGACAACGCGGTTGACGAGACCCACCTCGCGTGCGCGGCCGGCGTCGATGGGATCGCCCGTCAGCAACAGCTCGAGCGCGACGCGCGGCGGGATGAGCCACGGCAGCGGGGCGGCCCACGGCGCGCCGCGTCCCCAGCGCGCCTCCGTGATGGCGAAGCGGGCGTGGTCGGCGGCGATACAGAGGTCGCACATCTGCGCAAGCAGAAAGCCGCCGCCGTATGCCACCCCGTTGACGGCGGCGATCACCGGACGATCGAGGTGGACGGTGCGACCGAGGTGCGGCACGAAGTCCGGGGGTGGGACGGTCAGGCCGGTCGCGGCCATCTCCTTGAGGTCTCCGCCGGCGCAGAACGACTTGGCGCCCGATCCGGTGAGGACGAGCACCGGCGCGTCGTCGGCGGCGAAGCGCGCGAAGCCGTCGTGCAGCCCGGCACGGACCGCGGAGCTGAGCGCGTTGTGCGCCTCGGGCCGGTCGATCGTCAGCCAGGCCGCGGGTCCGCGGCGTTCGTAGCGGACCGCCGCGCTCACGAGTCGGTGTCGTCGTCGGCGTCGATCACCGCGAGGACGGCTCCGGCGTCCACCTGCGTGCCCTGCTCGACGTGCACGTCCGCGACGATGCCGGGGGCCGGTGCGACGATCTCGTGCTCCATCTTCATCGCCTCGATGACGATCACCGGCGCGCCGCGCTGCACCCGCGCGCCGGCTTCGGTCAGGACCCGGACGACGATGCCGGGCATCGGCGAGGTCAGCGAGCCCGCCTGGTCGGCTCCGACCGGGTTGGGAAACCGGTCGAGCTCGCGCAGCTCGCTCTGGCCGTCGGGGCCGTTGACCCACCACGTCGTTCCGTCACAGCGCACCCGGTAGCAGCGCAGCACGCCGTCGACCTCGAGCTCGACCAGATCGACGCGGCATCGGCCCAGGCCCGGAGAGGGCAGGTCCTCGTCCCCGACCTGGATCGTCAGCGCGCCCGTGCGGGCGAGGTGGTAGCGCACGTCGAGCGCCCCGCGCGCGCCCTCGAAGGCGATCTCCTGCGGCTGCGAGGGGTTGTTGCGCCAGCCGCTGGGCAACGAGCCGAGCACGCGCGCGCTGTCCCTGCGTTGCGCCTGGGCGACGAGGGCGGCCGCGGCGGCGTGGAGCGCCTCGCCGCGGGCGTCGACGAGCGGCGCGCCCAGGTCGGCTGCATCGTGCCGCTCGAGGAACGAGGTGTCGGCCTCGCCGGCCAGGAACTCGTCGTGGCCGAGGACGCGCACCAGCAGGTCGCGGTTCGTCTTGAGGCCATGGACCTCGGTTGCGCGCAGCGCGCCGTGCAGCAGCCGTGCCGTCTCGGCTCGCGTGGGCGCGTGCGCGATGACTTTGGCGATCATCGGGTCGTAGTGGACGCTGATCTGCGAGCCGGATTCGACGCCGGTGTCGATGCGGACGCCGTCCGGGACGGCGAAGCGCGTCAGGCACCCGGTCTGTGGCAGGAAGCCTGCTGCGGCGTCTTCGGCGTACAGCCGCGCCTCGATCGCGTGGCCGCGCAGCTCCGCGGCGTGGGCCTCCGCCGGGATGGGTTGTCCCTCGGCGATCATGATCTGCAGGCGGACGAGGTCCAGCCCGGTCACCAGCTCGGTCACGGGATGCTCGACCTGCAGCCGCGTGTTGACCTCAAGGAAGAAGAACTCGCCGCCGGGGGCGAGAAGGAACTCGACCGTGCCGGCGTTGACGTAGCCGAGCGCCTTGCCGGCTGCGATCGCCGCCGCGCTCATCCGGCGCCGCAGGTCGTCATCGAGTGCCGGTGAAGGGGCCTCCTCGATGACCTTCTGGTGGCGACGCTGGATCGTGCAGTCGCGCTCGTGCAGCGAGACCACGGTGCCGTCATGGTCGCCGAGGATCTGGATCTCCACGTGCCGGCCGCGCTCGACGTAGCGCTCGAGCATCAGCGCGTCGTCGCCGAACGCGCCCGCCGCCTCTCGCCGTGCCGCCGCGACGGCCGCGTCGAGTTGCTCGGCGGTGGCGATCGCGCGCATCCCCTTGCCTCCGCCGCCGGCCGATGGCTTGGCCAGCAGCGGAAAGCCGACGGTGGTGGCCGCCTCTCGCAGCGCCGCGCCGTCGAGACCGGTCACATCGGCGCTGGGCAGCACGGGCACACGGGCGTCAGCCATCCGCCGCTTGGCCTCGATCTTGGAGCCCATCGCCTCGATCGCCTCCGGTGACGGGCCGACGAAGTTCAGGTGCGCGTGCGCGCACGCGCGCGCGAAGCCGGCGTTCTCCGCCAGGAACCCGTAGCCCGGATGCACGGCGTCGGTGCCGACGCGCAGGGCGGCGGCGACGATCGCCTCGCCGCGCAGGTACGACTCGGCGGGGGTCGCACCGCCGAGCGCCACGGCTTCGTCGGCCTCGCGCACGAAAGGGGCGTGGCGGTCGGGCTCGGAGAACACCGCCACGGTGGCGATGCCCATCTCGCGGCACGTGCGGAAGATCCGGCGCGCGATCTCGCCGCGGTTGGCGACCAGCAGCTTGGCGATGGGCCGGCTCACATCCGGAAGACCCCGTACTCGCCGGCGCCGCGCACTTCGCCGGAATGGCAGGCCGACAGCGCCATCGCCAGCACCGTGCGCGTGTCGCGCGGATCGATGATGCCGTCGTCGTACAGGCGCCCCGAGTTCGGGAGCGCCAGCGACTCGCGCTCGATCTGCTCCTCGACCCGCTCGCGCATCTGCGCGTCGGCCTGCTCGTCGTAGGACTGGCCGCGGCCCTCGGCGGCCGCACGGGCGACGATCGACAGGACGCCGGCGAGCTGCTGCGGGCCCATCACCGCGCTCTTCATCGTCGGCCACGAGAAGACGAAGCGCGGACGGTACGCGCGGCCCGACATGCCGTAGTTGCCCGCGCCGTACGAAGCGCCGGCCATCAGCACGATGTGCGGCACGGTCGAGTTGGCGACCGCGTTGATCATCTTCGCGCCGTCCTTGATGATCCCGCCCTGCTCGTACTCGCGGCCGACCATGTAGCCGGTCGTGTTGTGGACGAACAGCAGCGGCGCGTCCTGCTTGTTGGCCAGCTGGATGAACTGCGCCGCCTTCTGCGCCTCCTCGGAGAAGAGGATGCCGCGCTGGTTGGCCAGCACCCCGACGCGGAAGCCGTGGATCGAAGCCCACCCGGTCAGCAGCGACGTGCCGTACAGCGGCTTGAACTCGTCGAAGCGCGACCCGTCGACCACGCGGGCGAGGACCTCGCGCATGTCGAACGGCACCTTGACGTCGGCCGACGCGATGCCGAGCAGCTCCTCGGCATCATGCCGCGGCTCGTCGGGCGCCTCGGTGGGGCCCGGCCCGTTCTTGCGCCAGCCCAGGCAGCGCACGATGTCGCGGCCGATGCGCAGGCAGTCGTGCTCGTCGGCGGCCATGAAGTCCGACAGGCCGCTGACGCGCGCGTGCATCTCGGCGCCGCCGAGCGACTCGTCGTCGGATTCCTCGCCGGTCGCCATCTTGACCAGGGGTGGGCCGCCGAGGAAGACCTTGGCGCGTTCCTTGACGAAGACGGTGTAGTCGCACATGCCGGGGACGTACGCTCCGCCTGCCGTCGAGTTGCCGAACACCAGCGCGAGCGTCGGGATGCGCGCGGCCGACAGCCGCGTCAGGTTGCGGAACATCTCGCCGCCGGGCACGAAGATCTCCGCCTGCGTCGGAAGGTCGGCGCCGCCCGATTCGACCAGGTTGATCAGCGGCAGCCGGTTGGTCCGCGCGATCTCGAGCGTCCGGAACACCTTCTTGAACGTCACCGGGTTCGAGGCGCCGCCGCGGATCGTCGGGTCGTTCGCGGAGACCAAGCACTCGACCCCCTCGACCACGCCGATCCCGACGACGATGCTCCCGCCCACCGGGAAGTCGGTACCCCAGCCGGCGAGCGGCATCAGCTCCAGGAACGGCGCGTCGCGGTCGACGAGCAGCTCGATCCGCTCCCGGGCCAGCAGCTTGCCCCGGCGGCGATGGCGCTCGACGTACTTCGGCCCGCCGCCGGCCCGCGTGGCGGCCAGCTGCTCGTCGACCTCGGCGAGGCGCTGAAGCATGCCGTCGCGGTTGCGCGCGAACGTCTCGTCGTGCCTGACGTTGGTCTGGAGAACCGCCACCGCGGCGCAGGTTAGCGATCGTTCACCGCGGAGGGTGCCGCGCGGCGACTCAGGGCCTCGTCAGGCGGAGGATCGCGGGCGCGCCGCGGTCGGGGACGAGCGTGAACGCGCGGCGCTTGATGCGCTCGGGCCGGGGGCTCGCAGGCGCGAGCTCGGCCTGCGCGAGGATGCGGCGCACCACGACGGCCATCTCGAACTGCGCGAAGCTCGCGCCGAGACACCGCCGCATGCCGCCGCCGAAGGGCAGCCATTCGTACGTCCCCGGCTTGCGCCCGAGGAAGCGCTCGGGGCGGAAGGCGGCGGGCTCCGGATAGAGGTCCGGGCGGCGATGAACCAGATGGATCGCGGGGACGACCGTGACGCCGGCGGGGAGCAGGTGCCCGCCGAGCTCCATCGGCCGCTTGAGCACGCGCACGACGAACGGGATGACGGGCCTGACCCGCAGCGCCTCGTAGACGACGGCGTCCAGGTAGGCGTCATCTCCCGTCGCGAGCTCGGAGCGCAGGCGCGCCATCGCCTCGGGGTGGCGGAACAGCAGCTCGAACGTCCAGGCCAGGCCCGTCGCCGTCGTCTCATGGCCGGCCAGCAGCATCGTGACGAGCTCGTCGCGAAGCTCCAGGTCGGTCATGGCGGTGCCGTCGCGGCGCCGGGCGACGAGGAGCATGGAGAGGATGTCCTCGCGCCCGTCGAGATCCGGCGCCGTCCGTCGGCGGGCGATCTCGTCGTAGATGAGCGCGTCCGCGTGGGCGATCGCCGTCTGGAACGCCTGCCACCCGCGCCACGGGCCTGCGTCGCGGCGGAGGGCGGGGACCATCAGCGCCGTGCTCACCGCCCGGTCGTTGGCAACCATGGCGACGAGCGCGCGCCGCAGCTCGTGGTAGCGGTCGTCGCGCTCGAGGCCGAAGACGGCGCGCATGATGACGTCGAGCGTGATGTCGGCCATGCGCGGGCGCAGCGGGAAGGGCGTGTCCACCGGCCACGACGCCAGCGACCGCTCGGTCTCCTCGGCCATGATGTCCGCGTACGAGCGCATCCGCTCGCCGTGGAACGGCGGGAGCATGAGGCGCCGGTCCTCCAGGTGCTTCGGAGCGTCGAGCACCAGCAGCGAGTTGGGCCCGCCGATCGGCTCGATCGTCGTACGCGCCGCCTCGCCCGCGCGGAGGTCGTCGGGATCGCCTTTGAAGACCTCCTCGATGAGCGCCGGCTCGGAGACGACGACCATCTTGCCGGTCGCGAGTCCCTGCAGCCGGACGAAGAACATGTCGCCGTGTCGGCGGCCGTGATGCTCGAAGAACGCGGTGGGGCGCGCGAGGAAGTGCGCGGTCTGCCACCAGCCCGGCGAGCGCGGACCCGGCAGTCGATCGCTCGAGGGGGCGGCCGGCCGGGGTCGCGCAGCGGTCGCCGCGCTCAAGGCCCGGCCTCTGCCGACGAGCGTGTCGCCGGGATCGGACACTGCAGCACCATGCGACACGACGATACATCATCTGCATCTTTGTTTCATGCCGTGTTGTGGGCGGTCCTCAGCCGCGCGCGGAGGGTGAGACGTGGAGCGACGGCGCGAGATGCCGCCGGGCGAAGTCGCGCGCCGCCTGCGGGCTGTCCATCCGGACGACGCTGTCCGGCGTCAGTAGGAACGAGAGCACCACGCGAACAAGCATCTCGCCGGCGACCTGGACGTCGAGCGGCTCGAGCCGTCCCTCCGAGACCTCCCGTCCGAGGCGATCCGCGAGGAACTCGCGCGCGACCCGGATGATCGGCCCCGCCTCGAGCGTCAGATGCGGCAGCAGCGAGGCCGGCTCGGTCGCGAGCAGGCGACCGAGGAGGATGTGCGTCCGGACGAACTCCAGGCTCAGTGCGAAGCCTTCGACGAGCCGCTCGTCGGTCGTGGGCAGGCCGGCCACGGCCTCGTCGAGCGCGACGAAGAACCGGGCGCACTCGCGGAGCAGGACCGCCTCGACCAGCGCGTCCTTGGTCGAGAAGCGGCGGTAGATCGTGATCCGCGACACCCCGGATCGGCGTGCGACGTCCTCCATCGTCGTCCGACTCACCCCGAAGTCCTCGAACTGGGCGAGCGCTCCCGCGAGGATCCGCTCAGAGGTCGCGTCCGCCCCGACCGCGTCCACCGTGTCGAGCGCGCGGCGCAGCAGGGGCCCGAGCGACGGCCCGTCCGTCTCCGCGCGACGTGAGCTCACCACACCCACCCTAAAGCGTGCGCCGGGCGGCTACGTCGTGCGCGCGGACGCGAACGTGCTGACGACCGCGCGGACGCCATCGATCCCGCGGAACGCGGGCGGCCACAGGAGCGTCTCGTGGTGGACGCCCGCCCAGCGCTCGTCGAAACGCCGGATGACCTCCTCCGGAGTCCCGGCGAGCGCGATGGTGTCGAGCATCTCGTCCGGGACAGCGTCGACCGCCTTCGCGAAGTCGCCCGCGCGCCAGAGCTCACGGATGCGCTCCGCCTGGTCGTCGAAGCCGTGGAGGCGATGGATGACGCGGTACGTCTTCACCGTCGAGTTGAACGCGACGACGGCGCGCGCGGCCTGCCGTGCGGCATCGCGGTCCTCGCCGACGCTGCACGTGAGGTATCCCGCGATCGGGACCGGGGCGGCGCGGCCTGCCCGCTCGGCGCCCCGCTCGAGCGCGGGGCGCGCGACCTCGCGGACGTACTCGGGCGTGAACAGCGGGTGGCCGATCAGCCCGTCGCCGACGGCGCCGGCGGCCTGGATCATCCGCGGGTTCACGCCCGCAAGGTAGATCGGCAGCTCCGTCCGAGTGGGGGGTGCCACGGGAACCGTGGGATGAACGTGCAGCCGGTAGAAGCGGCCGTCGTGGTCGACCGGGCCGTCATGGAGGCGCAGCAGCCGGCGGACCAGCGGAACGAGCTCCTCCATCCTCGGCGCGGGATGCTCGCCATCCAGGCCGTGCCAGTCCTGCTGCATGCGGCGGGTGCCGGTGCCGAGGCCGAGAGTCAGCCGCCCGTCGGAGAGCTCGTCGAGGTCGCGCGCCTCCGCGGCGAGTACCACCGGCGTGCGGCCGAACGCATAGGCGATCGCACTGCCGAGGCCGATGCGCTCGGTCGCCTGCGCCATCGCCGCCAGCGAGATCGTCGCCGAACGGTCGTAGAACTCGGTCGCCCAGACCGACGCGAACCCTGCGCGTTCGGCCAGCCGCGCGGACTCGACGACGTCGGCGATGCCCTCGCCGCCGGTCACCACCAGCGCGATCCTCGTTCCGGGACCCGTCATGTCGGCCGGATGGTACGCACGGGGTGCGAATGTTACATCCGTGCGCTAGGCTCCGCCGCCGCTGAAGGTGAACGATCGTTCGCGCTCGCGCGGACAGAGAGGTTCTCATGGACTTCCGACTCGACGACGAGCAACGCGCCTGGCAGGAGCTCTGCCACAGGTTCGCGCGCGAGGTGATCCGCCCGGTCGCACCGCTGCACGACCGGGAGCAGTCGATGCCCTGGGAGGTCATGCGCGAGGCGCGGCGGTGGGGGCTGAGCGGCCTGGACACGCTCGAGCGCATGGGCGCCGACGACACCGGGATCATGAGCGCGATCTACGCCGAAGAGCTGCACTGGGGGTGCGCGGGGATCGCGCTCGCGATCGCCGGCTCGGGCCTGGCGGCATCCGGCATCGCCGCGGCGGGGACGCCCGAGCAAGTCGGGCGGTGGATGCCCGAGTGCTACGGCAGCGGCGAGGACATCAAGCTCGGCGCCTACGCCGTCACGGAGCCGGGAGCCGGGTCCGACGTCAAGTCGCTGCGCACGACTGCCCGGCTCGACGGCGACGACTGGGTGCTCAACGGGACGAAGACCTTCATCACCAACGGGGGCATCGCCGACATCACCGTCGTCGTGGCGACGGTCGACGCGTCGCTCGGACACCGCGGGCAGGCGTCGTTCATCGTCCCTGGGGGCGCGCCCGGACTTCGCCAGT
>DASTRJ010000178.1:0-3945 GCA_035761245.1 Capillimicrobium sp. | reverse complement strand
CCGGCCGAGGAGGCCAGCGTCGTCACCGCCCTCGACGCGCTCGCCGCGGCCGGCGCGGTGGACGACGCCGCGGCGGACCTCGAGCACCTCAGCAGCCACGACGCCGAGCGCTTCGAGCGCCAGCTCGCGTTCTACGGCGACGTGCTGCCGCCGGGGGCGAGCGCCGCCGAGGCGCAGGCCCGGCTGCGGGACGCGACGGTCTGCCTGCTCGGCGTCGGCGGCCTCGGCTCGTGGGTCGCCTTCGCGCTCGGCTGCAGCGGCATCGGCAGGCTCGTCGGGGTCGACATGGACCGCGTCGAGCTGAGCAACCTCAACCGCCAGGTGCTCTTCCGCGAGTCCGACATCGGCGCGCTCAAGGCCGAGGTGGCCGGCGAGCGCCTCACCGCGCTCGACAGCCGGCTGACGTACGAGCCGGTCGTGCGGGCGCTCGACTCGGTCGCGACGATCGTCGACGTCATCGGCGGCGCCGACGTGGTCGTCACCACGGTCGACACGCCCTCGCACGCGATCTGCCAGTGGGTGGACCGCGCCTGCTTCGAGGCCGGGATCCCGTACCTCGCGATGAGCCAGCACCCGCCGAAGACGCGGATCGGCCCGTTCTACGTGCCGGGCCGCACCGGCTGCTTCGCCTGCCAGGAGGCGCAGTACCGGCGCGACTACCCGCTCTACGAGGCGCTCGAGACGTCCGAGCCGATCCGGCCGCCGTCGGCGACGTACGGGCCGGCGTGCGGCGTCGTCGGCACGCTCGGCGCCGGCGAGGTCGTGCGCTACCTGGCGGGCCTCGGCGAGCCGTCGACGATCGGCAACGCGCTGCTCTTCGACCTCCACACCTTCGAGGTCGAGCGCGAGGCCGTGCCGCAGGAGCCGGGCTGCGAGACGTGCTCGCGCGCGCTCGCGGCGGCGGCGGCCGCCGGGGCGGCCTAGCTACGACACCAGCAGCGCCAGCAGCTTGCGCGCGAGCATCCGCCGGCCCTCCACACGGACCCGCTGGGTGGCGATGTGGTCGAGCGCCGCGCGACCGGCCGGGTCGGCGAGGACCGACCGCGCGCCGGTCGCCGGCGTGACGAGCAGCTGGGCCAGGTCGGCCATCCGGCCGGAGACGACCACGTCGGCGCTGCCGCTCGAGCCGTCCTCGACGAGCACGCCGTCGTCGCCGAAGACGATGCGCACCGGGACGGGGATCTCGTCGAAGCGAACCTCGATCTCGCCCTCGATCGTGCCCGCGAGCACGAGGCGCCGCGCCACCCCGTGGGCGATCACGGCGTGCCACAGCGGCGCGACGCCGTCGGGGTCCACGGCGCCGAGACGGACCTCGATCGGCTTGCCAAGGCTCATCGTGTCAGGCGATACTTGCGCTTCCCGGACCAGTCTGCCCAGCCATGCACGGACGCAAGCTCCCTCCGGCGGCCCGCACGCACGCGATCGGCGCGCTGCTCGTCGTCGGCCTCGCCGCGGTGACCTGGCTGCTGGTGTTCAGCAGCGACCTCACGCATCCCGGGACGCGCGTGTCGGTGCTGCTCGGCGGCGTCCTCGTGACCGCGGTCCTGCTCGGGCGCGACCTGCGTGACGTGTGGGTGGCGGCCTACACGCTCGCCTTCTTCTGCTCCTTCGGGCTGTTCGCGGCGCTGGGCGCCTAGGCTCCCGGGCCATGGACGACGAGGTCCGGCAGCTGGTCACCGCCCGCGCGCTGCGTGCGTAGGGCGCTCGGACTCTGGCTGCTCCTGTTCGCCGTGTACGCGGCGACGGTGGGGCTCGACGCCGGCGACGGCGAGCGCTGGTCCGCGCGCGAGACGCACATGCTGCTGAGCGCGGAGTCGATCGTCGGGGACCGCGACCTCGACCTGCGCGACGAGTACGAGACGGCGGCGTGGACGGCGTTCGACGGGCGGCGCGTGTCGCCGACCGGCGGGCTCGTCGGCGGGCGGCTGCTCGAGCCGCAGGGCATCGGCTTCCCCGTGCTGATCGCGCCCGCGTACGCGCTCGGCGGGACCACGCTCGTCCAGCTGTGGCTGGCGGCGCTCGTCGCCGCCGGCTTCGTGCTGGCCGCGGCGATCGGCCGGCGCGTCGTCCCCGACCCGTGGGCGACGCGCGCGGCGCTCGTCGGCGGCGTGTCGCCCCCGGTCGTGGCGGCGGCCACCCGGATCTCCCCGGAGGCCGTCGGCGGCACGGTGCTCGCCGCCGCGGTCCTCGCGGCGTTCCACGTGCGTGAGCGGCCGAGCCGCCGCGCCGCGCTCGGGAGCGCCAGCGCGATCGCGCTGCTCCCGTGGCTGGCGGTCTCGCTCGTCCCGGTGGCGGCCGGGTGCGCGGCGGCGCTCGCGCGCTGGCTGCGGCGGCGCCGGCGCGCCTTCGCGGCGTTCGTGGCGATCGAGGTCGTCCTGTTCTCCGCGGTGATGTACGTCTCGCTGGTCGACCGCCTCTACGGCGGGCTGACCCCGTACGCCTCGTCGCTGGCCGACGGCGGCGGCATCGGTGCCAGCTCGCTCGGCGCGGTGCTCGACCGGTGGCCCAGGCTGGTCGGGTGGTGGCTGGACCGCGACGACGGCGTGCTGCGGTGGGCGCCGTTCGCGGCGCTCGGCTTCGTGTCGCTGTGGCTGCTGTGGCGCTCGCGCCGCGACCGGCTCGCCGTGGCGGTCGGCGACCAGGTCCACGTCGAGGTCGCCGCCGCGTTCCTGGCCGGGCTGTGCGCGCTGCAGCTCGCGGTCGCGACCTTCCTCGCCCCCGCGATGCACGGCGACTGGGCGCCCGCGCGACTGCTGCTGCCCGTCGCGCCGGTCGGCGCCGCGCTCGCCGGCTGGGGGCTGCGCCACGCGCCCCGCGCCGGCGCGGCCCTCGCCGCCATCACGGTGGCGGGCACGGCGTGGCTGCTCGCCGGGCTGCGACTCGGCGACGGCGGCCTGCAGCCGCCGAGCGGGCCGGTGCCGTGGGGCGGCGCGCAGGACCTCCTCCCCCGCTTCGGCGGCCCGATCGGGACCTACGAGGCGATCGTGCTCGCCGCCGCCGGCGTGGCGCTCGTGGCGCTGGCGGTGCGCGAGCGGCGCGCCTGGCACGCGGCGAGGGCGGGCATCCCGGTTCAGGCACCCTAGGGGGATGCCGTTCGCCGCCTCCTTCGACGACATCGCCCGTGACGCGGTCACGAGCGCCGGCTACGCCGGGCTCGTGGCGATCATGGTGCTCGAGAACCTGTTCCCGCCGATCCCGTCCGAGATCGTGCTGCCGCTGGCCGGCTACGAGGTCGCCCAGGGCCAGCTCCAGTTCGTCTGGACGCTGCTCGCCGCCACCGGCGGCGCGCTCATCGGGGCGCTGATCCTGTACGCGGTCGGGCGCTACGGCGGCCGGCCCGCGGTCGAGCGCTACGGGCGCCTCCTGCGCGTCGGCGAGGAGGAGATCGCGCGCTCCGAGCAGTGGTTCGCCCGCTGGGGCGACTGGGTGGTGCTGGGCGCGCGCCTCGTGCCGGGAGCGCGCAGCGTCGTCTCGGTCCCGGCGGGCATGGCGCGGATGCCGCTCGCGCGGTTCGTGGCCCTGACGACGCTCGGCTCCCTCGCCTGGAACCTCGTGCTCATCGGCGTCGGGCACCAGCTCGGCGCGAACTGGGACTCGATCTCCGGCACGATCGGCGGGGCCGGCAAGGTCGTGCTGGTCGCCGCGGTGCTCGGCGTCGGCGGGCTGCTCGCCGGCAACTGGGCCCGCAAGCGGGCGTCGCGCTAGCCGGCGCCGCCGACGTCGTAGACCCAGCGGTTGATGCGCTCCGACACCCGCAGCCGCCGGCTGCGCGGCACGAGGCTCCCGGCGATCGTGGCCGGGTAGTAGAGGGCCCCGACGCCCGGCATCCGCAGGACGACCATCGGCTTGGCCTCGTCGACCGCCTCGAGCGCGCGATCGACGACGCGCTGCGTCGTCATGTAGCGCCGTCTCAGGAAGCCCTTGACCGCCCTGCCGTCCTGGCCG
>DASTRJ010000177.1:0-5512 GCA_035761245.1 Capillimicrobium sp. | reverse complement strand
CGACCCGCCCCGCTGGTGCACGGCGTGCGGGCGCAAGCTCGTCGTCCAGGTGCTGCCCGTCGGCTGGAAGGCGGAGTGCGTGAAGTGCGGCCCGCTGCGGTGACGACCGGCGTCGGCGCGGCGCTCGACGAGATCCGCCGGGCGGGGCTGCTGCGCGAGCTGCGCACCATCGAGAGCGCGATCGGCCCGCGCATCCGGCTCGACGGGCGCGACGTGCTGCTGCTGTGCTCCAACGACTACCTCGGGCTCGCCGAGCACCCGCGCGTGAAGGCGGCGGCGGCCGAGGCGGCGCAGCGCTGGGGGGCCGGGTCGGGCGCGTCGCGCCTGGTGGCCGGCAACCTCGCGCTGCACCGCGAGCTCGAGGAGGAGCTGGCGGCGTTCAAGGGCACCGAGGCGTGCCTGCTGTTCGGCTCGGGCTACCTGGCGAACACCGGCGTCGTCGCGGCGCTGGCCGGCCGCGGCGAGGTCGTGCTCTCCGACGCCCTCAACCACGCCTCGATCGTCGACGGCTGCCGGCTCGCCGCCGCGGAGACGATCGTCTACCCGCACGCCGACCTCGACGCCCTCGCCGACGGCCTGCGCCGCGCCGGCGACCGCCCGGCCACGATCGTCACCGACTCGGTCTTCTCCATGGACGGCGACGTCGCGCCGCTGGAGGGCATCGTGGAGCTGGCCCGCCGCCACGGCGCGCGCGTGATCGTCGACGAGGCGCACGCGACCGGCGTCGCCGGGCCGGGCGGCCGCGGCCTGGTCGCCGAGCTCGGGCTCGAGGGCGAGGTCGACGTCCTCATCGGCACGCTCTCGAAGGCGCTCGGCAGCTACGGCGCGTTCGCCTGCTGCGACGCCGAGACCGCCGCCTTCCTCGTCAACCGCGCGCGGACGGTCATCTTCTCGACCGGCCTGCCGCCGAGCGCGGCCGGCGCCGGCCTGGAGGCGCTGCGGATCCTGCGCGACGACCCCGGTCTCGTCGAGCGGCTGTGGGCCAACGCGGCCGCGCTGCGCGACGAGCTGGCCGCCCAGGGCTTCCCGGTGCAGCCCGGCGAGATGCCGATCGTGCCGCTCGTCATCGGCGATCCGCGCGCGGCGATGGCGCTCTGCGAGGCGGCGCTCGCCGACGGCGTCTTCGCGCAGGCGATCCGGCCGCCGACGGTGCCCGACGGCACCTCGCGGCTGCGCCTGGTGGCGATGGCCAGCCACGAGCCCGCGGACCTCCGCGCCGCCGCGCGGACGCTCGGGCGGCTGCGTCAGCCGCCGGCGAGCTCGCAGGTCGCCGCCGAGTAGCCCTTCGGATCGCTGCCGGCGGAGCTGCGGTGGCCCTTCGTCGTCACGACGGTCCGGGTCCGCACGACCCGCCCGCGGACCAGCCAGCGGAAGGTGACGACGCCGCGCAGCAGCTGACGCTCGCCGGCCGGCGGCGCCTTGAACCGGAACAGCCGGCCCGTCTCGACGACGCGGCCGCGCGCCGGCCCGAGGTCGATCGCCCCGGAGTCGCCGCCCGCGCCGATGAACCGCCACCGCCCCTCGTCGCGCCACTGCACGCGGAAGCGCATCGTGCGGCGCTCGTGCCGGCGCCCGAGCGGCGGCATCCACGCCCGGATGCCGATCGCGTCGGGGTGCGCGGCGGTGTCGCAGACGTTGACCGTCGCCCACGGCGGCGCCCAGCGCGGCGTGATCGCGCCGGCGGCGGCGGGCGTCAGGAGCGCCGCGACGGCGGCGCTCGCGAGCGCGGAGCGGACCATGCGACGACCATAGCGGCGCCCGCCATGCCATCCTGAGGGACGTGATGGGGGCCACCACCGAGGATGCCGTGGCGCTGCTCCGCGGCGTGCCCGTGTTCGAGACGCTCGCGGAGCCCGATCTCGTGCGCATCGCCCAGCTCGCGGTGCCCCGCCGCTTCGACGCCGGCCAGGTCGTCTTCCGCGAGGGCGACGCCAGCGACACGTGCTACGTGGTGCACCGCGGCCACGCGCGCGCGATCCGCGCCCATCCCGACGGCCGCACGCTCACGCTCGCGCACTTCGGGCCGGGCGACATCTTCGGCGAGCTGGCGATCTTCGACGACGAGCGGCGCTCGGCCACCGTCGAGGCGCTCGACGAGCTGCGGACGATCGCGATCCTCGGGCCCGACTTCCGGCGGCTGCTCAACGAGCACGCCGAGCTGGCCGTCAAGCTCGTCGTCTCGCTGGGGCGGCGGCTGCGCGAGGCCAACGAGCGGCTCACCCGCCAGAGCTTCCAGACGGTCCAGAGCCGCGTCGCGACCGTGCTCGCCGACCTCGTCGAGGGCGCGCGCCGCGAGGGCGCCGGCGACCGGGACGTGCTCGTCACCGTCACGCAGGCCGACGTCGCCCAGCTCGCGGGCTCCTCGCGCGAGTCGGCCAGCCGCTTCCTGGCCGTCCTCGAGCGTGCCGGGGTGATCACGCAGGGACGCGGTCGCATCACCGTGCACGACCCCGGGGCGCTCAGTGGGTACGTCTACTGAGTTCTCGGCCGGCGGCGTCGTCGTGCGCGGCGGCGAGACGATCGTGATCGTGCCGACCCGCCGCGCCGCCAACGGCCGCACGGTCCTGGCGCTCCCGAAGGGCCACGTCGACCCGGGCGAGACGCCGCAGGAGGCCGCCGAGCGGGAGGTCCGCGAGGAGGCCGGCGTCGAGGCGGAGCTGGTCGAGAAGCTCGGCGACGTCCGGTACTGGTACCAGCGCGACGGCCGCCGGATCGCGAAGGTCGTCGCGTTCTACCTGTTCGACTACCGCAGCGGTGATCCCGCCGACCACGACGCCGAGGTCGAGACCGCGCAGTGGATGCCGCTCGAGCGCGCCGTGCGCGAGCTGAGCTACCGCGGCGAGCGCGAGATGGTCCGGCGCGCGCTGGACCGCGTGCGGGGCGCCGACCGGGGGCGGGCCCCCGGGCCGCATCCTCGCTAGAGTTCCCCGCTCCCGTGCAGGTTCTGAACTTCTACTCGCGGATCTTCGCCGACCAGCTCAAGCGCGGCCGGAAGACCGCGACCATCCGCCTCGGCGACAAGTCGCACAAGTACCGCAAGAACCAGCTGGTGCTCGTGACGATCGGCTACCAGTACTCGCCGCGGGAGCGGATCTTCGAGGCGGTCATCGACCAGGTCGAGGTCAAGAAGGTCAAGGAGCTCTCGCCGCGGGACATCGAGCACGACAACCCCGAGTTCCGCCGCCACGAGGAGATGATCCACTTCCTCGAGCAGATCTACGGCCGCGCGGTCTCGATGGACGACGTCGTCACCGTCGTGCGGTTCAGCCAGATCGTCGACTCGCCGCCCGAGTACACGGACCGCAAGCTCGGCATCGGCGGCGCGCAGAACTAGCCCGGCGCCGTCGCGGGCAGCGCGGCGTCCCGCCGAGCCGGCTCGGCGTCGCGCTCGGCCTTGCGCAGGAGGCCGATGCTCGACAGCAGCAGCAGGTCGATCGCCAGGCCGAAGACCGCGCCGAACTGCGACTCGACGAACGCGAAGGTGCGCGTGACGAAGATCGAGACGTACAGGGCGCGCTCGAACCAGCGGTAGGCGTCGTCGCGCCGGTGCTCGCGCAGGTCGCGGACGCCGACGAGCACGAGGATCCCCGAGACGGTGCTGGACACGAGCGACGCCCAGTTGATGAACGAGAGGTGCCCGATGTCGTCGGAGACGGCGCCCTCGGCGGCGCCGCCGAGGTGCATGCCGACCGACAGCACGAGCTGGAACGTGAGCACGAGGCTCAGCGCGCCCCAGATGACGATGACGACCGTCACGAGCCTGGTGAAGACGGGGCGCTCGGCGAACTCGAGGTAGGCGTCGCGGGCGCGCGCCGCGACGCGCGCCGGCCAGCGCGGCGCGGGCGGGTCGATGGTGTCGAGGTGCTCGAGCAGCGCCCGCACCGGGCCGACGAGCGGGTCGCGGGGATCGGTGTCGGCCAGCAGCGCGAGCGCGCGCTGCTTCTCGCGGCGGTCGAGGTCGTGGCGCGCGGCCTCGGCGGCGAGGTCGAGCGCGTTGGAGATCCGCTCGATCTCGTTGAGGCCGCGGCGGCGCTGGAGGCGGCGGATGAGGACGTAGGAGCCCAGGAAGATCAGGTAGATGAGCGCGGCGGCGGGCTTGAAGAAGTAGTCGTTGTCCGAGGTGATGAACTTGCCGAGCTCGTCGATGAAGAACCCGAAGCCGATGCCGCCGACCACGGCCGCGGGACGGCGGATCGACCGGTTGAGGTAGATCAGCAGCATCGCGATCGCGAGCACCATGAAGACGCCGCCGTAGAGCAGGTGCGCGATGTGGAGCCCGTGGCCGCCGAGCTGCGGGTAGTTCGTGGCCCACAGCTGCGTGCGGATGACGAGCACGGTGGCGGCGGCGGCGACGAAGAAGGTCTCCAGCAGCGAGCCGAAGTCGGCGTCGCGGGCGGGATGGCGCAGCAGGCGGACCCTCACGACCGGGACGCTATCGCGCTCGTGGCCGGCCGTACAGATCTCAGTCGGCTCATGTGAAGATTTCGCGTTGGCACTCTTGCACCCCGAGTGCCAACGCGCTACCATCCGGCCCGCGATTGGCACTCTGACAGGTTGAGTGCCAACAGTCCCATCCGGAGGTCACACTCATGAAGCTGAAGCCCCTGGGCGATCGCCTGATCGTGCGGGCGATCGAGGAGGAGGAGACGACCGCAAGCGGCCTCGTCCTTCCTGACACCGCGAAGGAGAAGCCCCAGAAGGGCAAGGTCGTGGCGGTCGGTGACGGCCGGTTCGACGAGGACGGCGAGAAGCGGATCCCGCTCGACGTCGCCGAGGGCGACGAGGTCCTCTACTCCAAGTACGGCGGGACGGAGATCAAGGTCGACGGCGAGGAGCTGCTGGTCCTTCGCGAGTCCGACGTCCTGGCCAAGGTCGAGTCCTAGTTCAGGAGATTTCGAAGACACATGGCTCACAAGGAACTGAAGTACGACGTCGAGGCGCGCAACGCGCTGCAGGCCGGCGTCGACGCGGTCGCCAACGCGGTCAAGGTCACGCTCGGCCCGAAGGGTCGCTACGTCGTCCTCGACAAGAAGTTCGGCGCTCCCACGATCACGAACGACGGCGTCACCATCGCCCGTGAGATCGAGGTCGAGGACGTCTTCCAGAACCAGGGCGCGCAGCTCGTGCGCGAGGTCGCCACCGCGACGAACGACGTCGCCGGCGACGGCACGACGACCGCGACCGTCCTGGCGCAGGCCATCGTCCGCGAGGGCCTCAAGAACGTCGCCGCCGGTGCCAACCCGCTCGCCCTGAAGCGCGGCATCGAGAAGGCCGTCGACCAGATCGTCGACAACATCAAGTCGCAGGCCACCGAGGTGTCCGACAAGGACCAGATCGCCCGCGTGGCGACGATCTCGGCCGGCGACGAGGAGATCGGCGACGTCATCGCCGACGCCATCGAGAAGGTCGGCAAGGACGGCGTGGTCAACGTCGAGGAGGGCCAGACCTTCGGCATGGACCTCGAGTTCACCGAGGGCATGCAGTTCGACAAGGGCTACATCTCGCCCTACAT
>DASTRJ010000176.1:0-13149 GCA_035761245.1 Capillimicrobium sp. | reverse complement strand
CACCCGTTCGTCGTCGTCCCGCAGGTCCACACCGAGCTGTCGGGCCGGCGCGTGCTCGTCTCCGAGTACGTCGAGGGCCTCGGCTTCGAGGCGGTCAAGCAGCTGCCCGACGGCGAGCGCGACCGCTTCGCCGAGATCCTCTTCCGCTTCTTCTACGGCCTGCTCGAGCGCGAGGCGCTCGTCGCCGGCGACCCGCACCCGGGCAACGTCATGCTGCTCGCCGACGGCCGCGTCTGCTTCCTGGACTTCGGGCTGATGCGGCGGATGTCGCGCGACTACCTCGAGGGCGAGCGGGAGCTGGCGCGTGCGCTCATCGACCGCGACGCCGACCGCGTCCACGCGCTGCTGGCCCGGCTCGGGTACCTGCCGGACCCGCCGTCGTTCGAGCCGGAGCGGCTGCTGCGCCAGCTCACCGACTCCACGGAGTGGTGGCTCGAGCCCGGCGAGCGCCGGCTGGACCCCGCCTACGTGCGCGAGCTCACCGAGCGGGCGTCGTCGCCGCGGTCGCCGTCGTTCGACCTCATGCGCCGGCAGACGATCCCGCCCGAGGCGCTGCTGCTGCGCCGCATGGAGGGCATGCTGTTCGCGGTGCTCGGCGAGCTGCGCGCGTGCGCCGACTGGCACGCGCTGGCGACGGAGTCGCTGAACGGCGGAACGCCGACCACGCCCCTCGGAGACGAGGAGGCGGCGTGGCTGGCAGGATCCGCCGCATGCTCACCCTGAACGGCATCGACGACATCAAGGCCCGCGTCGGCCAGGAGATCGGCGTCAGCGACTGGCTCGAGGTCACGCAGGACGACATCGACAAGTTCGCCGAGGCGACCGGCGACCACCAGTGGATCCACGTGGACGTCGAGAAGGCCAGCCAGACGCCGTTCGGCGGCACGATCGCGCACGGCTACTACACGCTCTCGCTCGCGCCGCGCTTCTCGTACGAGATGTACACGATCGAGGGCGTCTCGTTCGCGCTCAACTACGGCGCCAACAAGGTGCGCTTCCCGTCGCCGCTGAAGGTCGGCTCGAAGGTCCGCATGCGGGCGACGATCTCCAACGTCGAGGACGTCCAGGGCGGCGTGCAGCTCACGACGACCTGCACGTTCGAGACCGAGGGCGGCGAGAAGCCGGTCTGCGTCGCCGAGACGCTGACGCGCATCTTCGTCTAGCGCGGCGGGGGCCGGAGGCGGCGCGCCGCCGGCCCCTCAGCCCGAGCGATGCGACAGGACGTTGACGACCGTGCCGCTCGGCTCGCGCAGCATGAAGCGCCGGACGCCCCACTCCTCGTCGCGCAGGGGGTAGACGATCTCGTCGCCGCGCGCGACGGCCTTGGCGTGGACCGCGTCGACGTCATCGACCTCGACCGAGATCCCGGGCGCCGCCGGGTCGTCGTTGCCGACGATGGTCACCTGCGCGGAGCGGGTGGTCGGCGAGGCCACGGTCGCGACCCAGCCGAGATCCATCGCGACCTCGAAGCCGAGCAGCTCGACGAAGAAGTCGCGCGTCTCGGCGGGCCGGTCGGATCGGATGTTCGGGACCGCTCTGCTGATCGTCATGGCCGGCGTTCTAGCGCAGCCGGACGACCGGGCCCGTGAGGCCGTCCGCCCTCACGCGGTAGCGGCCGGGCCCGGGCAGGTCGATCTTGTAGCGGCGCGTGGTGCCGAGCCGGGTCTCGCCCGCCTTGACCCAGGTGCCGTCCGCGCGGCGGCGCTGCAGGACGACGAGCGTTCCGGGCGTGCCCGGCCGCAGCGCGCCGACGACGCGCGGGCGGTGCAGGGAGGCCGCGCGGGCCGCCGGCGCGGCCCCGCCGCTGACGTTGTCGACGTCGTCGGCGTCGTCGCCGGACGGCGAGGGCTTCGCCGGCTTCGGCGCCTTCGCGGGTGCCTCGACCTCGGTGACGAGGGCGTTGAACGTGATCCACGTGTCGCGCAGCCCGAAGCGCTGCTGCAGCGTCGACCCCGAGACGATCGTGCGCCCGCCCGTGCCGACGATCGCCGCCCTCTTGATCCGCGGCGAGGCGCCCGTCTCGAGGATGTCGATGCGGCGGAAGCGGCCCTTCACGAGCCCGGCGAGGATCGACTGCACCTGCGCGCGAGTCTTCACGATCGGGTCCCAGCGGTGGTACGGCGACACGTCGTCGTAGGGATCGTCGACGCTCGTCAGGTACGGCCGCGGCGTGGCGCCCGGCCAGATGTTCTCGACGTTCTCGGTGCGCCCGCCGGAGGTCGAGAAGAAGTACGCCGTGATCGGCCTGCCGTCGTAGGTGACGACCTGGCCGGCGGTCGAGTTGACGGCGCGGTTCGTGCTCGGCTGCTCGCTGGTCGCGCCGCGGTAGACCTGCGAGCGGGTGTCCGGGTACTGGTCCCAGCCGTTCTCGCCGGAGCGGCTCGTCGTGATCGCGTACGAGCGCGCCGCGATCGCCTGCGCCTGCAGCGCGGCCATCGGCCAGGAGGCGGGCGACTCGTTCGGCACGACGCCGGCGACGTACTGCTCGAGGCCGATCGCGTTGATCGCCAGCACCTCGCCGAGCGCCCCCGGCCGGAACTCGAACCAGCCGCGGTAGGTGCCGTCGGTGACGCCGTTGCCGGCGGTCCCGCGCAGCTTGATCGGAGCGTCCGCGCCGTTGGTCACGCGCATGGGCGGGTTGAAGGTGGCCAGCACCTTGCCGGCCGCGCTCAGGAGCGCCACCTTGCCGCCGGCGGCGGCGCGGGCGCCGTAGGTCCTGCCCGGGTCGAGCTTCTTCGTGCCGGCGTTCGTCGCGCCGGTGAACGTCGCGACGCGCGGCGACTGCAGCAGCACGCGCACGACCGTGTTGGCGGGCGCGCGCCCGAGCTCGGTCCCGCGGAAGTAGTGGCTGAGGATCCGGCGATAGCTCCAGCCGTGCTTCGCCATCCCCATCGCGCCGTACTGGCTCATCCCGATGCCGTGTCCGAAGCCGGCGCCCCGGATCGTCAGGTTGCCCTTCGCGGCGGCCGGCGCGGCCGGCCCGGCGGCGGCGAGGCCGGCCGTGAGGGCGAGCGGGAGGAGGTGGCGGCGGGGCATCAGCGTTCGGAACTCGGGCGACGGTTGGGAGTTTCGGTCTCAGGGGTAGGCCCCGTGGCGTGAGCAAGCGCCGTGCATCTGACGTGTTCGTCGAGTGCCTGGAGGCCGAGGGCGTGCGTCACGTCTTCGGCATCCCGGGTGAGGAGACGCTGGACCTCAACGAGTCCCTCGCCGACAGCTCGATCTCGTTCGTCCCTGTTCGACACGAGCAGGGCGGGGCCTACATGGCCGACATGGTAGGAAGGCTCACCGGTCGCGCCGGCGTCTGCCTCGGCACGCTCGGCCCCGGAGCCACGAACCTCGTCACCGCCGTCGCCGACGCGTTCCTCGACCGCGCGCCGCTCGTCGCCCTCACCGGCCAGGGCGACCTCGAGCGCATGCACAAGGAGTCGCACCAGTACATCGACGTCGTCGAGATGATGCGGCCGATCACCAAGTGGAACGCGCGGCTGAACTCGCCGGAGATCATCCCGGAGGTCGTCCGCAAGGCGTTCAAGGTCGCCGAGTCCGAGAAGCCGGGCGCGACGCACATCGAGCTGCCCGAGGACGTCATGGCCGAGGAGGTCGAGGCGGCGCCGCTGCCGCGCCGCTCGCCGGTGCAGCCCGAGCCGGGGGCGCGCGAGCTGCTGAAGGCGGCCGACGCGATCCGCTCGGCCCTCAACCCGGTGCTGCTCGCCGGCAACGGCGTGATCCGCGCGGGCGCGGCGCCGGCGCTGCGCGAGTTCTCGCGCGCGACCGGGATCCCGGTCGCCGAGACGTTCATGGGCAAGGGCGTCATGGACTACACCGACCCGCGCGCGCTCGGCACGGTGGGCCTGCAGACGCGCGACTACGCGATGGCCGGCTTCGAGGACGCCGACGTGGTGATCGCCTGCGGCTACGACCTCGTCGAGCACGCGCCGCAGCACTGGAACCCGCGGCGCGACAAGCGGATCGTCGTCATCGACTCCCAGCCGGCGGAGATCGACGAGTTCTTCACGCCGCACGTCGAGCTCGTCGGCGACATCTACCACGTCCTCTCGCGGCTGGCCGAGGAGTGCCGCCACGTGCCGCACTCCGGCGGCTCGACCCGGCTGCGCGAGGTCGTGCTGGGGCGCTTCGAGGCGGCCAAGGACGACGACGCGTTCCCGATGCAGCCGCCGCGCGCGCTGTGGGAGATCCGGCAGGCGCTCGGCCGCACCGACATCCTCATCTCGGACGTGGGCCTGCACAAGCTCTGGATCGGACGGATGTTCCCGGCGCATGAGCCCAACACGGTCCTGATCGCCAACGGCCTGGCCGGCATGGGGTTCGCGATCCCGTGCGGGATCGCCGCGAAGCTCGTGCACCCGGAGCGCAAGGTCGTGACCGTCAACGGCGACGGCGGCGCGCTCATGAACTTCCAGGAGCTCGAGACGGCGACGCGGCTGCGCACGCCGGTGGTGAACGTGATCTGGGAGAACCAGCAGTTCGGCTCGATCGTCTGGAAGCAGGACAAGCGGTTCGGCCGCCACTTCGGGACCGACTTCACGAACCCGGACTTCGTGCGGCTCGCCGAGGCGTTCGGCCTGCCGGCCTGGCGCTGCGAGAGCACGGAGGACTTCGGGCGGCACCTTCGCCATGCGCTGACGCTCGACGTGCCGTCGCTGATCGTGCTGCCGATCGACTACTCGATCGACGTCGCGATCTCCGAGGAGCTGGGCACCGAGACGGTGATCGCCTGACGCTCGTCTTCGCCTTTCCGGCAGCGCGCGGACGGGTAGATTCGAGCCATGGCCACCACCGAAGCGACGATCCTCGACACCGTCCCCAAGCAGCTGTACATCGCCGGCGAATGGCGTGACGCGAGCGGGGGCGGAACGTTGCCGGTCGAGGACCCGGCGACGGGGGAGACGTTGTGCGAGGTCGCCGATGCCCAGCTCGACGATGCGCTGGCGGCGCTGGGCGCGGCCGACGAGGCGTTTCGGACGTTCCGGACGATGGCGCCGCGCGAGCGGGGGGACATCCTGCGCCGCGCGTATGACCTGATCACCGAGCGGGCTGACGATCTGGCGTTGCTGATGACGCTGGAGATGGGCAAGCCGTTGCACGAGTCGAAGGCGGAGATCGCCTACGGCGCGAACTTCTTTCGCTGGTATGCGGAGGAGGCGGTGCGGATCAACGGCCGCTTCACGGTCAACGAGGCGGGCGCGGGGCGGGTGCTGACGATGAAGCAGCCGGTGGGGCCGTGCGTGTTCATCACGCCGTGGAACTTCCCGCTGGCGATGGGCACCCGGAAGATCGGCCCGGCGATCGCGGCGGGCTGCACGTGCGTGGTCAAGCCGGCCAAGCAGACGCCGCTGTCGATGCTGATGCTGGCGCGGATCCTCGAGGAGGCGGGGCTGCCGGGCGGGGTGGTCAACGTCATCACCGCGAGCTCGTCGGGCAGCGTGATGGAGCCGCTGATCAAGGACCCCCGGACGCGCAAGCTGTCGTTCACCGGCTCGACGGAGGTCGGCAAGACGCTCATCGCCCAGAGCGCCGAGCAGGTGTTGAAGGTCTCGATGGAGCTGGGCGGCAACGCTCCGTTCCTGATCTTCGAGGACGCCGATCTCGACGCGGCGGTCGAGGGGGCGCTGATCGCCAAGATGCGCAACGGCGGCGAGGCGTGCACGAGCGCGAACCGCTTCCACGTCGCCGAGGCGGTCGCCGACCAGTTCGCCGACAAGCTCGCCCGTGCGCTCGGCGAGCTGAAGGTCGGCCGCGGCACCGAGGAGGGCGTCAAGGTCGGCCCGCTGATCGACGACGCCCAGCGCGGCAAGGTCGCCGAGCTCGTCGACGACGCGGTCGGCAAGGGCGCCAAGGTCCTCGTCGGCGGCGAGCAGCTCGACGGCGCCGGCTACTTCTACCGCCCGACCGTCCTGGCCGACGTCGCCGACGACGCCCGCGTGCTCAGCGAGGAGATCTTCGGCCCGGTCGCCCCCGTCAAGGGCTTCCAGTCCGAGGACGAGGCGATCGCCGCCGCCAACGACACCGAGTACGGCCTCGTCGCCTACGTCTACACCCGCGACATCAACCGCGCCTTCCGCGTCATCGAGCGCCTCGAGACCGGCATGATCGGCCTCAACCAGGGCATGGTCTCCAACGCGGGCGCCCCGTTCGGCGGCGTCAAGCAGTCCGGCTTCGGCCGCGAGGGCGGCCCCGAGGGCATCGAGGAGTACCTCGAGACCAAGTACGTCGCGATGAACGTCGGGGCCTAATCGCCCGCCCGCTCGCGGCCCTCGTGCCCGAGGTGGCGCTCGCTGCGCGGCGCGGGGGTGCTGTCGCCGGCCTCGGCGGTGGACGTCGTGGCCGGCGGCGTCGTCGTCGTGCTCGTCACCGTGTCGTCGTCGCCGTCGCCGTCGTCACCGCAGCCGGCGGCAGCGAGTGCGAGCGTGGCACTCGCGACGGCGATCAGGTGGAGGACGCCTCTGGGGCGGGGCACTGGCGCGAGTCTAGGTCCCGGCGGGCCGAGCCGCGCACCTCGGCGAGCGAGCCGGCGCCGCTGGCGTCGAGCCGCTCGCTCAGCCCGCGGTTGATGCGGCGCGGCCACAGCGGCCCGCCGTAGACGAAGCCCGTGTACGCCTGCACGAGCGTGGCGCCGGCCGCGATCCGCTCCCAGACGTCGTCGGCGCTCTCCACGCCGCCGACGGAGATGAGCGGGATGCGCTCGCCGACCCGGTCGTGGAGCCGCTGCAGGACCTCGAGCGAGCGCGCCTTCAGGGGCGCGCCGGAGACGCCGCCGGGCAGCTCGGCGGGCTCCGCGCCGAGCCCGTCGCGCGCGATGGTGGTGTTCGTGGCGATGAGGCCGTCGAGGCCCTGGGCGAGCGCGAAGTCCGCCACCGCGTCGATCTGCTCGTCGCTGAGGTCGGGCGCGATCTTCAGCAGCACGGGGACGGCCGCGCCGAGCTCGCGCAGCTTGCCGCGCACGCCGTCGAGCAGCGTGGCGAGGTGCGTGACGTCCTGGAGGTCGCGCAGGCCGGGCGTGTTCGGCGAGCTGACGTTGAGGACGAGGAAGTCGGCGAGCGGGCCGACGACCGCGGTCGCGCTCGCGTAGTCGGCGACAGCGTCCTCGAGCTCCACGACGCGCGACTTGCCGATGTTCACGCCGACGACCGTGTCGCGCCGCGCCCGGCGCAGCCGTCTCGCGGTGTCCGCGGCGCCGGGGTTCGGGAAGCCCATCGCGTTGACGATCGCCCGCGCGCCCACGAGGCGCCACACGCGCGGCTTCGGGTTGCCCTCCTGCGCGTGGAAGGTGACCGTCCCGACCTCGACGAAGCCGAAGCCGAGCCGGCCGAGCTGCTCGTAGGTCCGCGCCGCCTTGTCCAGCCCGGCCGCGACGCCCAGCGGGCTCGGGAACCGCCGTCCGAAGGCCTCGACGGCGAGCCGCGGGTCGCGCGGGCGCAGCACGGCGCCGACCAGGCGTCCCAGCGTGAGCGGATGGGCGAGCACGCGCAGGAGGGCCAGGCCGAGCCCATGGGCGCGCTCCGCGTCGAACCGCGCGATGACATGGCGGAAGAGGAGCTCGTAGAGGCGCACGGGACCGGCGCGAAGCCTAGCCCCGTGGACCGCGCCCGCCGACTGTCGAGTTCGTCAGCCTGAGGCTGACGAACTCGACGCTCGACCGGCGCGACGCCCGCCACCGACTAGGGTCGCGCCATGAGCGCGCCCGTGAAGATCCTCAACGTCGACGACGACCTGCGCCGTAGCCCGCGCGCCGCGCTGTTCGAGGGCGAGCGGCACGGCGGTGGCGTCGCGGTGTCGTCGTTCATCACGCAGTACGAGCAGGGCCGCGGGCCGGACCAGCACGTGCACCCGTACGCCGAGGTGTTCGTCGTCGAGCGCGGCGTCGCGGAGTTCCGCGTCGCCGGCGAGCGGATCGAGGTGCCGGCCGGCAACGTCGTCGTGGTGCCGCCGGAGACGCCGCACGGCTTCAAGAACCCGGGCGCCGAGCCGCTGCGGGTGATCAGCATGCACCCGTCGCCGCGGGTGATCCAGACCGACCTCGAGTGACGAGTGACGAGTGGCCGGCGCGGGCTCAGCGCGCGCGGCGGCCGCGCCGCTGCTTGCCAAGCGCCTCCTCGATGCGCCGGCGGTCGCGCTTCGTCGGGCGCCCGCCGCGCTCGAACTGCGGCTCGGCGGCGAGGCGGCGCTGCGCCACGTACGCCTCGCGGGCGGCGACGCTCTCGGGCGTCTCGTCGTAGAGCAGGACGGCCTCGCTGGCCGGCAGCCGGCGCTTCGCGCTGCCCTTCACGATCACCTCGAGCTTCGTCGGGCCGGTCGTCAGCTCGATGCGGTCGCCGGGCTTGATCGTGCGGCTCGGCTTGATGCGCGCGCCGTTGACGGCGACCTTGCCGCCCTTGATCGCCTCGACCGCGAGCGCGCGGGTCTTCGCCAGGCGCGCGGTCCACAGCCAGGTGTCGGCGCGCAGCGGCTCCGGGGCGTCGTCCATCGCTGCGATGATCGCACCGTGTCCGCGGATCGCGTCCCCGTCACGGTCGAGGCCACCGCGCGCGCCCCCGTCGAGACGACGTTCGACGCGATCGTGCCGATCGACCTCGCGGCGATCTTCACGGGCTACGGCCCGCTCCCGGCGGTCACCGGCGTGCGCGAGCAGACCGGCCCGTGGACGCGCGCGGGCGAGCGCCGCGTCGTGCAGCTCGCCGACGGCAGCGAGGCGCCGGAGCTGCTGACGCGCGTCGATCGCCCCGACGGGTTCGCGTACGTGGTCGGGCCCTTCAGCGGGCGGCTCGCGTGGCTCGTGCGCGACGTCCACGGCGACTGGTGCTTCTGGGGCGACGAGGCCGCCGGCACGACGCGCATCCGCTGGACGTACGCCTTCGCGCCGCGCGGCTCGCTCGCCCGCGCGGTCGTGCGGGTGGTGCTCGCGCCGCTGTGGCGACGGTACGCCGAGCAGGCGCTCGGCCGCGCGGTGCGCGCGGCCGAGGCCTGTGTGGAGACCGGTGGGGCTAGGGGTTGAGCCGAACCGGCAGCGTCTTGAGCTGGTTGATGAAGGGCGACTCGGCGTAGCGCGGCTCGCCCGCGAGCTCCATCCGCGGGAAGCGCTTGAGCGTCTCCTCGATGAGGATGTTGAGCTCGAGGCGCGCGAGCGCGGTGCCGAGGCAGAAATGGCGCCCGCCTGCGCCGAAGGCCTGGTGCTCCGGGTTGCGCGTGACGTCGAAGCGATCCGGGTCCTCGTAGCGCGACTCGTCGCGGTTGGACGAGACGTACCACATGATCACCTTGTCGCCGGCCTTGATCTGCCGGCCGTTGAGCTCGGTGTCGCGCGTCGCGGTGCGGCGGAAGTGCGCGAACGCCGGGAACATCCGCAGCGACTCCTCGACCGCCGACGGGATGAGCGACGGGTCGTCGAGCAGCTTCTGGCGCTGGTCGGGGTGCTCGATGAGCGCCCGCATCGCGCTGCAGTAGGTCGACTTGGTGGAGTCGTTCCCGGCCGCCATGAGCAGGAAGAAGCCCATGACGATCTCGTGCTCCTCGAGCTTGTGGGCGTCGACCTCGGCGTGGACCAGGACGGAGGTGAGGTCGTCGGTCGGCCGCTCGCGGCGTTCGGCGATGAGCTTGCGGCAGCGCTCGAAGATCTCGGGCACGTCGCGCTGCATGACGGCCTCCGGGCCCTCCGGGTTGAGGTCCGCGTCACCGGCGCCGAGGACCGCGTTCATCAGGTTCGCCCAGATCGCGTCGTCGGCGGGGTCGATGCCCATGAACGAGCCGATGACGCGCGCGACGACCGGCTGCGCGACGTCGGTCGTCAGGTCGCACGTCTCGCGGCCTTCGAGGCCGTCGAGCACGTTGCAGACGATCTCGCGGATGGCCGGCTCGTGCTCGGCGATCCGCTTCGGGGTGAAGCCGCGCTGGAACAGCGCCTTGAGCCGGTCGTGCTTCGGCGGATCCATCCCGATGAACATCGACTGGATCAGCTCGAGCGGCATGACCGCGTCCGTCACCGCGGTGATGCCGCCGATCTCCGACGAGTACGTCTGCCAGTCGCGGCTGACGGCGTGGATGTCGTCGGCCCGGGTGACCGACCAGAAGCCGTCCTCCTCGGGGTACTCCGGGATCGACGCCGACCAGTGGACCGGGCACTTCGACCGCAGCTCCTTGAAGAGGTCGTGCGGCGGCCCGTCCTGCCAGTGCTCGCGCTCGATGACGAGCATGTCCTCGATCCGTTGCGCCTCCGTCGACACTGGAGCCCCTCTCCTCCTGGTTGGTCGGCCAGCCAAACGCGAGCGTACCTGGCGGACGGCGGGGCGGCAACACGAACGTGTCGAAACGCTCCCGAAGAAACCTGAGTACTATGGTCGGGCTATGAGTCCGGTGCCGGCCGCGGACATTCCCGTCCACCATGACGCTGACGAGGTCGTCGAGGAGACGTACGCGGTCGGCGGGCGCCTCGTGTCCGTCGTGGCAGGCGCATCCGGGATCGGCGCACTGACCGGCCTCGAGGGGGCCGCGATCGGAGCCGCGCTCGGCGTTGTCCTCACGTTCGTCCTTGAGCGACTCAGCCACCGCCAAGCCTGACCCCGTCGCGGCGACCGCCGCGCTCGATGCGTACATCGTGGCGGGTCTCATCCTCGCGGCGGTGGCGCTCGCGATGTACGTCAGCCTCCGCGGTTGGAGGCGTCGCCGATTCCCGGATCTCGGCGACGTGTTCATCCTCGTCTCGACGATCACGGGTGCGCTCACCGGCGTCCGCCTGTCGGTGGTCGCCATCACGGCCAGTGCCGCTGAGCTGCCGCCGTTCACGAGCGAGGACCGCATCTTCATCCCGCTCGCGGGTGTCGCGCTCGTCCTCGTGTCGGCTCACGAGGCCTACAAGGTCTTCGCCCGAGGCGCACTCGGGCATGGCCGCCCCCGCTAGCCCAGCAGCAGCGCGTCGAACAGCGCGAACGCCCGCGCCCTCGCGCCCGGCGCCTCGCGCGTCGTGGCCTCCGCGAGCCCGTCCGGCACCTCGCGCACCTCGCGCTCGCTCTCGATCCACGAGCCGACGATCGCCTCGTCGACCTCGGGGTGGAACTGCAGGCCGACGTTCCGGCCGAGCCGCCACGCCTGCACGCCGCTGGCGTTGCGCGCGAGGATCTCGGCGCCCTCGGGCGGGAGGATCTCGTCGACGTGCCAGCCGAGCCACGGGCCGCTGCCGAGCGCGGCGCCGAGCGTGCCGTCGGCGCACGCGCCCACGTCGACCCAGCCGATCTCGGGGAGCGCGGCGCGGCGCACGCCGCCGCCCATCGCGCGCGCCAGCGACTGGCCGCCGAAGCAAATGCCGAACACCGGCACGTCGGCGGCCACCGCGGCGCGCAGCGTGCGCTGCTCCTCGTCCTGCCACGGCACGCTGTCGTCGTCGGCGGCGTGCTCCGAGCCGAGCGTCACCACGCGGTCGTACGCCGACAGGTCCGCCGGCGCGCGCTCGCCCTGGTCGAGCCGGATCACGTCCAGCGACCATCCGCGCTCGGCGGCCCACTCGGCGAGCAGGCCGGCCGGTGCGTTGTGGTCGTGCTGCAGGACGAGCGCGCGCAACGGGACTACTTGACCGGCGCCGGCTTGCCCGCGTCCGGGTGCGCCGCCGAGCCGCGCGCCATCTTGCGCAGGTCCATCGCCTTCTCGTAGGTCTCCTCGTCGACGCCGTGCTCCATCGCGACGTCGCGGAGCATCCGGCCCGACGACGCGGCCTCCTTGACGATCGCCCCCGCGCGGTCGTAGCCGATGTGCGGGTTCAGCGCGGTCGCCGCCGCGAGCGTCGACTCCGCGGAGCGCTTGCAGCCCTCGACGTTCGCCTCGATGCCGTCGATGCACTTCTCGACGAAGATCGTCGACGTCGTCGTCAGCAGGTGGATCGAGCCGAGCAGGTTGCGCGCGATCAGCGGGATGCGCACGTTGAGCTCGAACTGGCCCTGCATGCCGCCGATCGTGATCGCGGTGTCGTTGCCGATCACCTGCGCGGCGACCTGGAGCACGACCTCCGGGATGACCGGGTTGACCTTGCCCGGCATGATCGACGAGCCCTTCTGCAGCTCCGGCAGGAAGATCTCGCCGATGCCGGCGCGCGGGCCGGAGCCCATCAGCGCGAGGTCGTTGGCGATCTTGGTCAGCGACACGGCCACGACCTTCAGCGCGCCCGACAGCTCGACGAGCGCGTCGCGGTTGGCCTGCGCCTCGAACGGGTCCTCCGGACCGCGGATGTCGAGGCCGGAGCCCTCGGCGAGCTTCGCCCGCACCAGCTCCGAGAAGTGCGGGTGCGTGTTGAGGCCCGTGCCCGTCGCAGTGCCGCCGAGCGGGATCTGCGCGACCTGCGGCAGCGCGTTGCGCACCCGCCGCGCGCCGAGGCGGATCTGCGCGGCGTAGCCGGCGAACTCCTGGCCGAGCGTCACCGGGACCGCGTCCATGAGGTGCGTGCGGCCCGACTTGACGATGTCGTGGAACTCCTCGGCCTTCGCCGTCAGCGCGCTCTCCAGGCGCGACAGCGCCGGCAGCAGGCGGTGCGTCGCCTCGTCGAGCGCGGCGAGGTGCACGGCGCTCGGGAACACGTCGTTGGACGACTGGCCCATGTTGACGTGGTCGTTCGGGTGGGCCTCGTCGCCGGCGAGGTTCGCGATGACCTCGTTGGCGTTCATGTTCGACGACGTCCCGGAGCCGGTCTGGAAGACGTCGATCGGGAAGTGCTCGTCGACCTCGCCGGCGGCGACCTTGTCGCCGGCCTCGGCGATGCGCCGGGCGACGTCGGCGTCGAGGAGGCCCAGCTCCGCGTTCGTGCGCGCGGCGGCCGCCTTGATGCGACCCAGCCAGTGCACGACCGCCGCGGGGACGCGCTCGCCGGAGACGGGGAAGTTCTCGATGGCCTTGGCGGTCTCGCCGCCCCACAGGCCCTGTTCGGTCGTGCTCATATCGGCCCTGACACTAGACCAGGAAGGCGGCCATCTCCCTCGCGACGCCGACCGGGTCGTCGTAGGCCATGAGGAAGCCCGTGCGGTCGACCACGCGCAGCAGTCCGTCGGGCAGGAGGTCGAGCGCCTCCTCGGCCGTCGTGAGCGGGTGGCGCTCGTCCTGGTCGGCCCACAGCAGCAGCGTCGGGCAGCGGATCCGGCCGAGCTCCTCGAGCAC
>DASTRJ010000175.1:0-26675 GCA_035761245.1 Capillimicrobium sp. | reverse complement strand
GGCGTGACGCCGGACATGCGGATCTTCCGCGAGGAGGTCTTCGGCCCGGTCGTCACCGTCACGCCGTTCGACGACGTCGACGAGGCGGTGGCGCTGGCGAACGACACCGAGTACGGGCTGTCGGCGGCGGTGTGGACGCGCGACGTGTCGCGCGCCGTGCGGTGCGCCCGGCGGATCCGCGCCGGCACCGTGTGGGTCAACGCGTACGGCTCGATCCGCCCCGAGGTGCCGTTCGGCGGCTTCGGCCAGTCGGGCGTCGGCCGCGAGCTCGGCGCCGCCGCGCTCGAGGCCTACCGCGAGACCAAGTCGATCTTCGTGGCGACGTAGCGGCGCTCGCCCCCGGACAGCGAAACGGCCCGCCTTGTGGGCGGGCCGTTCCTGGGGAGGAGAGATGCTGCTATGTGATGGGTCTGGCTTATGTGATCGGTGAGAGAAGTCTCGTGTCAGCGCCGGGCGCTGTATCGCGTCGTCACGTTCAGCGCCATCGACGCGGCGGCGGCGCCGACGAACGTGATCCCCGCGACGGGGTCGCCTCCCAGGGCCAGGGCGAGGCCTGCACCGAACAGGCCGGCCACGAGGCCGAGGTCGTAGGCGAAGTGGGCGGTGACGTCGATGCGGCCCTCCGGCGCGTTGGCGGCGCCGAGCGCGAGCCCGCAGACGAGCGCCCCGACGGCCAGCGCCGAGATCAGGCCCGCCGCCTCGAAGCCGAGCAGGAACGGCGCGGCCATCAGGCCGAGGCCGATCATCAGCTCGATCGCTCCGTGGAGGGGGAGGGAGATCAGGCGGAAGGCCGTCATGACGAGGACCATCTTCCTGGTTGACTGGCCAGTCGACTGTGAGGTCCGTCACGTTCGGCGCGCCTCAGTAGCGTTCCCGGCCGTGACGAAGGTCCGCCTCGACGCCCTGCTGGCCCAGCGCGGCCTGTTCGAGAGCCGCAGCCGGGCCGCCGCCTCCGTGCTGGCCGGCGAGGTGCTCCTCGGCGCCGACCGGCGTCGCGCCGCCAAGCCGGGCCAGATGGTCGACGACGAGGTGATCGTGGCGATCGACGAGCGGCCGCAGTTCGTGTCGCGCGGCGGCCGCAAGCTCGCCAACGCGCTCGACGCGCTCGGGATCGACCCGGCCGGGCGGCGCTGCCTCGACGTCGGCGCCTCGACCGGCGGGTTCACCGACTGCCTGCTGCAGCGCGGCGCCGAGCACGTCGTCGCGGTCGACGTCGCCTACGGCGAGCTCGCGTGGTCGCTGCGGACCGACGGCCGCGTCACGGTGCTCGAGCGCGTCAACGCCCGCGCGCTGGAGCCGTCGCAGCTGCCCTACGAGCCCGACCTCGTGGTCGCCGACGTCTCGTTCATCTCGCTGACGAAGGTGCTCCCCGCCGTGCTGGCGTGCGCCGCCCATCGCTTCGACGCGCTCGTCATGGTCAAGCCGCAGTTCGAGGTGGGGCGCGAGCGCGTCGGCAAGGGCGGCGTGGTGCGCGATCCGGAGCTGCGCCGCGAGGCGGTCGTGAGCGTCGCCGAGGCCGCGCGGGCGCTCGGAGCGGCGGTGCTGGGCGCGGCGCCGAGCGGGCTGCCCGGGCCGAAGGGCAACCGCGAGACGTTCCTGTGGCTGGCCGAGGGCGGCCGCGAGGGCGCGGTGGACGACGTGGCCGCGCTCGTGCGGGGGATGGACCTGTGAGCGAGCGGACCGCGGTCGTGCTGACGCACCGGCGGCGCGAGGAGATCGCCCACGCCGTCGAGATCCTCGAGCGGATGGCCGCCGAGGCCGGCGTGCGGCTGCACTGGGGCGACGACGACCTCGACATGGACCTCCACGAGGGCATCGAGGTCGTCATCACGCTCGGCGGCGACGGCACGATCCTCAGCGCGCTGCGCCGCTTCTCCGGCACCGGCATCCCCATCTTCGCGGTGAACTTCGGGCAGGTCGGGTTCCTGGCGACGATCGAGCCCGAGCAGTGCGAGGAGGGCTTCCGGCGCGCGTTCAGCGGGGACTACGAGCTCATGACGCTGCCCGCCGTGGGCATCGCCGCGCCGGGGCTGCGCCACGCCGCCATCAACGACGTGTCGATCACCCGGCGGCCCGGCGGCCGCGTGGCGGTGCTCTCGTACGTGCTCGGCTCCGAGGAGCTGGGGCGCGTGCGCTGCGACGGCATCGTCGTGGCGACCCCCGCCGGGTCGACGGGCTACAACCTCGCGATCGGCGGCCCGGTCCTGGCCTGGGGCGTGGAGGGCTACGTCGTGTCGTTCCTGGCCCCGCACTCGCTGACCGCGCGGCCGCTGGTGGTCTCGCCGCGCGACACGATCACCGTCTGCAACCGCTCGACCGGCGGCGAGGCGGTCGACGTCTCGGTCGACGGGCGGCCGGTCGGCGAGCTGCTGCCGGGCGACTCGCTCGACTGCCGGTTCGTGGCCGGGGCGGCGCAGCTCGCGCAGGTGCCGGGCACGACCTTCTACCAGCGACTGCGCCAGAAGTTCGGGCACCTGGTGTGACGATGGCGACGCCGGCGGAGCGAGCGGACCGGCTGCGCGCCCTGCACCGCGGGCCGGACGTGCTCGTGCTGCCGAACGCCTGGGATCCGCCGAGCGCGCGCCGCTTCGTCGCCGACGGCGCGGTCGCGGTGGCGACGTCGAGCGCGGCCGTCGCGCGGGCGCTCGGCTCCGAGGACCACGAGGCGATGCGCGGCGCCGAGATGCTCGCCGCGGTGGCGCGGATCCGGGAGGCGGTCGGCGACGACGTCCCCGTGACGGCGGACATGGAGGCCGGCTACGGGCTCTCGCCGGAGGCGCTCGTCGAGGGGCTGCTGCGCGCGGGCGCGGTCGGCTGCAACCTCGAGGACACCGACCACGATCGCGGCGGCCTGCGGGCCGTGGCCGAGCAGGTCGAGTGGCTGACGCTCGTGAAGGCCGCGGGCCGGGCCGCCGGCGTCGACCTCGTGGTCAACGCCCGCGTCGACGTCCACCTGCACGACGGCACGGTCGAGGAGGGGCTCGAGCGGGCGCGGGCCTACCGGGCGGCCGGGGCGGACTGCGTCTATCCGATCTTGGCGCCGCTGGACGCGCTCGGGGCGTACGTGGAGGCGGCCGAGGTCGTCAACGCGCTCGCCACGCTCCCGGACGGGCCGGCCGTGGCGGAGCTGCGGGCGCTCGGCGTCGCGCGCGTGACGTTCGGCGGCGGGCTCGCGACGGTCGCGCTCGAGGCCGCGAGCGCCGCGTGGCGCGGCTTCGCCGGCGTCGGTTCGTGACGGATCTGCGACGAGAACGCCTGTTCGAGCCGGGTCCGTCGGACCGCGCTGGTACACCCTGCGCATGCTCCACGAGCTGCGCGTCGAGAACCTCCTGCTGATCGAGCGGGCCGAGCTGCGGCTCGCGCCCGGGTTGAACGTCCTCACGGGCGAGACGGGCGCGGGCAAGACCGTGCTGGCGCACGCGCTCGACCTGCTGCTCGGCGGCAAGGCGCGGTCGGGCATCGTGCGGCCGGGGGCGGCGGAGGCCTACGTCGAGGGCGTCTTCGAGCTGCCCGACGTCCTCCGTGGCGAGCTCGGCGAGCGGCTGCCCGAGGACGCCGAGGAGGTCGTGCTGGCGCGGCGGGTGACGGCCGAGGGGCGGACGCGCGCCTACGTCAACGGCCGCTCCGCGAGCGCCGCCGACCTGCGCGAGCTCGCCGCGCCGCTGATCGCGTTCTACGGCCAACACGAGCATCGCCGGCTGACGCTGGCGTCGACGCAGCTCGACGTGCTCGACGGCTTCTGCGGGCCCGAGCAGGCCGCGCGGCGGGCGGCGTTCGCCGAGGTCCATGCGCGGGTGCGGGCGATCGAGGCCGAGCTCGAGGCGCTGCGTTCGCGGGCCGAGGGCCGCGAGCGCGAGATCGACCTGCTCGACTTCGAGCTCGCCGAGATCGACGAGGTCGCGCCGGACGAGGCCGAGGAGCGCGAGCTGCTGGGCGAGCGGGACCGGCTCCGGCACCTCGAGGCGCTGCGCGGCGCGGCGATGGCCGGCGCCGAGGCGGTCGCCCCCGACGACGGCGAGGGCGGCGCGGCGGCGCTGCTGGCGCGCGGGGGCGCGGAGCTCGACGCCGTCGAGGGCGTCGACGCGGCCCTCGACGAGCTCACCGTCCGCTTCCGCGCGCTCCTGCTGGAGGCGCAGGACCTCGGCGGCGAGCTGCGCCGCTACGCCGAGGGGCTCGAGGCCGAGCCGGGCCGGCTCGACGCCGTGGAGGCGCGGCTGGCGGCGGTCGAGCGGCTCAAGCGCAAGCACGGCGGCTCGGTCGCCGCGGTGCTCGAGCACGCCGCGGCGTGCCGCGCGCGACGGGCGGAGCTGGCCGGCGCCGAGGAGGCGCTCGAGGAGGCCACGGCACGGCTGGAGGAGGCGCGGGCCGAGCTGCGCGCCCGCGCCGCGGAGCTTCACGAGGCCCGGGCTGCGGCGGCGCCGGCGCTCGCGGAGTCGGTGCGCGAGCGGCTCGCCGACCTCGCGATGGAGGGCGCGTCGTTCGAGGTGACGATCGCCGAGCGAGAGCCGGGGCCGACGGGCACCGACGCGGTCGAGTTCCTCATCGCCGCGAATCCCGGCGTGCCGGCCGGGCCGCTGCGCGACATCGCCTCCGGCGGCGAGCTGTCCCGCGTGATGCTCGCGCTCATGGGCGTGGCCAACGAGCAGGGCGGCGCGACGCTCGTCTTCGACGAGGTCGACGCCGGGATCGGCGGCGTGACCGCGCGCGCGGTCGGCGCGCAGCTGCGCGGGCTGGCCGAAGGCCGGCAGGTCATCTGCATCACCCATCTGCCGCAGGTGGCGTCGATGGCGACCCGCCACTTCTCGATCGCGAAGGACACGTCGGTCGACCCGGCGCGCACGACGGTCACCGAGCTCGCGTCGGGCGAGGTCGTCGGCGAGCTCGTCCGGATGCTCGGCGCCGACGGCGACGACCGCGCGGCGCGCAAGCACGCCGAGGAGCTGCTGAAGGCCGCGTAGCGGGGCGGGGCTTGCGCCCGGCGCTCCGCGCGGCCTCAGCGTGCCGGGCCCGGCGGTGAGCTGCGGCACGGCCCACTGAACGCCCCGCCCCGCCGACCGTCGAGTTCGTCAGCCTGAGGCCGCCGAACTCGACACTCGATCGCCGCGGACCGCGCCAGGCACGGGGACCGCGCGGGGCGCCGCGCGGCGCAGGGCGCGCCGCCTTCGTCGAGCACGAGCGCGGCCGGACCCGGCACAGCGAGGGGCGCGGCGCTCCACGGGCCCCGACCGCCACCGCCGCCTCGTCCACCGCCGCTCCGCGGCGTGCGGCGCCTGGCGCTCCGCCCGGCTCCATCGCCCGCCGCGCGCCCTGGGGCCGCCGAGTGTCGGGTTTGTTCCCTCAGAGGGCACGAACTCGACACTCGATCGCCGCGGACCGCGCCAGGCACGGGGACCGCGCGGCGCAGGGCGCGCCGCCTTCGTCGAGCACGAGCGCGGCCGGACCCGGCACAGCGAAGGGCGCGGCGCTCCACGGGCCCCGACCGCCACGGCCGCCTCGTCCACCGCCGCTCCGCGGCGTGCGGCGCCTGGCGCTCCGCCCGGCTCCATCGCCCGCCGCGCGCCCTCGGGCCGCCGAGTGTCGGGTTTGTTCCCTCGGAGGGCACGAACTCGACACTCGATCGCCGCGGACCGCGCGGGGCGCCGCGCGGCGCAGGGCCCGCTGCCGTCGTCGAGCACGAGCGCGGCCGGACCCGGCACAGCGAGGGGCGCGGAGCGCCGCGGCCCCGGTGCGCCACGACCGGCCCACGCCCCGTGCCGCTCCGCCGCGCACGCCGACGAGCGGCCGTGCGCCGTAGACTGCCTCCCGATGTCCGTCGCGCCTCGCGTCCCCGACGCTGCGCGCGCCGCGCCGCCGGAGCGAGAGACGCGTGGGCCGGCGAAGCTCGGCCGCCGCACCAAGCTGCTCGTCAAGCGCCTCACGCCGGGCGACATCGCCGTCATCGACCATCAGGACCTCGACCGCGTCTCCGCCGAGGACCTCATCGCGGCCGGCGTCGTCGCGGTGCTCAACTGCCGTCCCAGCTCGAGCGGCAGCTACCCGAACATGGGCCCGCTGCTGCTCGTCCAGGCAGGCATCCACCTCGTCGACCTGCCCGACGACACGCTCTTCGACGAGCTCCACGACGGCGAGCCGGTGGTCGTCCGCGGCGGCACGGTCTGCCGCGGCGACCGGGTCATCGCGGCCGGCGAGGAGCAGCGGCCCGCCGACGTCCGCGCCCGCAACGACGCGGCACGCGAGGAGATCGGCTCCGCGCTCGAGGCGTTCGCTCGCAACACGGTCGAGCACATGGTCGAGGAGCAGGAGCTGCTGTCGGGCAAGATCGAGCTGCCGCGCTTCGACACCGACTTCCGCGACCGGCCGACGCTCATCGTCGTGCGCGGCGTCGACCACCAGCGCGACCTGCGGGCCCTGCGCCCCTACATCCGCGACGTCAAGCCCGTCCTCGTCGGCGTCGACGGCGGCGCCAACGCGATCCTCGAGGAGGGCTTCAAGCCGGACATGATCGTGGGCGACATGGACTCCGCCCAGGAGTCCACGCTGCGCTGCGGCGCCGAGCTCGTCGTCCACGCCTACCCCGACGGCCGCGCGCCCGGCCGCGCCGTGCTCGACCGGCTCGGGCTGCCGCACAAGGTCGTGCCGGCGCCGGCCACCAGCCAGGACGTCGCGATGATGATCGCCCACGAGAAGGGCGCGTCGCTCATCGTCTCGGTCGGCTCGCAGTTCAACCTCGTCGAGTTCCTCGACAAGAACCGCCGGGGCATGTCGTCGACGTTCCTGACGCGGCTGCGCCTGGGGGAGAAGCTCGTCGACGCCAAGGGCGTCAGCCGCCTGTACCGCCCGCGCCCGGGCACGCTGCCGATCGGCGTCCTGCTGCTCGCCGGCATCCTGACGCTGGCGGTCATCGTCTGGCGCACGCCCGCGCTGTACAACCTCGCCGAGCTGCTCTGGCTCAAGCTCCAGCTGCTCCTCGGCATCGACCCCTAGCCCTCTAGGCTCCCGGCCCGTGTTCGACTTCCGCTACCACGCGCTCTCGCTCGTGGCGGTCTTCCTCGCCCTGGCCATCGGGCTGCTGCTGGGCGTCGCCGTCGGCGACTCCGGGCTCGTCTCGTCGGCCAAGGAGGACATCGAGGCGTCGCTGCGCGCCGACGTGCGCGCCGCGCAGGCGGAGTCGGCCGATCTGCGCGCCCAGCTCGACGAGCAGCGCGCCTACGAGGAGCAGACGTTCCCCGACCTCGTCGCCAACCGGCTCGTCGCCGACCGCATCGGCCTGCTGTTCCTGGGCGGCGCGGACGACTCGCAGGTCGACCGCGTCCGCGAGGCGATCGAGCCCGCCGGCGCGGAGCTGCGCTGGGTCGGCGTGGTCAACGAGCCGCCCGACCTCGCCGAGCTCGCCGACCGCGCCCAGGACACGCGCTTCGGCGCCCTCGACGGCGACGCCGACCTGCTTGGGGCGTTCGCCCAGCGCCTCGGCCTCGGCCTCGCCGACGGCAGCCCGCTGCTGCGCGAGGTCCGGCCGGCGCTCATGCGGTCGTTCTCGGGCGACCTCGGACCCGTCGAGGCGGTCGTCGTCGCCCGCTCGCCCGAGCGCGCCGACGAGTCCGAGGAGCAGGCCGGCACCACCGACACCCTCGAGTCCGGGCTGCTGCGCGGGCTGGACCGCGCCGACGTCACGGTCGTCGGCGTGGAGGAGCTCGACACCGAGCCCTCGCAGGTCGGCTGGTACCGCGACCACGACCTCGCGTCGGTGGACTCGATCGACCGGCTCTCCGGCCGCGCCGCGCTCGTCTTCGCCCTCGCCGGGGCGGACGGCGCCTACGGCGTGAAGTCGAGCGCCGAGGCGCTCCTGCCGCGCGTGGTCGCGGAGGCGGGCGGGGGCGGAGGCGGCTCCGGCGGCCGCTCGCGCCCGTGATCCTCGACCGCCCGCGAGGGATCCGCGAGCTGGTCGCCGAGGCGCTCGTGCTCTACCAGCGCGACTGGCTGCGGTACGTGACGCTCGCCGCGCTCGTGATCGTCCCCGCCGACCTGCTCGTGCTCGGGCTGGGCGTGGGGGAGCTGTCGGCGAGCTACGACGCCGAGATGCCGCGCGGCGACATGTACGTCAGCTTCGCGCTGGCGGTCGTGACCGGCGCCCTCGTCTTCCCGATGACGATCGCGGTCCTGCGCGCCCGGCTCGACGACGCTCCGACGACCGTGCGAGCGGCGCTCCGGGCCGGCCTCGACGTGTTCGCGGCGGTGCTCGCCGCCGCGATCCTCGTGGTCGCCGGCCTCGTCCTCGGCCTCTTCGCGTTCGTCGTCCCGGGCCTGATCCTCGCCGTGCGCCTGGCCGTGACCGTGCCGGCGGTCGTCGTCGAGGGCCGGCGCGGCGTCGAGGCGCTCGACCGGTCGTGGCGGCTGACCCGGGGCGCCTTCTTCCGCACGGCCGGGGCGCTGCTGTCGATCTTCGTGCCGCTGTTCGTCTTCATGGCGGTCGTGGTGGGCATTCCGGCCAACCTGCTCGCCGAGGAGGCGGACGCCTACGGCGTCATGCTGCTCGGCTCGATGGTGATCGAGGTCCTCACCACGCCGTACTTCGCGATCGGGATCACCCTGCTCTTCGGCGACCTGCGCGCCCGCCGCGAGGCCCGCGACGCGGCCGCGGCCGCCTGAGCGTCCGCCGCGCTGGCTAGGTTCTGACCCCCAGTGGAGCTCTTGCCGTTCGTCGTCTCGCTCGCTGCCGCGCTCGCACTGGCGCCGGCCCTGCGGCAGTCCCTCCACGACGGCGGGCAGGTGCGCGAGAACTACCGCGGCGACCGGCTCCCGTTCCCGTTCGGGGTGCTCATCGGCCTGTCGGCGGTCGCGGCGCTCGTCGTCCTCGCCCCGCTCGACGAGCTCACCGACGGCGACGTCCTGGCGCCGGAGCTGGCGCTGATCGCCCCGTACGCGCTCGGCGTCGCCTTCCTCGGCCTCGTCGACGACGCGCTCTCCGGCCCGTCGCGCGGCTGGCGGGGCCACGGCGCCGCCGTCCTCCGCGGCGCCTTCTCCACCGGGGCCCTGAAGGCGATCGGCTCGCTCGGGCTGGCGCTCTACGTGCTGCGCGGCCACGACGACTACCTGCTCGCCGTGGCGGTCCTCGTGCTGGCCACGAACCTCTTCAACCTCCTCGACCTGCGGCCCGGACGCGCCGCCAAGGCGTTCGTGCTGCTCGGCGCCGGGCTCACGCTCGGCGCCTGGGACCTCGACCCGCTGTGGGCGCTCGGCCTGTTCGCCGCGCCCGTGCTCGCCGCCGGGCTCTACGACCTGCGCGAGCGGGTCATGCTCGGCGACGCGGGCTCGAACGTCATCGGCGCGCTCGCCGGGCTGTGGCTCGTGCTGACGCTGTCGACCACGGGGCTCGCGGTGGCGGCCGCGGTCCTGCTGCTGATCACCGCCTACGGTGAGTTCCGCTCGCTGAACGCGCTCGTCGAGCGCACTCCCGTCCTGCGTTTCCTAGACTCGATCGGAAGGCCGCATGTCTGATCCCCGCTCCAAGCGCACGCGCTACATCTTCGTCACCGGCGGGGTCGTGTCGTCCCTCGGCAAGGGAATCGCGGCCGCGTCGATCGGCCGGCTGCTCGTCAGCCGCGGCCTGACCGTCGGGCTGCAGAAGTTCGACCCGTACATCAACGTCGACCCCGGGACGATGTCGCCGTACCAGCACGGCGAGGTCTTCGTCACGGAGGACGGCGCCGAGACCGACCTCGACCTCGGCCACTACGAGCGCTTCACCGACGTCAACACGTCGCGGGCCTCGAACGTCACCGCCGGCGGCATCTACAACGCGGTCATCCGCCGTGAGCGCCGCGGCGACTACCTCGGCGGCACGGTGCAGGTCGTCCCGCACATCACCGACGAGATCAAGAACCGGATCAAGCTCATCGGCGAGACGTCGGACGTCGACTTCGTCATCACGGAGATCGGCGGCACGGTCGGCGACATCGAGTCGCTGCCCTTCCTCGAGGCGATCCGCCAGTTCCCCGTCGAGGTCGGCCGGCGCGACTGCATGTTCATCCACCTCACGCTGGTGCCGTACATCGGCCATGCGGGGGAGCTGAAGACCAAGCCGACGCAGCACTCGGTCAACGAGCTGCGCCGCATCGGCATCCAGCCGGACATGCTGATGTGCCGCTCGGAGTCCGAGCTCGACGCCGACATCCGCCGCAAGATCGCGCTGTTCGCGTCGGTCCCGGTCCAGGCGGTCATCTCCGCCAAGGACGTCGACAACATCTACAAGGTGCCGCTCTGGTACCTCGAGGAGGGCGTCGACGACCAGATCCTCGACTACTTCGGCATCGAGGACGTCGCCAAGCCCGACATGGACGGGTGGGCCGAGCTCTGCGCCCGCGCCGACGCCGCCACGACCCCCGTGCGGATCGCGCTCGTCGGCAAGTACGTCCAGCTCGAGGACGCCTACCTGTCGGTCAGCGAGTCGCTGCGCCACGCCGGCTTCCAGCACGGCTGCCGCATCGAGATCGACTGGATCGACTCCGAGACGATCGAGCCCGGCAACGTCGAGGCGATCCTCGGCGGGCACGACGGCATCCTCGTGCCGGGCGGCTTCGGCGGCCGCGGCATCGAGGGCAAGATCCTCGCGGCCCAGTACGCCCGCGAGCGGCGCGTGCCGTACCTCGGCATCTGCCTCGGCATGCAGATCGCGGTCTGCGAGTTCGCGCGCAACGTCGCCGGTATGCCGGGGGCGAACTCGACCGAGTTCGACCACGAGACCGAGTGGCCGGTCATCGACCTGCTGCCCGAGCAGCGCGACGTCGCCGACCTCGGCGGCACGATGCGTCTCGGCGCCGACCCGATCAAGCTCCACGAGGGCACCCGCGCCCGCGAGATCTACGGCGAGGCGGTCATCTACGAGCGCCACCGCCACCGCTACGAGGTCTCGCTGAACCTGCGCAAGCGGCTCGAGAACGCCGGCCTCGTGGCCAGCGGCACGTCGCCCGACGAGCGCCTGGTCGAGTGCATCGAGCTGCCGGACCACCCCTTCTTCGTGGCGTCGCAGTTCCATCCCGAGTTCAAGTCGCGCCCCGAGCGACCGGCCCCGCTGTTCCGCGACTTCGTCGCGGCGGCGCTGGATCGCGTGGGCGGCCGGCCGCCGGAAGGCGAGCCGCTGGCGGCGCGCGGCGAGCGCGCGTCGGCCGACTGACGCGCGCCATGCGGCCGCCGAGCGAAGCGGAGCGGCGGCGGCTGCACGAGCTGTTCGCCGAGCTGTGCGCGATCGAGAGCCCGTTCGGGCGCGAGGAGGCGATCGCCGCCCGCGTCACCGACGAGCTGCGCGGGATGGGGCTGACCGTCGAGCGCGACGGCTTCGGCAACCTGCTCGCGCGGATCCCCGGCGCCGCCGGCGCGCCGCGCTCGATCCTGCTGTGCGCGCACCTCGACACGGTGCCGAACCACGGGCCGATCGAGCCGGTCGAGGTCGACGAGGGGTGGGAGAACGCGCGCGAGGACATCCTCGGCGCCGACAACAAGGCCGCCGTGGCGGTCATGCTGGTCGCGGCGGCGCGGGCCGCCGCCGAGCCCGCGCCGGTCGGCGTCGAGCTGCTCTTCACGCTGCAGGAGGAGAACGCGCTCGTCGGCGCCAAGGCGTTCGACGTCTCGCAGCTGCGCTCCGAGTACGGCTTCGTCTTCGACCACGCCACGCCGATCGGCGAGATCATCATGGCGTCGCCGACCTACTACCGCCTGCGCGCGGAGCTCCACGGCAAGGCGGCGCACGCCGGCATCCGTCCCGAGGACGGCCGGAGCGCGATCGCGGCCGCGGCGCGCGCGATCGCGGCGATGCGCCTCGGGCGGCTCGACGACGAGACCACCGCCAACGTCGGGTCGATCGAGGGCGGGCTGCCCGGATCGACCAACATCGTCCCCGAGCGCTGCTCGTTCCTCGCCGAGACGCGGTCGCTGGACGACGCCAAGGTCGAGGCGGTCGTGCAGGAGATGATCGACGCGATCCAGGACGCCGCCAACGACCCCGTCTGCGACGTCGACGCGGACGTGACCGTCGAGCGGCTGTTCCAGGGCTACCGCCACAAGCCGAGCTCGCCGGCGATCCGGGCTGCGGAGTCTGCGCTGCGGGCGTGCGGCTACGAGCCGCGGCCGATCGTCACCGGCGGCGGCGCCGACGCCAACGCGTTCGAGGCGGCCGGCTTCCACTGCGTGAACCTCGCCAACGGCACGGAGCGCGCCCACGAGCCCACCGAGCGCGTCAGCTTCGACGCGCTCGAGGGGATGCTCGGGGTGACCTACGCGCTGCTGGAGGCCTGTGCCGCCGACCCGGCCGCCGCGGCCGACTCCGCCTCGGCGACGTACTGACGCAGCTCGCGGCGCGCGATCGACAGCTTGTGGACCTCGTCGGGCCCGTCGGCGAGCCGCAGCGTCCGCATGTGCGCGTAGGACCAGGCCAGCGGGAAGTCGTCGGAGACCCCGCCGCCGCCGTGGACCTGGATCGCGCGGTCGATGATCTTCAATGCGATGTTCGGCGCCGCGACCTTGATCGCGGCGATCTCGGTGCGGGCGTGCTTGTTGCCGACCGTGTCGATGAGCCACGCCGTCTTCAGCGTGAGCAGCCGCGCCATCTCGATCTCGATCCGCGCCTCGGCGATCCAGTCGAGGACGTTGCTGCGGGTGGCGACGGGAGCGCCGAAGGTCACGCGCGACACCGCCCGGCGGCACATCGCCTCGAGCGCGGCCTCGGCGGCGCCGATCGCGCGCATGCAGTGGTGGATGCGGCCGGGGCCGAGGCGCGCCTGGGCGATCATGAAGCCGTCGCCCTCGCCGGCGATGAGGTTCGAGGCGGGGACGCGGACGTCCTCGAAGACGACCTCGGCGTGGCCCTCCTGGTCGGTGTAGCCGAAGACGGGGAGGTTGCGCTTGATCGTCACGCCCGGCGTGTCGCGCGGCACGAGGATCATCGACTGCTGCTTGTAGGTCGGCGCGTCCGGGTCGGTCTTGCCCATGACGATGAAGATCCGGCAGCGCTTGCGCATGGCGCCCGACGTCCACCACTTGCGGCCGTTGAGGACGTACTCGTCTCCGTCGCGCTCGATGCGCAGCGCGATGTTCGTGGCGTCCGAGGAGGCGACCTCGGGCTCGGTCATGGCGAACGCCGAGCGGATCTCGCCGTCGAGCAGCGGGCGCAGCCAGCGCTCCTTCTGCTCCTCGGTGCCGAACTGGGTGAGGACCTCCATGTTGCCGGTGTCCGGCGCCGCGCAGTTGATCGCCTCGGGCCCGATGTGGCTGCGGCCGCTGATCTCGGCCAGCGGCGCGTACTCGGTGTAGGTGAGGCCGGGCCCGTACTGGGGGTCGGGGTGGAAGAGGTTCCAGAGGCCGCGCCGGCGGGCCTCCTCCTTGAGCTCCTCCATGACCGGCGGCTCGCCGTGCGGGTCGCCGAGCTCGCGCAGCTGCTCCTCGTAGACGGCTTCGGCGGGCTTGACCCGCTCCTCCATGAAGGCGGTCAGCCGCTCCTGGAAGTCGCGGCTGCGTTCGGTCGGCTGGAAGTCCATGCCGGCGACCCTACCGCAACCTGAATCGCGTTCAACTATGGCGCTGACGTCCAGAGGCGGCGGTGGGCGAGTAGCGTCACCGACCATGCTCGAGCTGCGCCGCACCACCGTGACCGCCGCCGACGGCCCGTGGTGCGAGACGGAGCTGGGGCGGGCGTGGAGCGATCCGGCGCTGCACCCGCCGCCGGCGCCCGGCGACGAGGTCGTCGTCAACGTGCAGGCGCGCGAGCTGGGGCTCGGGTCCGGCGGCTACGACGTGGTGGTCGCGAACCTCACCCGCGGGCTGGAGCACACGCCGCTCGGCGAGGCGCACGTCATGAAGCTCAACTACACGCCGCTGCAGCATGCGGTGCAGCCGGCCGACGGGTCGATCGCCGCGGCACGGGCCGCGGGCACGCCGGTCGCCGTCTTCCCGCTGCACGGCCACCTGCCCGCGCTGGCGTGGGGCCTGCAGCAGGCGGCACCCGGCACGCGGCTGGGCTACGTGCAGACCGCCGGCGGCGCGCTGCCGGGCCGGCTGTCGAACGCCGTGGCCGAGCTGCGCGAGCGCGGCTGGCTCGACCACCACGTCACCGCCGGCCCCGCCTACGGGGGCGAGCACGAGGCGATCACGACCGCGGGCGCGATCTGCTCGGCCATCGAAGCCGGCTGCGACGCGGTCGTGTGCGGGCCCGGTCCCGGGATCCTCGGCTCCGGCACCGAGCTCGGCCACGGGGGCATGGTGGCGCTCGACTCCGCCCACGCGGCGCTCGCGCTCGGCCTGCCGACGCTGCTCGTCGCGCGGCTGTCGGGCGCCGATCCGCGCGAGCGCCACCGCGGCATCTCGCACCACACGCGGACCGTCCTCGAGCTGCTGCTGGCGCCCGTGACCGTCGCGCTGCCCCGCGGCGAGCAGCCGGCCGACGACCGCCACGACTGGCGGACGGCCGACGGCTCGCTCGACGGCTTCCCGTGGCCGCTGCGCACCATGGGCCGCGAGGACCCGCGCTTCTTCGCCGCGGCCGCCGCCGCCGGCCGCACGCTCGCTGCGATGATCACGCGCCTATGAGCGAGCGCGACTTCGAGCAGGTGTCGGCCAGGCAGGTCTGGGAGGGGAACGTCGTCTCGATCGACGAGGTCGTCTTCCGCTACACGGAGGACGGCACGGAGATCACCCGCGAGGTCGTCCGGCATCCCGGCGCCGTCGCCACGATCCCGCTCGAGGACGACCACGTCTGGCTCGTCGTCCAGCCGCGTCAGGCCGTCGGCGAGCCCGACATGCTCGAGATCCCGGCCGGCAAGCTCGACCAGGACGGCGAGTCGCACGAGGAGAACGCCCAGCGCGAGCTCGCCGAGGAGGTCGGCAAGCGCGCCGAGCGCTTCGAGCACCTCAAGACCTTCCACACCTCGTGCGGCGTGATGGACGAGGCCGTCCACATCTACCTGGCCACCGGCCTCTCCGACGCCGACGCGCAGGCCGAGGAGGACGAGCGGATCGAGGTCGTCAAGTGGCCGCTGGACCGCCTCGACGAGGCGATCGCCCGCAGCACCGACTCCAAGACGATCATCGGCCTGCTGCTGCTCAAGGAGCGGCTCGGGCGCTAGCCGGCCGCGCGCCACGCGCGCGCCGCCCTCGCCGCAGCACGCCGTGCGGCGTGACGGCTCGCTTGCAGCGAGAGGGAGCCGCCGGCCCACAGGCGAAACAGACGCCGTGGCCGCGACCGTCGACGCACGTCCGTTCGAGCACCTCGTCCTCGACTTCCTCGCCTACCTCGAGTTCGAGCGCGGGCTGTCGCGCAACACGCTCGAGGCCTACCGCTCCGACCTGCTGCAGTTCGGCGCCTGGATCGAGCGGCGCGGGGTGGAGGCGACCGCCGCGCAGCACGCCGACCTGGCGGCGTTCCTGGCCGATCTCGCCACCGGCGACCCGCCCGAGCGGCCGCCGGCCGCCAACGCCACGCTCCAGCGCAAGGCCGCCTGCCTGCGCTCGTTCTACCGGCACCTGCGCCGCGACGAGGTCATCGCCCACGACCCCACCGCCGAGCTGCGCGCCCCGCGCAAGGACCAGCGCCTGCCGAAGGTGCTCACCCGCGACGAGGTCGCGCGCCTGCTCGCCGGCCCGCGGGGCACGGAGCCGGCGGCGCTGCGCGACCGCGCGCTGCTGGAGCTGATGTACGCGTGCGGGCTGCGGGCGTCGGAGGCGATCAGCCTGACGGTCGGCGAGGTCGACCTGGAGGCGGGGATCCTGCGCGCCTCGGGCAAGGGCTCCAAGGAGCGCCTCGTGCCGATCGGCCGCGAGGCGATCTCGGCGCTGCGCGCCTACCTCGAGCGCGGCCGCCCGGCCTTCGTCGGGCTGACGCCCGAGCCGCACCTGTTCGTCAACCAGCGCGGCACCGGCCTCACGCGCCAGGGCCTCTACAAGATCGTCCAGCGCTACGCGCGCGCCGCGGGCCTCGACGGCAAGATGAGCCCGCACACGCTGCGCCACACGTTCGCGACGCACCTGCTGGCCGGCGGCTGCGACCTGCGCTCGCTGCAGGAGATGCTCGGGCACGCCGACATCGCGACGACGCAGATCTACACGCACCTCTCCGCCGACCGGCTCAAGGACGTGTACTTCGCGGCTCATCCGCGCGCCTCCGGCTCCGGCACCGCGAACTAGCCTGTCGGCCCATGGGCCGTGCCGCCGTCGTGGTCATCGACGCCTGCGGCGCGGGCGCGCTGCCCGACGCCGCCGACTACGGCGACGCGGGCACGAACACGCTCGCGCACCTCGCCGACGCGGTCGGCGGGCTGAACCTGCCCACGCTCGGCGACCTCGGGCTCGGCTCGATCGTCCCGATCGCCGGGGTGCCGCCCGCCGCGGAGCCGGTCGTCCACGGCCGGCTGGCCGCGATCGGCTGGGGCAAGGACTCGACCGCCGGGCACTGGGGCCTGATGGGCGTCGGGCTCGACGCGCCGCCGCCGACCTACCCGGCGGGCTTCCCGCCCGAGCTGGTCGCGCGCCTCGAGGCCGTCACGGGGCACCGCTTCGCCTGCAACGCGCCGGCCAACGGCGTGCAGGTGCTGCGCGACTTCGGCGAGCACCACCTGCGCACCGGCGAGCTGATCCTCTACACGTCGCAGGACTCGGTGCTGCAGATCGCCGCCCACGTGGACCGCGTCGCGCCCGAGGAGCTGTACGCGATCTGCGGGGCCGTCCGCGAGGTCGTCGACGTCGGGCGCGTGATCGCGCGGCCCTTCGACGGCGAGCCGGGCGCCTTCGTCCGCACGCTCGGGCGCCGCGACTTCGCGCTCGCGCCGCCGTCGCGCTCGTACCTCGACGCGCTGCGCGACGCCGGCATGCCGGTCCACGCCGTCGGCAAGGTCCACGACCTGTTCGCGGGGCGCGGGATCGACGAGGCCCATCCCGGCGCCACGAACGCCACGGCGCTGGCCGTCACGGGCGAGCTGCTGCGCGAGCTCGACGAGGGCTTCGTCTTCACGAACCTCATCGAGACCGACCAGGTCTACGGGCACCGCAAGGACGTCGTCGGCTACCACCGCGCGCTGCGGCTCATCGACGCCGCGGTCGCCGAGTGGCTGGCGCTGCTGCGGCCCGGCGACCTGCTCGTCCTCACCGCCGACCACGGCTGCGATCCGGCGGCGCCGCACACCGACCACACCCGCGAGTACGCGCCGCTGCTGGCGATCGCCGCGGGGAGGCCGGCGGGCGGCCGCCACGACGGCACGCTCGCCGACGTCGGCGCGACGGTGCTGCGCCACCTCACCGGCCGCGACGACCCCGGGCTCCCGGGGCGATCGTTCCTGCCGTGAGCGACGTCCTCCCGGACGTGGTCGAGCCGGGCCTGCGCCTGCTGCTGTGCGGATCGGCGGCCGGCGCCGTCGCGGCGCGGCTCGGCCTGCCGTACTCGGGCCCGGGCAACCGCTTCTGGCGCACGCTGCACGAGGTGGGGCTGACGCCCGAGCCGCTCGAGCCGCGCGACTTCCGGCGGCTGCCCGAGCACGGCATCGGCCTCACCGACCTCTGCAAGACCGCCTCCGGCGCCGATGCCGAGCTGCCGCCGGAGGCCGACGACGTCGACCGCCTCCGCGCGACGGTCGCGCGCGCCCGGCCCGAGGTGCTGGCGTTCGTCGGCAAGCGGGCCGCCTCGGTCGCGCTGGGCCGGCCCATCGCCGCCTACGGGGCCCAGCCCGACCGCTTCGCGGACACCGAGACCTGGGTGGTGCCGTCGACGTCCGGGCTCGCGGTGCGGTGGTGGAGCGTCGAGCCGTGGGCCGCGCTCGCCGCCCGCCTAGCCTGAGGGCCATGCCGGAGCTGCCCGAGGTCGAGACGATCCGCCGCGGCGTCGCGCCGCACGTCGAGGGACGCGTCCTCCGCGAGCTGCGCATCGACGACGCCCGCTGGTGCGAGCCGCTCGCGGCGGCGGAGCTCGCGGCCGCGCTCGAGGGCCGGCGGCTCGAGGCGCTCGACCGGCGCGGCAAGTACCTGATCTGGCGCTTCGAGGACGAGGCCCACCTGCTCGTCCACCTGCGGATGACCGGCACGCTGCTCATCGATCCGGCGCCGGGGACGCCCTACGAGCGCGTGCGCTTCCGGTTCGACGGGCCGGGACCCGAGCTCGCGTTCTGCGACCCGCGCCGCTTCGGCACCGGCGAGCTGGCGCTCGGCGGCCCGGCGCTCGACGCGTTCCTCGACGCGCGGCTCGGCTTCGAGCCGTTCGGCCCCGAGTTCACCGGCGAGGCGCTCTACGCCCTCACCCGCGGGCGCCGCGCGCCGATCAAGGCGTTCCTGCTCGACCAGCGGCGCATCGCCGGCGTCGGCAACATCTACGCCGACGAGGCGCTGTTCCGCGCGCGGATCCACCCGCTGCGGCCCGCGGGCGCGATCACGCACGCCCAGGCGAGCGCGCTGCGCGACGCGGTGGTCGCCGTGCTCGAGGCCGGGCTCGGCGCGGGCGGGGCGACGATCGACGACTTCCGCCACCCCGACGGCGTGCAGGGCGCCTTCCAGAACGACTTCCAGGTCCACCTGCGCCGCGGCGAGCCGTGCGTCGCGTGCGGCGCCGAGGTCGTCAAGCTCGTCGCCGCCGGGCGCGGGACCTACGTCTGCCAGACCTGCCAGCCGCCGCCGCGCGGCGCCCGCGTCCGGGCGCCGCGCCGAGCGGCGGCCGTCAGCGCTCCTCGGCGAGCCGCTTGATCGCGGCCAGGCGCGCGTCCCACTCGGCCGCGACCTGCTCGAGCGACCGCGCGGTGCGCTCCAGCCGCTCGGGCCGCACGACGTAGCGGACCTCGCGCCCGCGCCGCCGCGCCTCGACGAGCCCGGCGCGATCGAGCACCGCGAGGTGCTTGATCACGGCCGGGCGGCTGATCGGCAGCTGCGCCGCGAGCGTGGTGGCGGTGCCGTCGCCGCCGGCGGCCAGCAGGCGCAGCACCTGCCAGCGCGTCGGCTCCGCGAGCGCGGCGAACACCTCGGTCTCGACGGTGGCGGCGCTCACACCCGTGCCCGCTGCGCGTACTCGGCCACCCGCCCGAGCTGGACCTCCCAGCCCTCGACGTTGCCGTCGTGCAGCCGCTCGCGCTGCTCGTCGGTGCGGCCGGCGAGCGCGTCGAAGCCGGTCTCGACCACCCGCAGCCGCGTGCCGTCGGCGACCGGCTCGAGCGTGAACTCGACCAGCGTCGACTGGCCCGGCGCCGGATCGCCGTGCCGGTCGGGCGCGTCGTTGGCGGGCCAGCGCCACGACAGCGCATGCGGCGGCTCGACGCGCTCCAGGCGGCACTTGGCGGTGCCGTGCTGCTCCCAGCGCAGGGTGATCGACCCGCCGGGGCGCAGGTCGACGTCGGCGCCGGCGTCGCAGAACCAGCTGCCGATGTGCTCGGCCTGGGTCAGGACGTCCCAGACGCGCTCGACGGGGGCGTTGACGAGCGTCTCGCGCTCGATGCGGTCGGTGCTCATGACGGTCTCCTCGGACGGGGACGATGGTGTAACCCGCAGGTTACACAAGGTCCGCGCGTCGTGCAACCTCAGGGTTACGCGTCGGTGCTCGCCGCTACCGTTCGCGCGCCGTGGAGATCGCGTTCGCTCTCGTCGCCGCCGCGCTCTTCGCGCTCGGCTCGGTGCTCCAGCAGAAGGCGGGCCTCGACGGCGGCGACCGCGACCGCACCGGATCCGCGGGCCTGCTCCTGCGCATGGCCCGCCGCCCCGTCTGGCTGGTCGGGATCGCCGCCGACGCGCTCGGGTTCGTCTTCCAGGTGCTCGCCCTCGCCGTCGGCCGCCTGGCCGTCGTGCAGCCGGTGCTCGTCTCCAGCGTCGTCTACGCGCTGCCACTCGGCGCGCGGCTGACCGGCCAGCGCGTCACCCGGCTCGACGTCGGCGCCGCGCTGCTCGTCACCGCCGGGCTCGTCGGCTTCCTCACCATCGCCGACCCGACCGGCGGGCGCGAGGACGCCCCGCTGCGCGACTGGCTGATCGCCGGCGCCGCGCTCGCCGCGATCGTCGTCCCGCTCGTGCTCGCCGCCCGCCGGCTGGGCCCCGCGCCGCGCGCCGCCACGCTCGGGATCGCGACCGGCATCCTCTTCAGCCTCAGCGCCGCGCTCACGATCCCGGTCACCGACCGGCTCTCGGACGGCATCCTCGAGCCGCTCGCCGACTGGCACCTCTACGCGCTGATCGCCGTCGGCTACGCGTCGATGACGCTCAACCAGATGGCGCTCGGCACCGGGGCGCTGGCGCCCGCGGTCGCGACGAGCATGGCGCTCGACCCCATCACCAGCGTGGTGCTGGGCACGACGCTGCTCCAGGAGACCCTGCACGAGAGCGCGATCGGCACGGCCGGCACGCTCGCGGCGCTGGCCGCCGCGCTCGCCGGCCTCGTGGTGCTCTCACGCAGCACCCCGCTCGGCCAGGCGTGACATCCGCGCGCGGGTCCGTGGCCGCGCGTACGAGAACCAGATCACCAGGCCGATGCACAGCCAGACCACGAGGCGGATCCACGTCGTGACCGGCAAGGTGGCGATCAGCCCGGCCGAGCAGACGATCCCCAGCCCGGCGACCACGTGGACGGCCGGCACCCGGAACGGCCGCTCGAGCTCGGGCCGGCGATGGCGCAGCATCACGACGCCCGAGCACACGATGAGGAACGACAGCAGCGTCCCGATCGAGACGAGGTCGCCGAGCACGTCGATCGGCAGCAGCCCCGCCACGATCGCGCCGAAGACGGCACACACGAGCGTCGCGGGCCCGGGCGTCTTGAGCCGCGCGCCGACGCGCCCGAGCGCATCGGGCAGCATGCCGTCGCTCGACATCCGCATGAAGATCCGCGTCTGGCCGTAGAACGTCACGAGCACGGTGGCGGCCAGGCCGATCACCGCCGCGGCGTTGACGGCGGCCTCCAGCCAGTCCAGGCGCGAGCCGGCGGCCCGCACGGCCTCCGCGAGCGGGTCGGGGACGTTGAGCGCCTTGTACGAGATCATCCCGGTCATCACGATCCCGATCGCGACGTAGAGCGCCGTGGCGATGGCGACCGTCGACAGGAGCGCCACCGGGATCGTGCGCTGCGGCCGGCGCGCCTCCGCCGCGGCCGTCGACACCGCGTCGAAGCCGACGTAGGCGAAGAAGACGACCCCCGCGGCGCGCAGCACGCCCGTCGCCCCGAAGTCGCCGAAGCCGCCCTCGTTCGGCGGCACGAACGGCTCCCAGTTCGACGACGAGACGAACCACACGCCGCCGGCGATGAAGAGCAGCAGCACGCCGACCTTGAAGATCACCATCGCGTTGTTGGCGCGCGCCGACTCGCGCGTGCCGAGGAACAGCAGGCCGCAGGTGAGCGCGACGATCAGCATCGCCAGCACGTTGACGGCGCCGCCGTCGGTGCCCGGCGGGTTGACGAGCGCGTCCGGCAGGTGCACACCGGCGCTCTCGAGCGCGGCGTTCGCGTACCCGGCCCAGCTCACGGCGACCGTCGAGGCGGCGAAGAGGTACTCGAGCAGCAGGTCCCAGCCGATGAACCACGCCAGGAACGAGCCGAACACGGCGTAGGCGTACGAGTACGTCGACCCGGCGGCCGGGATCATCGCCGCCAGCTCGGCGTAGCAGAGCGCGGTCACCGCGGCCGCGATGCCGGCGAGGACGAACGAGAAGACGACCGCGGGGCCGGCGTACTCCGAGGCGGCGATGCCGGTGGTGACGAAGATGCCGCCGCCGACGACGCTGGCGACGCCGAGCGCGGTGAGGCTGAAGACGCCGATCGCGCCGGAGTTGAGCCGCCCGCGGTCGCGGTTCGCCTGCGCGACGATCGCGTCGAGGTTGCCGGGGCGGGCGCGTGCCGTCTCCACGGCGGCGGATCCTCCCACGACGGGCGGCGGCTCAAGCGCCCGCCTGCGACCGCCGACAGACGTGGGAGCATGGATCACGTGACCTCCGAGCAGGCCGGCGACGGATTCGTCGAGAGCGAGCGCGCGCGCCGACTGCAGAAGCTCGACGCGCTGCGCGAGCGCGGCATCGAGCCCTATCCCGTCCGCTTCGACCGCGACGCCCGCGCCGCCGACCTGCACGCCCGCTACGGCGACCTGCCGCCCGGCGCCGACGCCGGGGTGAAGGTCAGCGTGGCCGGCCGCATCGTCGGGCTGCGTCGCCACGGCGGCCTCGACTTCGCCGACCTGCGCGACGAGACCGGCACGATCCAGCTGCTCGCCGAGCGCGGCGCGATCGGCGACCAGGCGCTGCACGACGTCTCCGAGCTCGACCTCGGCGACTGGGTCGGCGCGACCGGCGAGGTCGTCGTCAGCGAGCACGGCGAGCTGTCGATCAGGGTCAACCCGGGCGTGCACCTGCTCTCGAAGGCGCTGCGGGCGCTGCCCGACCTGCGCCACGGGCTCACCGACCCGGAGACCCGCTACCGCCGGCGCTACCTCGACCTCATCGCCAACGAGCGCTCGCGCGAGGTCTTCGCGATCCGCACGAAGGCGATCGCGGCCGTGCGCAAGGTGCTGCTCGACCGCGGCTTCCAGGAGGTCGAGACGCCGGTGCTGCTGCCGCAGGCGGGCGGCGCGGCGGCCAAGCCGTTCGTCACCCACCACAACGCGCTCGACCTCGACATGACGCTGCGCATCGCGCTGGAGCTGCCGCTCAAGCGGCTGATCGTCGGCGGGATGGACCGCGTCTTCGAGATCGGCCGCGTCTTCCGCAACGAGGGCCTCGACACCCGCCACAACCCCGAGTTCACGGAGATCGAGGCCTACCAGGCCTTCGCCGACTACCACGACATGATGGAGCTGACCGAGGCGATCGTCTCGGAGGCCGCGCTGGCGGCGACCGGCTCCACCCTGGTGCGGGTCGGCGACCGCGAGATCGACCTCGAGCCGCCGTGGCGGCGCGCGACGATGGCCGAGCTCATCAAGGAGAACGCCGGCGTCGACATGCACCCCTCGATGCCGGTCGAGGAGGCGCGCAGGATCGCCGACGAGCTCGGCGTCGAGTGGCTCGAGGTCTGGGGCTCGGGCAAGATCATGAGCGAGGTCTACGACGCGAGCTCCGAGCACCTGCTCGTCGAGCCGACCTTCGTCATGGACCACCCGCGCGAGGTCTCGCCGCTGGCCAAGGCGCACCGCGACGACCCGGCGCTCGTCGAGCGCTTCGAGCTCGTCGTCGCCGGCCGCGAGCTCGCCAACGCCTACTCGGAGCTCACCGACCCCGTCGACCAGGCGCAGCGCTTCCGCGACGAGGCGCGGCTGCAGGCCGGCGGTGACGAGGAGGCCGAGCCGGTCGACGACGACTACGTCGAGGCGCTCCAGTACGGGCTGCCGCCGACCGGCGGCCTGGGCATCGGCATCGACCGGCTCGTCATGCTGCTCGCCGGGGTCGACACCATCCGCGACGTCATCCTGTTCCCGACGCTGCGCCCGCTCGACGGGGCGTCGCCGGCACAGGACGCCCCGGCCGCCGCGGCGGTCGAGCCGCCCGCCGAGCCGGCCGAGGCCCCCGAGCCGGCCGAGCCGCCCGCCGTCGATCCGCCGCCGCTCGCCGCGCCGACCCGCCGCCCGCGCTCGCTCAAGCCGCTGGCCTGGCTGACGGCGATCGTCGGCGTGCTGTCGCTGCTGCCGTCGCTGCCGATGGCCGACTGGTCGTTCGGCATCGGCGACCTGCTCGAGCGCGACAGCCGCGCGGTCGCCCACCTGCTCTCGGTCGTGGTCGGCGCCGGGCTGATCGCCGTCGCCGCCGGGATCGCGCGCGGCCGGCGCGGCGCCTGGTCGCTCGCCCTCGCGCTGTTCTCGGCCGCCGCGCTCCTGCACCTCCTGAAGGGTCCCGACCCGCTGGCGATGCTCGCCGACCTCGCGATGGTGCTGGCGCTGATCTGGTGGCGCCAGGACTTCCGCGGCAGGGGCGACCCGAGCTCGCTGTGGGACGCGGTGGTGTTCGTGCCGCTGTACCTGCTCGGCGTGCTGCTGTTCGGCGTCGTCTCGCTCCTCACGCAGGCGTCGCACGTCACGCCGCGCCTCGGCGCGGGCGGGGTGCTGGAGACCGTCTACGGCGGCCTCGTCGGCCTCGACGGCCCGTACACGTTCCGGCGCGCGCTCTTCGCCGACTGGTTCTCCGACGCGCTGCTGGGGCTCGGCATCCTCGGCGCCGCGATCCTGCTGTACCTCGTGCTGCGGCCGTTCGCGCAGGCGACCCCGCCGAGCAAGCTCGACCGCGAGCGGGCGCTGCGGATCGTGCGCCGCTACGGCAGCGACACGCTCGCGTACTTCGCGCTGCGCCGCGACAAGAGCTGGTTCTTCTCCAGCGACGGCCGGTCGATGATCGCCTACGCCTACGTCCGGGGCCACGCCATGGTCGCCGCCGACCCCATCGGCCCGCCGGAGGACCACGGCCGCACGATCGACGAGTTCCTCGCCTTCTGCGCCGAGCGGGGGTGGGGCGTGGCGTTCCTGGCCGTCCGCGAGGACGAGGCGGGGCTCTACCGCGACCGCGGGATGCACGTGCTCTACCTCGGCGACGAGGCGATCCTGCACCCGCGCGACTTCACGCTGGAGGGCCGCAGGATGAAGGCCGTCCGCGAGGCGGTCAACCGCGTGGCGCGCGACCACAGCTTCGAGCTGCTCAGCGAGGCCGACGCGACGCCGGAGCTCGTCGCCCAGCTCAACGCGATCAGCGAGGCGTGGCGCCACGGTGCGCAGGAGCGCGGCTTCACGATGGAGCTGGGGGAGGACGTCGAGGGCAAGGAGCCCGACTTCCTCATCGCGCTGGCGCGCGACCGCGGCGGCGAGCCGGTCGGCTTCCTGCGCTTCGTGCCGGCCTACGACCCGGCGAGCCCGGGCTACTCGCTCGACCTCATGCGCCGCAGGCCCGACAGCGCCAACGGCCTGACCGAGTTCCTCATCGCCAACACGGCGCTCGCCGTCCGCGAGCGGGGCGTCGAGCGGCTGTCGCTGAACTTCGCCGCCTGGGGACGGCTGCTCGACAGCGCCGGCGACGCCGGCCTCGCGGGGCGCCTCGAGCGGCGCGTGGCCCGCGGGCTGAACCCGTTCTTCCAGATCCAGTCGCTGCGGGACTTCAACCAGAAGCTCGACCCGGAGTGGCTGCCGCGCTCGATCGTCCTCGACGACCTCGGCGACCTGCCGAAGGTGGCGCTCCTCTACGCGTCGGTCGAGGGCTTCCTCGACGTGCCGCTGATCGGCCGCCTGCTTGTGCCGCCCGTCCGGCGGGCAACACAGTCGGCGAGCTGACCAGTGATCGCGATCGAGAGGAGAGCACCATGGCGGCACGCGCGGGCGCGGAATGGCGCGGCGACCTGAAGGGCGGGTCGGGCGACCTCATCATCGGCGAGAACGAGTGGAGCGGCCCGTTCACCTTCGAGTCGCGCTTCGAGGACGGCGGCGCCGGCTTCAACCCGGAGCAGCTCATCGGCGCGGCGCTCGCCGGCTGCTTCTCGATGCAGGTCTCCAACGAGCTCGCGCAGGCGGGGACGCCGGTCAACTCGGTCCGGACCGACGCGCGGGTCCAGCTGCGCAACGTCGACGGCAAGCCGACGATCGCCTCGATCGCGCTGCGGACGGTCGGCGACGTGCCGGGGATCGACGCCGAGACGTTCCGGCGCTACGCCGAGGAGGCCAAGACCGGCTGCATCGTCTCGCGCGCCCTGGCGGGCGTCGGGGAGATCACGCTGGAGGCGGAGCTGGCGGGCGGCTGAGCCGCCCGTCGGGGACCGTCTACGCCGCGAGCCGCTCGGTGAGCCAGCCCTCGCGGTCGGCGCGGGCGAGCTCGGTGAAGCCCCCGATCACCTCGCCGTCGATGACGATCTGGGGGAAGGTCATCATGCCGGTCTTCTCGGCGAGGGCCGCGCGTCCGGCCGGGTCCTTTGCGAGATTGATCTCCTCATAGGCGATCCCGCGCTTGGCGAGCAGCGCCTTGGCCTGGGAGCAGTAGCCGCACGGCTGGGTGGTGTAGACGGTGACGCGGTTCACTTCACAAAATATAGCGAGGGTAGGTCCGTGCCCGGCCAGCTGAAGGCCGAGGCCGTCGTCCTGCGCTCGATGCGCTACGGCGAGGCCGATCGGATCCTGCATCTCTACACCGAGCACCGCGGCCGGGTCGGCGCCATGGCCAAGGGCGTGCGCCGCGCCCGCAGCCGCTTCGGCGGCCGGCTCGAGCCCTTCACCCGCGTGGCGCTCGTGCTGCACGAGGGGCGCAGCGACCTGCTCACCGTCACCGCGGCGGACACGATCGCTCCGCATCGGCGGCTGCGCGAGCACGCCGCCTCGCTCGACGCGGCCGCGCGCGCCTGCGACGCCGTCGCGCGCCTGTTCGAGACCGCCGACCCGCACCCGCCCGTCTACCACCTGCTCTGCCACGAGCTGGCGCTGCTCGACGCCGACCCCGCCGCGGCCACGGCGGCCAACCAGCTCGCGTTCCGGCTCAAGCTGCTGCTGGCGGCGGGCCTGACGCCGCAGCTGTCGGCGTGCGCGAGCTGCGGCGAGCGCGAGCACCTGACGGCGTTCTCCGGCGCGGCGGGCGGCGTCGTGTGCGGCGCCTGCGAGGGCTCGGGGTTCGCGCTCGGGGAGGAGGCCCACGCGTTCATGACCGAGGCGCTCGGCCGCCCGCTGCGCGAGGCGCCCGCCGCGTCGGACCGCGCGCTGTGCCAGGCCGAGCGCGCGATCCGCGAGACCGCCGAG
>DASTRJ010000174.1:0-52405 GCA_035761245.1 Capillimicrobium sp. | reverse complement strand
ACGCCCGCCTGCGACGTGCGCGGCGAGGGTGTCCTCAACGTCTGCGAGCTGGCGGAGCGCGGGCCGGTCGTGCTCGGCTTCCTGGCGACGCGCGGCGGCGACTGCACCGCCGAGTTCGACCGCCTCGAGCGGCTGCACCGGGAGTTCCCGGCGGTGCAGGTCGCGGCGGTGTCGATCCGCGGCGACCGCGACGAGCTGCGCGGCCTGATCCGCGAGCACGGCTGGAGGTACCCGGTCGGCTACGACGCCGACGGCATCCTCGCCAACCTGTACGGCGTCGCCGTCTGCCCGCACCTCACGTTCGCGTACCCGGGCGGCGAGGTGCGCGGGACGGTGCTGGGCGCCGAGCCCGAGGCGGCGCTGCGCGGCCGGTTCGAGCGGCTCCTGGCGGCGTCGCGCGAGCGCGGATGGCGGCCGGGCGCGTAGCCCCGGAGCTGGCGGCGGAGCTGCCGGGGCTGTCGCTGCACGTGGAGCGCGTGGCGGTCGCCGGCTCGGTGGTCGGCCGCGCGCCGCGCGAGCTGCGCGAACGGCTGGCGGAGCTGTCGGACGGGGTGCGGGGCGCGCAGGCGGTCGCGCTGCGCCGCGAGCCGGTGCCGGCCGCCTATCGCGTGCTCTTCCGCCACCTCGGGCTCGACCCGGACGAGCACCGCGTGCCGATCGAGGCGGCGATGCTCGACCGGTTGATGCGCGGCGGCTTCCGGTCGCGGTCGCTGCTCGACGACGCGCTGCTCGTCGCGCTGGTCGAGACCGGCGTGGGGGTGTGGGCGCTCGCCGGCGAGCGCCTGCGCGGCGAGCTCGAGCTGCGAGCCGAGGCGCCGGGCGGCCGCGTGGTCGTCGGCGACGACGCCGGCACGATCGCCGCCGCGTTCGCGTGGCCGGGTGCGGAGCGGCTGCCCTCGAAGGCGACCCGCGAGGTCGTGCTGTACGCGATCGGGGCGGCAGGGGTGCCGGAGGTGTTCGTGGAGGAGGCGCTGTGGACGGCGGGGGAGCTGCTCGCGGGGTGAGGTGGCGTGGCGTGGCGCGCCGCGCCGCCCCGCGCCGCCCCGTGCCGCTGCGCCAGCCCGCCGGCGACCCCGCGCGCGACGCGCGCGTCGCGGGTACCCTTGCCGGCATGGAGGAGCTGCTCGTCCGCTCCGCCGTCGACGTCGCCGTCGACGAGGCCGCCGCCCGGCGCACGCTGCGCGCGCAGCTCGCCCGGCTCGAGCGCGAGCTCTCGGACGCCCTGATCGCGGCGTTCGGCCATGGCGGCGTCGTCGCCGCTCCGGCGCCGACCGAGCGCGCCCCCGCCCCGCGGCTGCTGTCCCTCGGCGAGCTCGAGGCGCACCGCGATCGGCTCACCGCCCGCATCGCGCAGGCACGCCGCGCGCTGGCCGATCGCACCGCGGCCGAGGAGCGCGCGCGGATCCGCTTGGAGCGCATGCTGCTCGAGCCGGGCCGCCACCGGTTCGAGCGTGTCACGGCCGCCGAGCTGGGGGAGGGCGGCTGCGGCGTGTACGAGGTGCGCCCGCGCCTCGGCCTGATCGGCATGCTCGCGGGCTGGTGGCAGGTCAAGCTCTCGAGCGGCTGCCCGTTAGCCACGCGGGCCCGCCCGCTGTCCCGCCGCCACCCGTCAGAAGCTGAACGTCCGTTCCGCCACCACAGCGGTGGTTGAACGGCCGTTCATTCCTTCGCGTGGCGCGCTCCGCGGCGAGTGTCCGATCCGACGGCGTGACGCGGGGTGAACGGCCGTTCATCCCTTCGGGGCGGGTGGAGGGTCCCGGGCATGCCGCCCGGGCGCGCCGCCGTCTAGGCTGAGCCCCGCCATGGGCCGCCGCAGCCGAAAGCGCTCGACCGGGCGCACGATCGCCGCGCCGCGGGAGCCGGTTGTGGCGCGCGACGCCGCGACGCCGCGCGACGCCGCGACCCCGCGCGACCCCGCGGCCTCGCGCGAACCCGCGGCAACGACTCCGCCCCGCACGCCGCAGCGACCGCCCTCCCGCCGCGCGCGCCTGGAGGACGCTCCGCCGGCGCCCTGGAGCCCGTTCCCGCTCGTCGAGCTGACCATCCTGTTCGGCATCGTCCTGCTCGTCCTCGGCGCGATCGGCGTCGCGGATCGCCGCGGCCTCTTCCTGATCTGCGGGATCGCGCTCGTCTACCTCGCGACGCTCGAGCTCAGCCTCCGCGAGCACTTCTCCGGCTACCGCTCGCACTCGGCGCTGCTGGCCGGCGTGGCGGCCGTCGTCGCCGGGGCGATCCTGTGGAAGGCGACGCCCTGGCCGCTCGAGCTCAACGCCGGGATCGGGCTCGTCGTCTTCGCCGCCGCGTTCCTCGGCCTGCGGGCGGCCTTCCGCCGTCGGACCGGAGGCATAGGGTTCCGGGCATGACCGAGCCGGCCGACGCCCAGCAGCCGCGCCGCATGCGCATCACGGGGCTGCACCACGTGACGCTCATCGCCAGCGACCTGGAGGCGACCACGGCCTTCTACCGCGACCTGCTCGGGCTGGCGCTCGTGGAGCAGGGGACGAACGAGGACGACCCGGACGCGCGCCACTTCTGGTTCGGCGACGCCGAGGGCTCCGCGGGCACGCTGCTCTCGTTCCTCGAGTACCCGCGGCTCGAGCCGGGGCGCGTCGGCGTCGGGTCGACCCACCATCTCGCGCTGGCGATCGACTCGCCCGAGGAGCTCGACGCCTGGCGCGACTACCTGCGCGACCGTGGCGTGCAGACGACCGACGTCTTCGAGCGCGGCCGGTTCCGCTCGCTCTACCTGCGCGACCCCGACGGGCACATCCTCGAGCTCGCCACGCGCGTGTAGCGCACGGGGCGAGCTCGAGAAGGCGGACAGGCCGCTAGGCGACCGCGGCCATCATCGCGCCGGACACGCGATCCATGCCGCCCGGCGAGAGCAGCGCGGCGACGGCACGCCGCTGGCGCTCGGTGAGCGAGCCGATGGTCTTCGTCTCCGACAGCGGGACCTGGGCGAGGAACCGCCGGCACCGGGTGCGACCCCATCGACGCTGGCTCATGAGCAGGTCGGCGATGGCCATGCTCTCGGCCTCCCACGGAGACTCGAGGACCACCTCCGCCACCGTCAGCTCACCATCGGCCACGCGGCGCTTGAGCTCGGCTCGAGCGAGGCGCACCTCGTTGGCACGCTGGAGCGCCCGCAGGTGCTGCGGCCCAGGGGCGATCGTCGCTGACGCGTTCATGCTTCCTCCCTGCCGTCGGGCCGGCCGGCCGTTCGGCATCGTCGTGTGCGGTTCGCCTCGCCGCTGACGCAGGGGCTCGGGCTCCCTCGCGGGCGCCCTCTCGACAACCATCCGTGGCGTCCCCGGTCCTCCACCGGGGGTGCCTAGCTCTCCTTCCCCAACGCCGCGAACGACGCGGTTCAACCGTACGAGAGCGGCGCTCAGATGGTCAACGGCGTTTCCTGCAGAACATGCGCTCAGAGCGCAAATTTCGTGCGCAGTCTCAAGAAGGGGTCGAGGGACCTGGGAGCGGGCCGTGCTCCTTCTCGAAGCTCTCCTTGACGGCGCTGAAGGCGTCGAGTGCTCGATCGAGCGTCGGCCGGTCGTGCGTGGCCATCACGGACGTCCGCAGCAGCGCCCCGCCGGGAGGCACCGCGGGGTGGATCGCCACGTTCACGAACACGCCGGCGTCGTAGAGCGCTCGCCACAGCAGGGCGGCTTTCCAGTCATCCTCGACGAGCACCGGCACCACCGGTGTGACGATCTCGTGATCGACGGTCTTGAAGCCGCGCTCGCGCAGCCCCTCGCGCAGGTAGCGGGCGTTCTCCAGCACCCGCGCGAACAGCTCGGGCCCCTCGTCGCTGCGGACGATCCGCAGCGCCGCCAGCGCCGCGCCGATGGCGGCCGGCACGCCGGCCGCCGTGAAGATGTAGGCGCGGCTGGAGATCCGCACGTACTCGATGACCTCGCTGGAGCCGACGACGAAGCCGCCGCAGCTCGCCAGCGACTTCGAGAACGTCCCCATCCGCAGGTCGACGCGGTCCTCCACGCCGAGGAGCTCGCTGGCGCCGGCGCCGCGCGCGCCGAGCACCCCGGCGCCGTGGGCCTCGTCGACCATGAGGCGCGCCCCGTAGCGCCCACAGAGGTCGGCGATCTCGGGCAGCGGCGCGACGTCGCCCTCCATGGAGTAGACGCCGTCGACGACGACGAGGATGCCGCCGCCGTCGTCCTGCGCGCGCTCGAGCTGCTTCTCCAGCTTCTCGAGCCGGTTGTGGCGGAACGGCCGCATCTTGGCCCGCGACTGCAGGACGCCGTCGAGGATCGACGCGTGGTCGCCGGAGTCGACGATCACGGTGTCGCCCTGGTCGAGGATCGTCCCGATCGTGCCGAGGTTGGCCTGGTGGCCGGTGGTGAAGACGATGCAGTCCTCGGTGCCCATCCAGTCGGCGATCTCGCGCTCGAGCTCGACGTGCAGCGACGTCGTCCCGTTCAGGAAGCGCGAGCCGGTGAGCCCGGTCCCGTAGGCCTCGAGCGCGTCGCGCGCGCCCTGCATCACCCGCGGATCGCCCGTCAGCCCGAGGTAGTTGTTGGAGCCGAGCATGACGCGCTCGGCGCCCTCCATCTCGACGACGGGGCCGGCGGGGCCCGTCAGCTCGCGGAAGTACGGGAGCAGATCGGCCTCGCGGGCGGCGCGCAGCTGCTCGGCGCGCTCGTGTCCGCGGACCTTGGCGAAGACGTCTACTGTCGTGGGCATATGAGCCTTGAGATCCGGGCGGTGGCTTCGCACCGCGAGCTGCGGGAGTTCATCGAGCTCCCGTATCGGCTGCACTCTACCTCGCCGCAGTGGATCCCCCCGCTGCGCATCGAGCGCCGCTTCTTCCTCTCGCGCAAGCACAACCCGTTCTTCAAGCACGGCGACGCGCGGTTCTTCCTGGCGTGGCGCGACGGCCGCCCGGTCGGCCGGATCAGCGCCCAGTACAACCTCGCCTACGACGCCCAGCATCCCGACGAGTCGACCGGGATGTTCGGCTTCCTCGAGCTCGAGGACGACCCCGAGGTGCTCCGGCGCCTGCTCGACGCGGCCGCCGGCTGGCTGCGCGCCCGCGGCCGCACGCGGATGCTCGGGCCGATGGACTTCACGATGAACGACGAGAGCGGCGTGCTCATCGAGGGCTTCGAGCGCGAGCCGATGGTCCGCCAGCCGTGGCACCCGCCGTACTACCAGCGCCTCTGCGAGGGCGACGGCACCGGGCTGCAGAAGGCGATGGACCTCCTGATGTGGGAGCTGCACATCTCCGATCGCTCGAAGATCCGCCCGATCCTCTTCACGCTCGCCGAGGAGGCCTCGACGAAGCACGGCGTGCACCTGCGCAAGATGTCGCGCCGGACGCTCCGCAAGGACATGGACAGGTTCGCCGAGGTCTACAACAGCGCCTGGGCCGAGAACTGGGACTTCGTGCCGTACTCGAAGGAGGACCTCGACGCCTACACCCAGGAGATGCAGCTCGTCTTCGACAAGGACTGGTTCATGGTCTCCGAGAAGGACGGCGAGACGGTCGCGGTCGCGATCACCGTCCCGGACATCAACCAGGTCCTGAAGCGGATGAAGGGGCGGCTGCTCCCTTTTGGCTGGGTGCACTACCTGCGCCGCGGCACGATCATCGACCGCGTCCGCGTCGGCTTCCTCGGCGTCAAGCCGCAGTTCCAGCACACGGGCGTCGCCGCCCAGCTCTACATCGAGCACTTCAACATGGCCGACCGCACCACGCGCAAGTGGGGTGAGATGGGCTGGATCCTCGAGACGAACACCGCGATGAACCGCGGTATGGAGGCGATGGGCGGACGCATCGTCAAGCGCTTCCGCGTCTACGAGCGGCAGCTGTGAGCGAGCGGGGCCGGGTCGTCGCCGTCAGCCGGCGGCCGACGCACCGCGTCAGCAAGGACCCGGTCGCCGAGATCCGCCTGCTCGCGGGCCTCGGCGTGGAGGGCGACGCCCATCTCGGCGCGACCGTCCAGCACCGCTCCCGCAAGCGCTGGCGGCCGGACCTGCCCAACCTCCGGCAGGTCCACCTGCTCCAGGCCGAGCTCCACGACGAGCTCGCCGGCGCCGGGTTCGACGTCGGACCGGGCACGATGGGCGAGAACGTCCTCACCCGCGGCCTCGACCTGCTCGCGCTGCCGGCGGGGGCGCGGCTGGCGCTCGGCGCAGACGCGGTCGTCGAGGTGACCGGGCTGCGCAACCCGTGCGTGCAGCTCGATCGCCTGCAGCCGGGGCTCATGGAGGCGACGCTCGACCGCGACGGCGACGGCGAGCTGATCCGCCGGGCCTGGGTGATGGCCGTCGTCGTCGCGGGCGGCGAGGTCCGTCCCGGCGACCCCGTGGCGGTCGAGCTGCCGCCGGGCCGGCACGAGCCGCTGCGGCCGGTGTGAGAAGCCGCTGCGACGGGTGCTAGGGTCGCGGGCCATGGCCGAGGAGCCCCGGGACGAGCACGTCGAGCAGGTCGAGCAGGTCGAGGTCGTCGACGGGGTGGTGGTCCACGAGGCGGCGCCGATCGAGCGCCGCTCCGCCGCTCCGGTCGCCAAGCAGGCCGCGGCCGTCGCGGGCGCCGGCCTCGTCGCGGGCGCCGGGGCGATCCTGCTCGCCAAGGGCGCGGTGCGGCGCCGCGCGAATCGCGGCACGATCCGGCTCGGCGGCCGGCGCAAGGGTCAGCGGCTCGACGTGGTCGCGACCCGCACGTTCCTCGTCGACGTCCACCTGGTCGACCGGCGCTGACCACCCGGCTGGAGGTCCGCGTCGAGGTCCGGCCGCGCTGGCCGTTCCGGCTGCAGCGCCACGGCGGCGCCGACGGGGTCCTGCGCTGCCGTGACGGCGTGCTGCACCGCCTGCTGCACGTCGAGGGCGAGCCGGCGGTCGTCCGCGTCGCGCAGCCGGCGGCCGACCGCGTCGTCTTCGGCGCGACCGCCGAGCGTCGCGACGTCGCCGAGCACGCGATCGAGCGGATGCGCTTCGCGCTGGGCGTCGACGACGACCTCGCGCCGTTCTACGAGCGCTTCCGCGACGACCCGCTGATCGGCCGGTCCGTGCGGTCGAACCCCGCGCTGCGCGTTCGCCGGCGCCCCGAGCCGTTCGAGGCGCTCGCGTGGGCGATCTGCGAGCAGCTCATCGAGTTCTCGCGCGCCGCGGAGATCGAGCGGCGGATCGTCCGGTTCGCCGGGCCGCGCTGCGAGCTGCCGCCGCACCCGCCGCTGCGCGACGTCCCCACCGCCGCGCAGATCGCCGCGCTGTCGCCCGCGCGCCTGGAGTCCTTCGACCTCACGCCGACGCGCGCGCTCGCGCTGCACAAGGCGGCGCGGGAGGTGGCGAGCGGCCGCGTCGACCTCCACGACGCGGACCACGAGCGCGGCTGGGCGCGCCTGCGCCGGATCCGCGGCATCGGGTCGTGGACGATCGAGTTCCTCGCGCTCCACGGCCAGGGCCGCTACGACCAGCTTCCCGCCGGCGACCTCATGTACCGCAAGTGGCTCGGCAGGCTGCGCGCCGGAGGCCATCCCGGCGCCCGCGCCGAGGAGGACGAGGTCCGCGCCTTCTTCGCGCCGTACGGCGAGTGGGCGGCGCTCGCCGGGCTGCACGCCGTCTCGGCGATCAGCCCCGGGGCGCGCGCGCTCGCCGCGTGAACTGCGCCTGCAGGGTGAAGACGCCGGGCGTGCAGAACCGCCCCGGGACGTCCTCCCAGCCGCACGGGCCCTCGGTCTTCGCGCCCGCGAGCGGGTAGATGCGCCCCGGCGGCACCGCCGCGATCCGGCGCACTTGCCCGGCCGACAGCGCGAACGAGCCGGCGTAGGCCGACCAGCGCGCCGACGAGCCCAGCAAAGGGTCGTAGGGCCACGGGCAGCCGAAGCCGTCGGCTTCGTCGCCGCTCGGCGCGCCGACCGGCCGGGCGCTGATCCGGCCGTCGGCGAGGGTGACCTCGAGCGTCGCCTTCGCCGTCCGGCGCCCGGCGCAGCTCGGCAGCGCCACGCGCTCGGGCTCGCCGCAGGTCCAGCGCGTGGCGCGGCCGTCGCGCTCGATGCGCAGGTCGACCGGCACGCGCGCCGAGCCGGTCGCGCGGCCGCCGTCGATCGTCACGCGCATCGTCACGAACCGCGGCGCCGCGAACCGGACGACCTGGTCGAGCCGCCCGCGGTAGGCGAGCAGCCCCTCGCCGCAGGCGTCGTCGAGGCGCGAGTGGTCGAAGTAGCCCTCGAGCTGGCCGTTGACGGCGACGCCGACGCGCTCGACGCGAGCGCCCGCGGCGGCGGGCAGCGCGAGCGCCGCGGCGAGGAGGGCGAGGAGGATGCGAGCCATGCGGCGACGCTACGGCGGCGCCGGCCCGGCTCGCATCCGGGAACCCCCTAGTTCGCCGGGGCCTCGTCCTGCTGGAGCCCGACGCCGGGCAGGAACTCGTTGGTCAGCGAGAGGGGCGACGGGGCCTGCTCGAGGAGCCCGTTGTCGTCCATCCAGCCGCCGTAGCGGCCCCAGGCGCGCTGGTCCTGCCAGCCGAACGGCTCGTCCTCGTGGCTGGGGAAGAACGCCGGCAGCGTCGCCTCGACCTGGGCGAGGGTGTCGTCGCGGTCGAGGTCGGGGTTGGCCTTCACGAGCGCGTCGACGCCGGCGTCCGGGTCGTCGCGCACCGCCTGGTGGCCCTGGGCGAGCGCGCGCAGGAAGGCGCGCAGCATCGGCCCGCGCTCGCGCGCGTCCTCCTCGCGGGCGACGAGCACCAGCTCGTCGTACGTCGGCACGCCGGCCTCGTCGACGGGGATGATCACGGGGTCGCGCTTGGCGCGCTGCAGCTCGACGCCCTCGACGTTCCAGAAGGCGCCGAGCGTGGCGTCGACGCGCTTGGAGAGCATCGCCGGCACGAGGTTGAAGCCGACGTTGACCTCGCGCACGCTGCCGGGGTCGATCCCGGCCTCGTCGAGGATCGTCTTCAGGTAGGCGCTCTGGTACGGGATGCCGGCGGTGCCGACGGTCTTGCCCTCGAGGTCGGCGACGGAGCGCACCGGGGCCGCCTGCTGCTTGTCCTTCCCGTCGGACGCGGGCACCGACATGATCGACGTCAGCGGCCGCTGCACGAGCGCGCCGATCGAGACGACCTTCAGCCCCTTGTCGCGCGCCAGCAGCACCTCGGGCTCGTAGGAGATCGCGATGTCCGCGCGGCCCGAGGCGAGCAGCTTCAGCGGCGCGGCGGGATCCGGCGGCGTCTGGATCTCCACGTCGAGCCCCGCGCGCTCGAACGCCCCGCCTTCGCGTGCCGCGTAGATGCCGGCATGGTCGGCGTTGGGCAGGTAGTCGAGCATGAGCCGGACGTGTTCGGCGTCCGGGGCGGTGGTCGTCTCCTCCTTCTCGCCGCAGCCGGCGGCGAGCACGGCCGCGGCGAGCGCGGCGGCGAGCAGGGACAGACGTCGGTTCACGGGGTCCTCTCTGTTCGGGTCCAGGGCAGCAGATGGCGCTGCATGAGGTCGAGGGCGTAGAAGAGCGCGACGGCGAACGCCGCCAGCACGACGACCGCGGCCCATGCGCGCGCGGTCTCGAGCTGCGGGATCGCCTGCAGGATCAGGTGGCCGAGCCCCTCGCTGGAGCCGGCGTACTCGGCGAAGACGGCGCCGATGACGGCGACGGCCACGGCGATCTTGGCGCCGCTGAGCGCGGCCGGCAGCGCGGCGGGCGCCTCGGCGAAGCGGAAGGCGCTCCAGCGGCCGGCGTCGAGCGTGCGCAGGAGCCGCAGCGTGTCGGGGTCGACGCGGCCGAGCGCGTCGAGCGTGGTGACCGCGACCGGGAAGAAGCAGACCAGCGCGATGATCGCGACCTTCGGCGCCATGCCGAAGCCGAGCCAGACGACGAGCAGCGGCGCGACGATCACGATCGGGATCGCCTGCGAGGCGATCAGCAGCGGGTAGGTCGCGCGGCGCAGCGGCCGCCAGAGGTGCAGCGCGACCGCGCAGCCGAGGCCGACGAGCAGCGCGGCGACGATGCCGAGCGCGACCTCCGACGCGGTGACGAGGAAGTTGTCCCACAGCAGCCCGCGGTCGTCGACGAGCGCGGTCGCGATCTGCGTGGGGGAGGGCAGGATGAGGTCGTCGACGCCGCCGGCGTCGGCGTAGAGCTGCCAGGCCCCCAGCAGCGCGAGCACGAGCAGCGCGGCGATCATGCCGGCGCTCCCCCGGTGCGGCCGAGCGCGGCGAGCGCCTCGGCGCGGCACGCCACGACGGCGGCGTCGGTCGCGCGGCGCGGGCGCGGCGCGTCGACGCGGATCTCCGCCACGACGCGGCCGGGGCGCGGCGAGAGCACGACGACGCGGTCGGCGAGCACGACGGCCTCCTCGACGTCGTGGGTGACGAGGAGCACGGTTCGCGGCTCCCGGGCGAGCGCGCCGGCCAGCCAGGCCTGCATGTCGGAGCGCGCGAGCGCGTCGAGGGCGGCGAACGGCTCGTCGAGGCACAGCACCGGCTTCCCGGCGAGCAGGGTCCGCAGGAAGGCCACGCGCTGGCGCATCCCCCCGGAGAGCTGCGCCGGGCGGGCGCGCTCGAAGCCGCCGAGCCCGAAGGTCTCGAACAGGGGCGCGGCGGCCGCGCGCGCCTCGCGGCGCGAGGCGCCGTGGAGCCGCAGCGGCAGCGGCGCGTTGTCGAGCGCCGTCGCCCACGGCAGCAGGAGGTCGCGCTGCGGCATGAGCGCCGCCGGCCCCGCCTCGACGCGCCCGGCGTCCGGCGCCTCCAGCCGGCACACGAGCTGCAGCAGCGTGGACTTGCCGCAGCCGCTCGGGCCGACCACGGCGACGACCTCGCCCGGCGCGACCGCGAGCGACAGGTGCTCGACGGCCGTCACCGCGCCGTAGCGGCGGGTCACGTCCTCGAGCCGCGCGCCGGCGGCGGGTGGGTCGGTCGGCGGCGTCGCCACCGGGGATGCGGTCTGCGTCTCCATGCCTCCCTTCGCGGGGATTGCCCCACAGGTTCGAAGGGTCAGCGCCGGTGCGAAGCGCTATCTCAGCCGGCCGTTCCCGCCAGCCCCCCTGGATGGTCGCGACGGATGCTAGCCCAGGCCGAACACGCGGCGCGCGTTGCCCCCGAGGAACAGCTCGCAGGTCTCGTCGTCGAGGCCCAGATCGCCGAGGCCCTCGAGCGCCTGCGCGGGCTGGATCATCGGGTAGTTCGTCCCGAACAGCACCTTCCGGCGGCCGCCGCGGCTCTTGAGGTAGCGCACGAGCTCGGGCGGATAGCGCCGCACGGTGTAGGCGGAGGTGTCGATGTGGACGTTCTCGTGCTTGCGGCAGATCGCGACCATCTCCTCGGTCCACGGGTAGCCGATGTGGCCGCCGACGATGACGAGCTCGGGGAAGTCGATGGCGATCTGGTCGATGTAGGGGATGGGGCGGCCGACCTCGCTGGGCCGCAGCGGCCCGGTGTGGCCGACCTGGGTGCAGAACGGCACCCCGAGCTCGACGCAGGCGGCGAACAGCGGGTAGAAGCGCCGGTCCGTCGGCGGCGCCTCCCACAGCCACGGCAGCACGCGCAGGCCGCGGAAGCCGAGCTCCTCGACGCAGCGCCGGAGCTCCCGCACGGCCTCCATCGGGCGGCGCAGGTCGACGGACGCGATCCCGGTGAAGCGGTCGGGGTGGGCCGCGACCCAGCGGGCGACCTCGTCGTTGGAGACGAGCACGCCCTCGGGCCCGTGCCAGGCGCTGAGCGTGGCGCGCTCGACGCCCGCCGCGTCCATCGCGGCGATCGTCACGTCGATCGGGATGTCCTCGGTCGGCATCGCGCCGCCGGTCCAGCGCCGCAGCGACGCGAACATGTCGTGGGCGAGGAAGCCCGGCGTCGGGTGCTGCGCCCAGGCGTCGACGATCATCGTGAGTGGCTCGGCATCGCCGCGATGATGCCAGGGCGCGTCATCGCTCGACCACGACGCACCAGGGCAGCCGGGGGTCGCGCTGGACGACGGCGCTCTCGTCGGTGGGCGGCCAGCCGCCCACCGCGCCGGGCCACAGCGTGCCCACCGGCCAGCGGGCGGCGTTCGTGGCGACGACGCGGCCGCGGTGGTTGACGAGCGCGGCCGGCGGGGCGATCGCCGCCAGCGCGGCGCCGGCGATCGCCTCGACGCGGCCGACGCCGATGTCGGCGCCGGCGACGCCGACGAAGGCGCCGTCGCGCACGACCGGCAGCGTCAGCGTGAGGATGTGCTCGTTGGTGCCGCTGTGGTCGACGAACGGCCCGGCCACCCAGCGCTCGCCGGTGTCGCGCGGGGTGGTGTACCACTCGGCGCGCTCGTAGTCGTAGAAGTCGGGCGAGGCCGGGTCGAGGGCGGCGTCGAGGAAGCGGACGGTGCCCGCGCGCGAGCGCCGCCACCACTCCAGCCAGCGGGGGGCGTCGCCGACGGCGCCGGGGGCGAACACCATGCCGGCGCCGGCCACGACCTCGTCGTCGGCGAGCAGCGCGTGGGCCCAGTCGCGGATCGGCGCGAGCGCCTCGCGCGGCGGCGCGGCCGGCAGCGCGACGACGAGCCGGCGCAGCTCCTGTAGCCGGTCGAAGACCTCCTCGAGCACGTTGCAGACGCGGTCGAGGACGGGCGCGGCGTCGGGCTCGATCTGGCGGAGGTGCAGCGCGACGACGGCGTCCAGCTCGGCGGCGACGTGCGCGGCCATGAGCGAGCGCGCGCGCTCGGCGTCGCGCTCGCGGACGGCGTCGAGGATGGCGCGGTGCTCGGCGAGCGCGCGCTGTGCCCCGTCGGCGCCGGCGGCGAGCCAGACGAGGGCGCCGGCCTCGGTCTGCGCCTGCATCTCGGCCTGCGTCAGCCGCAGCGAGCGCGTCGCCGCCGCCAGCTCGACGTGGAAGCGCCCGTCGGCGGCACGGCGCTCCGCGGCGGTCGCGGCGCGCGAGAGCCCGCCGAGGTGCTCGTCGACGCGGGCGAGGTCGGCCTCCGACGCCCGCTCGGCGGCGAGCTGGGCGGCGGTGGCGGCGACGGCGACGCGGTGGTCGGCGAGGTCGCGCAGGTCGTCGACGGTGAGCTCGCGCAGATGGGCCAGCAGCCGCGCCTCGGCCTCCTCCTCGGGGGCCCGGACGAACGTGCCGCCGTTGCGCCCTCGGCGCGTCTGCACGAGCCCGCGGCGGCGCAGCCCCACGAGCGCCTCGCGCAGCGTGACGGTGGCGACGCCGAGCTGTGCGGCGAGCTCGGCTTCGCTGGGGAGCTGCTCGCCGTCGCGGAAGGCGCCGCCGCGGATCGCGTCGGCCAGCCGCTGCTCGACCTCTGCCGCGCGTCCGCGCTGGTCGAGCGGCGCGAGGAGCGTCTGGCGGGCGAGCGACGGCAGCTGGCTGGGGGACATGCGCGGCGAAACGCTATCGCCCGCGCCGCCGGCTCGGGCACTTGACAGTTGAAATATGACTTCATAGGTTTTCGCGCCGACCCGCGAAAGAGGGAGGAGAGTCGCGTGAGCATCGAGGAATCGGAGGCGACCGGCGCGCCGGGCGCCGGGCCGACGGACGAGTTCGTCCGCGAATGGCGCAACGCCGCCTACAACTGCTACAGCTCGGGCCACAAGTTCTGCCGGGAGGTCTGCCCGGTCATGCAGGTCGAGCGCAACGAGTCGTGGACGCCGACCGCCTTCCACGCCAACGTCGTGGCGATGGAGAAGGGCGAGCTGTCCATCGAGGAGGTCGCGTCCGACTACGTCAACTGCACGCAGTGCGGCGCCTGCGAGCTGCGCTGCCCGAACACGCTGTTCACCGGCGACTTCTACCGCTTCCGCACGCGGACGGTCGATCTCGTCAAGGCGGTCCGCGCGCTCGCCGTGGAGCAGGGGATCCACCAGCCCGGATACCAGCGCTGGAACCTGCTGACCGACGAGCGGCGCCACGAGCCGGTGCTCGGCGAGTTCGACGGCGACGGCATCCCCGTCGACCAGGCGCACGTCGCCGACTGGGCCGCCGACCTCGACCTGCCGATCGGCGGCGAGACGATCCTGTTCGTCGACTGCGAGGCCGCGTTCTACCGCACGTCCGTGCCGCGCGCGGTGGCGCAGATCCTCAAGCTCGCCGGCGTCGAGTTCGGGCTCATGCGCGAGCAGTGGTGCTGCGGCGGGCCCGCCGCCGAGATGGGCTACCTCGAGCAGGCCAAGCGCTTCGCCCGCCACAACCTCGACGACTGGAGGGCGGTCGGCGTCAAGCGCGTGATCGTGCTCGACCCGCACGACTACATCACGTTCACCGAGGACTACCCGAAGTACTTCGGCGAGGAGGTCGACGACCTCGAGATCGTCCTCGCCGTCGAGCTCTTCGCCGAGCTCATCCGCGAGGGGCGCCTGCGCCCGAGCGTGCCGATCGAGCGCACGATCACCTACCACGACCCCTGCCGGCTCAACAAGCGCAAGGGCATCTGGAAGGAGCCGCGCGAGGTCCTGCGGGCGATCCCCGGCCTCGACTTCCGCGACGTCGACCGCGTCACGCAGTGGTCGTACTGCTCCGGCGGCGGCGCGGGGCTCCCCGTCGAGAAGCCGGAGCTGACCGCGAAGATCAGCGGCCGGCGGCTCGAGAAGGCGGCCGAGCTGGAGGTCGACACGCTCGTCAGCGCCTGCCCGTGGTCGGAGCGGCCGCTCTCGCAGGCGGGCGACGCGCACGCCATCGACGTCGTCGACATCCACGAGCTGCTCGCCGAGTCGCTCGGGATCGAGGTCGGCGGGAGGCGCGGCGCATGAGCGCCGTCGCGACCGCCGGCGGGCTCGACGACCGCGTCCTCGACGAGCTCGCGAGCGTCCTCGGCGACGACCACCTGCTCACCAGCCGGCCCGCGCGGCTGCACCGCGCGCGCGTGCCGGCGCCCTTCCCGGTGCACCGCTGGGCCGACCACGTGCCGGACTGCGTCGCGCTGCCCGGCAGCACCGAGGAGGTGGCGGAGGTCGTTCGGATCGCCAACCGCTTCCGCGTCCCGGTCGTGCCGCGCTCGGGCGGGACGGGGCTCACCGACGGGGCCGTGCCGCTGCGCCACGGGATCCTGCTCGACCTCAAGCGCCTCGACGCGATCCACGAGATCGACCTCGAGGACCGGACGTGCACGGTCGGCGCGGGCGTCAACATGCTCAAGCTCAACGAGGTCCTCGGCCGCCACGGGCTGATCTATCCCGACGACCCCGCCTCGTACCCGTGCTCGCTCGTCGGCGGGCGCATCGGCACGAGCGGCTGGTCGCTCGTCGGCTCGCGGTACGGCCACACGCGCGACCTCGTCCTGAGCTTCGTGCACGTCCTGCCGACCGGCGAGGTGATCCGCGCCGGCGACGGCGGCGGCGCGAAGATCTCCAAGAGCTCGACCGGGCTGAACCTCAAGCACCTGCTCATGGGCCACCAGGGCACGCTCGGGGTCGCCACCGAGGCCACGCTCAAGCTCTATCCGCGGCCGGAGGCGGAGCTGTCGCCGTTCTGGGCGTTCGAGGACTACGACACCGCGCACCGGACGCTGCGGGAGCTCGTGCGGGCCGACTGCGCGACGTTCGCGGGCGCCGTGCTCTTCGACGAGGAGAAGGTGGCGTACCTGCGCCGCGACGACGAGGCCTACATCCCGCAGCCCGAGAACGTCCGCGCGCTCGTGTGCGCGGTGCTCTACGGCAACGAGGACGAGGTCCGCGCCGGCGGGCGGCGGCTCATGCGCATCGCCCGCGCCAACGGGGCGCGCTACCTGGGCGACGAGATCTCCGAGGGCGACTGGGCGGCGCGCCACGACCGCTACGCCACCCCGCTGCACGGGCGCACGAAGTCCGGCCAGGTCATCCCGATGAGCTGGCACTGCGAGGACGCGGCGATCAACTGGAGCCGGCTGCCGGCGGTCCGGCGGGAGTGGCACGCGATCATCGCCCGCCTGCGCGCGAAGAGCGACGTCTTCGACGACTGGGGGATGTTCGCCTACACGAGCGGCCGCACCGGCGTCGACTACCTGACCGAGATCGACGTCGGCATCTGGGAGCAGGAGCTCGACGACGAGACGTGGGCGATGTGGGTGCAGGCCAAGCGCGAGATCGCCGCGGTCGCCGTCGCCCACGGCGGGTCGATCAGCGCCTGCCACGGCGCGTGCCGCGAGGGCGAGGTCGACGTCGTGCCCGACGAGCTCGGCCCCGCGTACGACGTCATGCGGCGGCTGAAGCGCACGCTCGACCCCAACAACGTGATGAACCCCGGCAAGTACGGCTTCGACGGCGCCTTCGAGGAGGATCTGACGTGACACCGTTCAGGCATGGCGAGCAGCGCACGCCGCCATCCGCCCGCCGCGTGACCGACGTGGCGGTGATGCGCTTCGAGCACATCTACGAGGTCGACCCGCGGCTGATGGTCGATCACGTGCGCCAGCAGCCGTTCCCGAACTGGGACACGCAGCGGATCGCCGGCAGCCGTCATGACCATCTGGCATGGATGCACCGCCACTGGGCCTCCGTGGTGGTGTCGGGAGAGGAGCTTCTGGATGACTGACCTCGCCGCCCCGCCGACCGTCGCGCCGGCGGGCGATGCCGACGCCGAGCACCTGCGCGCGCTCGGCTACGAGAGCCGCTTCGAGCGGCGGATGGGCCTGTGGGAGAACTTCGCCCTCGGCTTCACGTACCTGTCGCCGGTCGTCGGCGTCTACTCGACGTTCGCGATCGCGTTCCTCGCCGGCGGCGCCCCGATGATCTGGAGCATCGTCATCGCCGGCGTCGGCCAGCTGCTCGTGTCGCTGGTGTTCGCGGAGGTGGTCGCGCAGTACCCGATCGCCGGCGGCGTGTACCCGTGGACGCGGCGGCTGATCGGCCGTCGCTGGGCGTGGCTCACCGGATGGATCTACGGCTGGGCGCTGATCGCGACCATCGCCAGCGTCACCACGGGGGCCGTGCCGTTCATCGGCGCCCTCTTCGGCTTCACGCCGACACGCCTGACGACCGTCCTGCTCGCCGGCCTGCTCATGGTCATCGCCCTGGCGATCAACCTCAGCGGCACCAAGACGCTGGGGCGGGTGGCGATGGCGGGCTTCATCGCCGAGATCGTCGGAGCGCTGTTCGTCGGCCTGTGGCTGCTGCTGTTCGAGCGCCACCACGACTTCGGCGTCTTCTTCGACTCGATGGGCACCGCGGGCGACGGCTCGTACCTGGGGCCGTTCCTGGCCGCCAGCCTGCTCGGGCTCTACCTGTTCTACGGCTTCGAGGCGTGCGGCGACGTCGCCGAGGCGGTGCCCGACCCGGGCCGCCGGATCCCCAAGGCGATGCGCCGGACGATCTACGTCGGCGGCTTCGCGGCGCTGCTCGTCACGGCGGGGCTGGTGCTGGCGCAGCCCGACTTCAGCGCGATCCTCAGCGGCGAGCTCGCCGACCCGATCGGCACGACGTTCAGCGCCGTGTTCGGCTCGTTCGGCTCGAAGGTCATCACGGTGATCGTGCTGGTGTCGTTCCTGTCGTGCGCGCTGAGCCTCCAGGCGGCGGCGAGCCGCACGCTGTACTCGTACGCGCGCGACGAGATGATCGCCGGCAGCCGCGCGCTGTCGCGCTTCTCGGCCAAGCGCCACGTGCCGCCGGTCGCGATGCTCGCCGCCACGCTGCTGCCGGGCCTCGTCGTCGCGGTCGCCGAGCTCATCTCGAGCGACGCGCTGCTGCGCGTCATCAGCTTCGCGTCGGCGGGGATCTACGTGGCGTTCCAGTCGGTCGTGCTCGCGGCGCTCATCGCCCGCCGGCGCGGCTGGCAGCCCTCGGGCCGGTTCCGGCTCGGCGCCTGGGCGTGGCCGGTCAACGTGCTCGCGCTCGTCTACGGCGTCGCGGCGGCGATCAACCTCGCGTGGCCGCGCGGGGACGGTCTGCCGTGGTACGACCGCGGGGTGGTCCTCATCGGGCTGGGCGTCGTGCTCGGCGCCGGGGTGCTCTACATGGTCCTCGGCCGTCCGTACGGCAACAGCGCGGCGCCCGCGGGCGACGCATGGCGCAACCCCGCGACCGAGGAGGCGGTCACGTCGCCGGCCGCGTGAGGGCCTTGACGAAGTCCTCGAGCTGCTGGGTGGTCCAGCACTCGTAGGCCTCGCAGTGCTGGGCGTAGGCGCTGATCACCGAGTCGCCGTAGTTCCAGTACAGGCGCGGCTCCGGGTTGAGCCAGAAGGTGCGGCCCGCCTGGGCGGCGATCGAGGCGAAGACGTCGGCGCGCGGATCGCGGCCGTTGGTCCGCGCGTCGCCGAGCACGATGACGGTCGCACGCGGGTGCAGCTCGTCCTCGACGGTCTGCTTGAACTCGGTCCAGACGCGGCCGTAGTCGGTGTAGCCGGAGATGTCGGCGACGCCGGCGTCGCGCCCGATCGCCTCGGAGACGGCGGCGAAGTCGCGCTCCTTGGAGAAGACGTCGGTCACCTCGCTGATGCGCTCGATGAAGACGAACGAGCGCATCTTGCGGAACGTGTCGTGCAGCGCGTGGAGCACGCTCAAGAAGAAGACCGAGGCGCTCGTGACGCTGGTCGAGACGTCGCAGAGCACGAAGATCTCCGGGCGGCGCGGCCGCCGCGGGCGGTACTTGAGCTCGACGGGCACCCCGCCGGTCTGCAGCGAGGCGCGCATCGTGCGGCGCACGTCGACGTGCGCGTGGCGCTTGCGCCCGCGCGCCTCCATGCCCTGGGTGGCGAGCCGGCGCCGCAGCTGGGCGACGACCTTGTGCACGGCGGCGAGGTCCTGCAGCGGCCCGGACGGCAGCGCGCGATCGAGGTCGTTGAGCGGCCGTGACGGCGGCAGCTGCTCGGTGCGCTCGATCTGCGCGCGCTCGAGCTCGCGGCGCAGCATCGCCTCGAAGCGGCGCAGCTCCTCGCGCGGCAGGCCGTCGCGGCGCGGATCGTCGGGCGGCAGGTCGGGCTGCGGCTCGGAGCGCAGGCCGAGCGAGCGCCGGATCCGCTGGACGTCGACGCCGATGACGCCCGAGCCCTCGCCCTGGCGGCCGAACGCGGCGATGGCGAGCCGGGCGAGGTCGCGCATGCGGCCCTCGGCGCCGTCGCGCAGCGCCTGCGCGATCTGCTCGCGCAGCGCGTCGAGGTCGATCTCGGCGCCCTCGCCGTCCTCGCCGACGTCGCGCGACACGCCGCCCTCCTCGCGGACCCCCTCCCGCAGGGCGGCCGCCTCGGTGGCGCGGAAGAAGAAGCGGTCGAAGACGAGGTCGAAGACGCGCCGGTCGTCGGGCGACTTGGCCAGCGTGGCGGCGAGCGCCTCGCGGAAGTCGTCGGGCTCCGTCCACGGCACCTCCTCGAGCGCCGAGAACGCGTCGAGCAGCTCCGAGGTGCCGACCGCGACGCCCTCGCCGCGCAGCTCCTCGCCGAGCTCGATCAGCCGGGCGCTCAACCCGCCCGGCGCCGCGTCAGGAGGCCGGCGTGCCAAGGCCACCGCCGAGCTTCACGCCGACGCGCTCGGCGACGATGTCGAGGTCGGTGCGGTGCTTGACGATCACCGACATCGTCTCGCGGAACGTGCGGGTGTCGAGGTCCTGCGCGCCGAGCAGCAGCAGCGCGCGCGCCCAGTCGATCGACTCGGCGATCGAGGGCGGCTTCTTGAGGTCGAGCTCGCGCACCATCCCGACGACCTCGACGAGCTTGCGCGCGATCGTGTCCGGCAGCTCGGGGCTGTGCATCTTCACGATGGCCAGCTCGTGCTCGGTGCTCGGGTAGTCGAGCCACAGGTACAGGCAGCGCCGCTTGAGCGCCTCGGTCAGCTCGCGGGTGTTGTTGGAGGTCAGCAGCACGATCGGGTGCGTGCGCGCCTCGACGCGGCCGAGCTCCGGGATGGTGATCTGGAAGTCCGACAGGATCTCGAGCAGCATCGCCTCGAACTCCTGGTCGGTCTTGTCGATCTCGTCGATGAGCAGCACGACCGGCTCGGGGGAGGCGATCGCCGTCATCAGCGGGCGCTCGAGCAGGAACTCCTCGCCGAAGATGTCGTCCTGGACGGTGTCCCAGCCGGCGTCGTCGGTCTCGGCCTGGATCCGCAGGAGCTGCTTGCGGTAGTTCCACTCGTAGAGCGCCTTGGCCTCGTCGAGCCCCTCGTAGCACTGCAGCCGCACGAGCGTGCGGCCGAGGTAGCGCGAGAGCGCCTTCGCCAGCTCCGTCTTGCCGACGCCGGCGGGGCCCTCGACGAGCACCGGCTTGCCGAGCCGGGTGGCCAGGTAGGAGACGAGGGCGGTGGACTCGCCGGGCAGGTAGCCGACGGACGAGAGGCCCTCGCGGACCTCGGCGACGGAGGAGGGAGCGGTGACGGCCATGGCGCTTTCGATGGTAGGGCTCGCGGGCCCATGTGCCATGCTCGGACGCGCGTGCTCGCCGTCTCCGGGATCTCCGCCGCCCCCGTCATCGCCGTCATGGGCTTCGGCGTGCTCGTGACCCTGGCCGGGCACGTGCTGAAGGTGCGCTACGTCGTCGCCACCGGCCTGGCGATCCTCTTCCTCGCCACCGCGGCGATGCTCGCGGGCGGCTACGCGGCCTACCACGACGATCCCTCGGCGGACCCGCGGCCGAAGGCCGACCCTACGAAGCCACGGTTCTGAGGAAGTCCAGCAGGAGTCGCTCGACCTCCTCGGGCGCGTCGGCGAACGGCCAGTGCCCGCTGCCGGCCAGCACGTGCACCTGCGCCTTGGGGAACGCCTCGCGCTGGCGCCCGGCGTAGGACGACGGCAGGTAGACGTCGCCCTCGCCCCAGATCACGAGGACCGGGAGGTCCGCCGACACCGGCATGCCGCCGGCCGGCCCGCGCCCGGGATCGGGCGTCGCGCGGTAGAGCCGCAGGACGGCGCGCTTCGTCCGCCGGTCCCAGTGGCTCGCCATCGTGTCGAGGAACGGCTGCGGCAGGCCGCGCGGCTCCTCGCGGGCGATGCCGCGCGCGAGCTGGCGCGGCGTGGTGATGGCCTGGAAGATCTCCCCGACGACCGGCGTGCGCCAGATGCGGGCGAGGCGGTGCCAGCGGTAGCCGGGGAGGATGCCCGTGTCGATGAGCGTCAGCGAGGCGAGGCGCTGCGGGTTGGCGCCCGCCCACATGAGCCCGATCGGGCCGCCGAAGTCGTGCAGGACGAGGTGCGCCCGCTCGATCCCGAGCGCCTCGAGCGCGCTGCCGAGCCAGCGGGCGTAGGTCTCGGGGCGGTGGTCGAAGCCGTCGGGCGCGACCGTCTCGCCGAAGTCGGGGAGGTCGACGGCCACGGCGCGCGTCACCGTGCCGGCCGCCTGCACGAGGCCGACCCAGTCGTCGGCGGACCCCGGATTGCCGTGGACGAAGACGACCGCCTCGCTGCGGTCGGCGGGCCCCGCCTCGACGAGGCGGGTGCTCGTCCCGCCGGCGGTGAGGCGGGTCCGGCGAGGCGCGCTCACCGCGCTCATGCCACCCCCTCCGCCGGGCGCGCGCGCCGGCCGCCGAGCCGAGCCCGCGCGTGGACGGCGATCGCCTCGGGGATCGCGGTCGCGAAGTAGCGCAGCGGCTTCATCCGCCGCGTCCCGAACGCCTCGAAGCGCTCGGCGGCGCGATCGTCGAGCGCCGCCGCCTGAAAGACGAAGCGCTCGCCCGCGTTGAGCTTCCTGCCACTCGCGTACTCCTCCATCAGCCGGGCATAGCCTCCCAGCTCGCGCGCGTGGCGGCGCCGGTAGCGCTCGAGCGCCGGGTCGAGCGCCGCCTCGCCGCGCAGCGCGGGCGCGACGGCGTCCGCCAGCCACTCGCCGGACTGCAGCGCCCACCCGCAGCCGACGCCCCAGAGCGGGTCGATGGCGAGCGCGGCGTCGCCGACGAGCGCCAGGCCGGGCTGGGCCGCGCGGCGGCGGTGGTTGGTCATGTCGAGCTTGCCGATCACCGGGCTGACGCACTCCGACTCGGCGATCGGCGGCGCGTCGGGCACGCGGGAGATCTCCTCGACGAGCGTGCGCTGCGGGTCGGCCTTGTAGCGGGGGAGCTGGTCGCGCGTGGGCATCGCGGCGTAGAAGGTCAGGCCGCTGTCGGTGGGGAACGCGGCGACCCACTGCGGGTCCAGGAACCAGACGGAGGGGTTGGGGGCGCCGTCGATCGCCGGGCCCTTCCAGTAGCCGCCGTAGGCGATCCGGCCGTGCGGTGTGTCCTTCGCCGGGACCTTGGCGAGCGCGGCGACGGTCGAGTCGCGCCCGTCGGCGCCGACGACCAGCGGCGCGCGCAGCCGGACGGGCTCGGCCGAGCGGTCGCTGGCGACGACGCCCGCGACGCGGCCGCCGTCGTGGATCAGCTCCGTGACGCGCAGGCCCGGGAGGAGGTCGACGTTCGGCGTCTCGGCGGCGAGCCGGCGGATCATCGGGTCGAGGACCTCGCGGCGGATGTTGAGGCACGGCGGCGCGTCGGTCGTCTCCGGCACGGAGATCCACCCCCACTCGGAGTGGACGCGCAGGTGCCCGACCGCCGCGCCGGCGGCCTCGATCTCGGACCGCAGGCCGAGGCGCTCGAGCGTCGGCACGCCGGACGACTGGATGTGATGGCTGCAGACGCGCTTGAAGGCGTCCGGCTTCGGGCTGCGCTCGACGAGCCCGACGCGCACCCCGGCACGGCCGAGCAGGATCGCGGTGGTGCAGCCCGCGAGGCTCGCTCCGACGACGACGGCGTCATAGTCCTGCATCCCGCGGTCCTCCTCCTGGGGATATAGTTCGGGTCGAACTATACAGACGGAACTATGCGCCTGACAACCACCTCGTACGCCGTGCTCGGGCTCGTCGACCTGCTCGGCGAGGCGACGCCGTACGACCTCAAGCGCGCGATCGAGCAGTCGATCGAGAACTTCTGGCCCGTCCCGCACACGACGTTCTACGCGGAGCCGACCCGGCTGGCCAAGGGCGGCTACCTCTCCGAGCGCCAGGAGGAGGGCGGTCGGCGCCGCAAGCACTACACGCTCACCCAGGCCGGTCGCGAGGCGCTCGCCGCCTGGGTCGCGTCACCCGCCGCCGCGCCGCCCGAGCTGCACGACGAGCTGCTGCTGAAGACCTTCCTCGGCGGCGACCCGGCCGCGATGGTCGCCGAGCGCCGCGCCTGGCACGAGGCCAAGCTCGCCGAGCTCCAGGGCTACCTCGACCGCCACGTGCTCGCCGGGGATCCGGGCGTGAAGCGCTCGCTCGAGATCGGCATCGGCTACCACCGCGGGATGCTCGCGGTGCTCGAGGAGACGATCGGCTAGCGCGCGAGGGGTGTGGCGATCTGCGCCCGCCTCGCGAACGCCGGGAGCCACACCCCCCAGGCGATCGTCAGGCCTGTCCGATGAGGAAGCCGACGCGGTCGCCGTCGACCTCCGCGTCGAGGACCTTGTCGTCGAGCTCGCCGGCGAGCTGGGCCTCGACGAAGACCGGCGTGTCGTGGCCTTGCACGACCTGGTCGGTCGGCGCGGGCGCGGCTGCGAGCTCCAGCGTCAAGCCTGGCCGGCCGTCGGGGCCGGCGCCCGCCGCGATGCGCAGGCCGGCGCTCTCGGGTGCGTCGGGAACCGAGGCCACGATGGTGTCCAGGGCCTCGGCGGCGGTCGGGGTGATCGTGAGCATGTGCTCACTCCTTCCGTTGGGGACCGTGTCCCCACCGTAGCGATCAGCGGTCGCGCAGACGCTGCGTCTCGGCCTCGTCGAACGACATCTGGCCGGGGATCGGGGGCTCGTCGCCGCCGGCCGAGGCCGGGCGCCGGCGACGGACGGGGCGGGTCGGCGCCTCGGCGGGGTCGCGGGCCACGGTCGGCGGCGACGGCTCGGCGGTCGGCGGCGGCGCCGCGGGCGGTCGCGGCGTGCGCGGCCGGGGGCGCGGCTCCGGGCGGTCGAGCGGCAGCGGCGGCTCGGGCCGGTGCGCGATGCGGATCCGGAAGCCGGCGTACACCAGGAACGCCGCCGCGAGGAACGCGACGAACACGCCCCACTGGATGCCGATCGTCGCGCCCTGCCCGCTGACGTCGGGGTGGTCGAGGACGCGGTAGAAGATGAGCAGCGCCGCCCAGCCGCCGGCGACCATGATCACGATGCCGTCGCCGCCGGGCAGGTGGAACCCGCGCCCCTCGCCGCGGGCGAGCATCATCGCGAGCACGGCGAGCGCGACCAGGACGACCGAGGCCATGACGAAGTCGGCGGACCCGAACCCCGACAGCTTGTCGGGGACGAACTCCTTCGCCTCCTCGTCGTAGACGGACTTCTCGTACCAGGGCAGGAACAGGGTCGCGAGCAGCAGCAGCGCCGCCAGCGCCGCGAGCCGCTGCTCGGGCGCCATGCCGCGCCAGGCGCGGCCGACCCGCTCGGCGAGGGTCCTAACCAGGTCCACCGGCCTCCAGCGCCGCCAGGCGCCGGTCGATGAGCTCGCGCACGCGCCCGTCAACGGCCGGGTCGCGGGCGAGGTCGCGCGCCTCCGCGAGCGCCTGGCGCGCGCGCCGCTCCCGGTCGGAGGGGTCGCCTTCGTTCTTGAGCACGTTGTCGGCCCGCAGCAGCAGCGTGCGGATGCGGTCCGTGGGCGTCTGCGTCATCGCGCGCCCGCGCCCGCCGCGGCGCTCGCGGCGGCGCCCAGCCGCTCGAGCAGCACGCCGGCGTCGTGGTCGGAGACCGCTCGCAGCTGGCCCTGGAACGCGAGCTTCCAGTGCTCGCGCGGCCACTTCGCCACCCACTCGAGCTCGCCGACCAGCTCCTCGGCGGGCACCCACAGCTCCGGGTCGTCGAGGACGACCTCGGGCTCGGTCGGGAAGCGCCACGGGTACGGGTCGGGGTTGCCCGGCTTGCCGGGCCACAGCGGCGTCCGGTCCTCGAACAGCTCGCCGACGACCCGGATCGCGCCCGCGAACGCCATGACGCGCGTCGAGTAGAGGACGATCCGGTCGCCCTCCGCGATCTCGAGCGCCTGGCGCCGGCGGCGCTCCTTGAGCCCGATCACCGACCAGCCGTGCTCGCGCGTCGCGGCGTGGTTCTCGGGCGAGCCGGTGAGGACGTACGTCGTCTGCGCCATCGGCCCCATTCTCTCAGGAGATCGGGATGTCCTCGACCGGCGGCTCGCCGGGCTCGTCCGGCGCCTCCTCCAGGCGTGACACCCACCAGTCGATGAGCGCCCGCAGCACCAGCAGCAGCTGGCGGACGAGCTCGGTGACCTGCTCGCGCAGGTCCGGCGGCAGCAGGTCGCGCAGCGCCTGGAGCATCGAGGCGAGCGCCTGCACCTCCTCGCCGAACGCGTCGTGGCGCTCGCGCGGCGCCTCCCAGCCGCCCGGCGGGATCGCCTCGTCCATGAGCCGCCTGGCGGCGTCCTGGGTGGCGCGCACCTGGGCGCGGAGGTCGTCGAGCGGATCGGGGTCAGCCATCGCGGTCATCGAAGCGCAGCTCGAGCGCGCCGTCCCGGAACGAGGCGCCGGCGGCACGATAGCCCGCCAGGGCGGCCGGCAGGAGGACCGTGCGCTTGTGGCCGTCGACCCGCACGACGACCTCCGGCCCGATCTTGCGCAGCGCGATGTCGCCCTTCGACGCGAGCGGCAGGTCGAGCCGCAGGACGGCCTCGCCGTCGCCGACGTGCAGCTCCTCGGCGAGCCGCGCGTGGAGCACCGCGGCCGCCTCGACGCCATCGAACGCGGCGGCGCCCAGGCGGTCGAGCATCGCCTCGCCGACGACCTCGTCGGAGAAGTACGGCGCGGTGAGCACCGGGACGGGGGAGAACGCCGCCCGGACCTCGTCGAGCGTCTCGAGCTGGCGGTCGCGCCACGGCGCGAAGTAGCCGCCGACCTCGGCGGGGAAGACGCGGTTGACCACGACGGCGTCGGTGAGGAAGCCGTAGAGGTTCAGGTAGGTGAACGTGCGGCGCGCCTCCTCGACCACCATGCGGTCGGGGGTCATGACCAGCCGGATCGACACCCGCTCGCGGTCGCGGAGGATGTCGTTCATCGCGATCAGGTTGGCCACGAGCCGGTTGACGTCGTCGAGCACGTCGTCGCCGGGCAGCCGCACGTCGAGCACGGCGCGCGCGATCGGCCGCGCCGCGTCCATCAGCCGCGACTGCTGCGGGAAGACCTTCTCCAGCCACCAGCGCGCGACGTCCGGGAAGGAGAGCAGCCGCAGCGTCTCGCCGGTCGGCGCGCAGTCGACGACGATCGCGTCCCACTCGCCCGACTCGTGGTGGTGCTTGAGCTGCAGCAGGCTGAACAGCTCGTCCATGCCCGGCGGCACCGTGAGCTCCTCGGCCGAGATGCGGTTCACGCCCCGCTCGCGCAGCAGCTCGGCCAGCCAGCCCTGCACGGCCGACCAGTGGCGCTCGAGCTCGGCCTGCGCCGCCACCTGCTGCGCCCAGAGCCCCTCGCCGACCGGCGTCGGGTCGCCACCGACCTCGGCCTGCAGGACGTCCGCGAGCGAGTGGGCGGGATCGGTCGACAGCACGACCGTGCGCAGGCCCGACGCCGCGCAGCGGCGCGCCGTCGCGGCGGCCACCGAGGTCTTGCCGACGCCGCCCTTGCCGGTGTAGAGGATGGTCCGCGGGACGATCCCGCGAGCCTACTTCGCGCGCCGGAGGCGGACGATCTTGGCGACCGAGCCCTTGTTGCCCGCGAGGTCGGTGGCGTCGATGCGCACGTTGACCTCGCCGGGCTTGGCGCGGCCCGCCCACGTCAGCGTGTGCGTCCCGCGCGCGAGGCCGGACGCCGAGGCGATCGGCACGTCGTTGACGAACAGGCTGGCGGTCGACATCTTCGACAGCGTGAACCGCACCGGCAGCGACTGCTTCGTGCGCCCGCGCGACGTGAGGATCCGGATCGTCGGCGGCTCGGTCTCGTAGCGGGCGAACCGCTCGGCCGTCTCGCAGTACACGTCGCGCTGGGTGCGGTCGCACAGCCCCTCGAGGAACTGCCGCACGAGCTGGTGGTAGTCGAGGCTGGACTCGCGGGAGCCCTCGTACAGCGACCAGGCGCCGGTGTCGTAGCGCGGCACCTCGGCGCGCGCGGCGCGCTCGCCCTGCTTGAACAGCCGCCGGCCCTTGGGGTCGCCGGAGATGTCGGCGTAGTCGTAGAGCCCGTTCAGCGCCTGGATGAACGCGTTGAGGACGAACAGCGACGGGCTGCCCGAGTAGATGAGGTAGTGGGCGCCGCCGTCGCGCTCGACGCGCACGCCGCTCGGCGGCGGGGTCTCGAAGATGCCGAGGGCCTGGCGGGCGGTGCGCAGGAAGTCGGGGCGGTCGAGCCGCTGCGCCGCGCGCGACAGCGCCTGGATGCCCGTGCCCTGCGAGAGCCCGCTCACCCAGCCGGGCCCGGAGCCGCTGAAGGCGAAGAAGCTCTCCCAGGCGATCCCGCCGGCGCGCGAGGACGCGTACGGCACCGTGTCGTCGAGGATCTCCTCGAGCGCGCCGTTGCGCTTGGACTTCCAGAAGGCGTTGGCCTCGCCGAAGGTCCCCAGCCACTGCGGCTGGATGCCGTTGCCCGGATACGACTGCCAGACGAGGCGGTCGCCGGTGAAGCGGACGCGCGCGCCGTAGGCGAGCAGCGAGCCGGTCGTCCACCACTCGCGGTTGCGGCGCACGATCTCGAAGAGCACGGGGACGCGGCCGGCGGTCAGGCCGCCGTTGGCCGCGATCGACTGCGTCGTGCGCAGGATCGCGCCCAGCTCGACGTAGCGCCGGCCGGTGACGCGGCCCAGCGACGCCTTCGCCTCGTTCCAGGTGCGCAGCGAGTCGCGGTACAGGTCGCGGTCGATCTCGCCGCTGCGCCGCAGGCGCCGCAACTCGCCCTTCACCGTCCGCGTCGACGCGGTGCGCGCCACCGGCGGGGCGCCGCGCAGCGCGGTCGTCGCCGGCTCGAGCGGCATCGGGTCGGGCGGCGGGAGATGGGGGTCGTGGAGGACGCGGACGTCGCCGTCCTGACCGAGCACGTGGACGGGCGCCGCGTGGGCGGCGGGAGCGACGGCGGCCAGGAGTGCGGTGGCCAGGGCAACTGCGGTGCGGCGCACCACCCCGATGGTACGGTCACCCGGCGATGAGGCCGCAAGTTCGATTGCTGATGCTCCTGCCCGCCCTGCTGGCGGCCGTGACGCTGGTCGCCTGCGGCGGCGGCGGAGGCGACGACGAGACCTCCGGCGCGAGCGCGACGGAGATCCTCGAGAAGACGTTCGACAACTCGGAGGGCGTCAGCAGCGGCCGGCTCACGGTCGCCTTCGACCTCGACGTCCAGGACGCGTCGGGCGAGTCGGCCGACACGTCGCTGAAGCTGACCGGCCCGTTCGACACCCCCGAGTCCGACGACCAGCTGCCGTCGTTCGACTTCGACCTCACGGTCTCCAGCAACGGCCAGTCGATCCAGGGCGGCGCGATCTCCACCGGCGACCAGGGCTTCCTCTCGCTGCAGGGCACCGACTACGCCGTGCCCGACGACCTCTTCCGGCAGTTCCGCGACAGCTACGTCCAGGCCCAGCAGCAGGCGGGCAAGGAGCAGCAGCCGACGCTCGAGGCGCTCGGCATCGACCCGACGACGTGGATCACCGACCCGCAGAAGGCCGGCACCGAGGACGTCGGCGGCACCGAGACCGAGCACGTCACCGCCGGCGTCGACGTGCCGAAGCTCCTCAACGACCTGCGCAAGGCGGCCGACCAGGCCGGCAGCGTCGCCGGCCAGTCGGGCCAGCTCTCCGACGCCGACATCCAGGCGGTGCAGGACCAGGTCTCGTCGGCGAAGGTCGACGTCTACACCGGCAAGGACGACCTGCGGCTGCGCCGGCTCGTCGTCGACGTCACGCTGAAGTCCGGCCACGCCGCGTTCACGCTCGAGATCGCCGACCTCGACGAGCCGCAGACGATCGAGGCGCCGACCGACACGCGCCCGCTGCAGGAGCTGGTCGGCCAGTTCCAGTCGCTGATCGGCGCCAGCGGCGCCGGCGGGGCGGTCGCCCCGTCGACGGGCGGCGCCGGCAGCTCGGGCGGCTCGGGCTCGGGCGGCGCGAACCAGAAGTACCTGGAGTGCGTGCAGGCCGCCGGACAGGACCTCGAGAAGGTCCAGGCCTGCGCGAAGTACCTCTGAGCCTCTGGCGAGACGGACCCGTACAGTCCTGTCGGTGCGCCGCTTCCTGACGAGCTCCGAGGGCTGGCCCTACCTGCTGGTCCCCGCGATCCCCGTCGCCATCGCCCTCGAGCTGCTCCACGCGGGGCCGGTCGCGCTCTTCGTCATCTCGGCGCTCGGGGTGATCCCCACGGCGGCCCTCATGGGCCGCGCGACCGAGGAGCTCGCGGCGCGCTCGGGGCCCGGGATCGGCGGCCTGCTCAACGTCACGTTCGGCAACGCGCCGGAGATCATCATCGCGCTGTTCGCCCTCAACGAGGGCCTGCACGAGGTCGTCAAGGCGTCGCTGGTCGGCTCGATCCTCGGCAACATCCTGCTCGTCATGGGCGCCGCGATGTTCATCGGCGGTCTCGGCCGCGACCGGCAGTACTTCGATCGCACGGCCGCCAGCGCCCAGTCGCTCATGCTGCTGCTCGCGGTCGCCGCGCTGGCGATGCCGGCGATCTTCGAGATCGTCGAGGGCAAGGGGCTGCCGGCCCCCGGCGACGAGATCGTCGACTACGGCTCGACGGTCGAGCACCTCTCGCTCGCCGTCGCCATCGTGCTGCTGGCCACCTACGCCGGCGGCCTGTTCTTCTCGCTGAAGACCCACCGCGGGCTCTTCAACCCGCAGCACGCGGACGAGCCCGCCGACGACCGCCACCACGAGACGCCGTGGAGCGTCCGGACGGCCGTCATCGCGCTCGCCGTCGCGGGCGTCGCGGTCGGCGTCATGTCCGAGATCCTCGTCGGGTCGATCAGCGAGGCGGCCGCGTCGATCGGCCTCAGCGAGTTCTTCGTCGGCGTCATCGTCGTCGCGATCGTCGGCAACGCCGCCGAGCACTGGGTCGCCGTGCTCGTGGCGCGCAAGAACAAGATGGACCTCGCGGTGAACATCGCCATCGGCTCGAGCGCCCAGATCGCGCTCTTCGCGGCGCCCGTGCTCGTCATCGCGTCGTTCTTCCTCGGCCCGTTCCCGATGCCGTTCGTCCTCAACGGCTTCGAGATCGGGGCGATCATCCTCGCCATCCTGATCGCCAACCACGTCACGAACGAGGGCGAGTCGCACTGGTTCGAGGGCCTCCAGCTCCTCGCCGTGTACGCCGTCCTCGCCTTCGGCTTCTACTTCGCATGACCGCGGTCATCAACGGTGTCGTCCCCATCGCGATCGCCGCTGCGGCGATCGTCGCCCTGCTCCTCGTCGACCTGCTGCTGTTCGCGCGCGGCCGCGAGCCCACGTTCCGCGAGGGCGTCGTGTGGTCGATCGGCTGGCTGGTGCTCAGCCTGCTCGTCGCGCCGCTCATCGTCGCGCTCGGCGAGACCGACGTCGCGATCGACTACACGACGGTCTACCTCATCGAGCGCACGCTGTCGCTCGACAACCTCTTCGTCTTCCTGCTGCTGTTCTCGTACTTCGGGATCCGCAGCCAGGACCGGCCGAAGCTGCTGTTCTGGGGCATCGCCCTCGCGCTGGTCATGCGCGGCATGGCGATCCTCGGCGGCACGGCGCTCATCGAGGAGTTCCACTTCGTCATCTACGTCCTCGCGGTCACGCTGCTCGTGCTGGCCTACCGGATGTTCAAGGGCGTCGGCCACGACGAGGACCCGGAGCAGACGGCCGCCGTCCGGATCGCGCGCCGGATCAACCCGAAGGCGTCGCCGCTGACGCTCTGCCTCATCTCGATCGTCTTCGCCGACATCGCGTTCGCGATCGACTCGATCCCCGCCGCGTTCGCGATCACCACCGACGCGTTCGCGATCTGGATCGCGAACGCGTTCGCGCTGCTCGGCATGCGCGCGCTCTTCGTGCTCGTCGAGGGCCTCGTCCGGCGCTTCCGCTACCTCGACGAGACGATCGCCATCGTCCTGGGGATCGTCGGCGTGAAGCTGCTGATCGAGGACTGGGTCCACATCAGCCCGCCGGTGAGCCTGGCGATCGTGGTGCTGGCGTTCGCGATCGGCATGACGGCGTCGGTCATCGCCGACCGGCGCGACCCCGAGGCCGAGGCCAAGCGCGAGGAGCGCAGCGCGAAGACGACCGGCTCGCGCGGCGGGGGAGGCGGGGCGGCCGCCGGCGGCGGCCTGAGCGCGCTACTCCTCGTCCTCGTCGGGCTCGAGCTCTGCGTTCTCGTCGGGGCTGACGACGTCGTCTGAGTCGACGTACGAGCGCTCGGAGCCGGGGTGGTACTTGACGGCGAAGGCGTCGATCAGCGCGTCTCGCTCGTGCTCGTCGACGGGGACCTCGTCGGCCACGAGCACCCAGTCGGTCGCCTCGAACGAGTCGTCGCCGAAGATCTCCTGGTCGAGCGCGGGCGAGTCGTCGACGACGATCAGGACCTCGGTCTGCGGGTTGTAGTAGGTCCCCGGCCGGTTCACCAGGTCATCGAGCTCGAACACGCGCGGATCCGCCATGCGCGACTTGTACCACCTGGCGCGCGCGGTGTCGCAGGTCCGCGTGCGGGCGGCTACCTCAGCGCGTCGAGCTGCCGCCGGACCTCGGTCTCGACGTCGAGCGGCGGCTGCCCCTTGCGGGCGCGCCGCGCGTTGCGGGCGACGACGAGGTCCCGGATCTCCGCCTCCAGCGCGGGGTCGACGGCCGGGGCGGTGAGGCGCGCCAGCTCGCGCTCGACGTCGAGCGGCGCCTCGCCGCGCCGGGCGCGGCGCGCGTTGCGGGCCTCGAGCATCTGGCGGATCTCGTCGTCGCGCACGGCGCCGGCGGACGCGCCGGCCGGCGGCCCCTTCGGGGGCTCGTCGAGCGACAGGCCGCCGCGCCCGATCTGGTCGTAGCTGCGCCCGGCGCCGGCGAGCGTGACGACGCCGACGATGGTGGCCAGCGCGGTCACGGCGACGACGACGTAGACGAACGCGTCCTCCACACGGGCATCATGGCGCCATGTGGCGCCGCCTTCGCCGCCGGACGTTCGCTCCGAGACGCCCGGCGGTCTTCCCCGAGCAGTGGCCGCTCGTCGCCGTCACGGCGCTGGCGCTCGCCGCCGGCATCGTGCTGGCGCTCGTCTTCCTGTCCAGCTGAGGCGGCCCGTCCAGGTTGCACGTTGACGCGACGGCTCGCTCGGGTACCCTGTGCGACGGTCGTTGACTGACGAGTCAATCGCTCCGACCGACACCCTTCTCAAGGAGCTTCCACCACCCATGGTCGACTTCACCCTGACCGACGAGCAGAAGAACCTGCGCGAGATGGCCCACGACTTCGCCGAGAAGGAGATCCGGCCGGTCGCGTGGGAGTACGACAAGGACGGCACCTGGCCCCAGGACATCCTGGACAAGGCCTGGGAGGTCGGCCTCATGAACACCCACGCGCCCGAGGAGTTCGGCGGGCCGGGCCTCTCGTTCCTCGACGGGACGCTGGTCGAGGAGGAGCTCGCCTGGGGCTGCTCGGGCATCGCGACCTCGATCGGCGCGAACGGCCTGGCGGCCGCCCCCGTGCAGCTCGGCGGGTCCTACGAGGTCCAGAAGGAGTACTTCACCTCGCTGACCGAGGAGAAGAAGCTCGCGTCGTTCTGCCTCACCGAGCCCGACGCCGGCTCCGACGTCTCGGGCATGCGCACGCGCGCCGTCAAGAAGGGCGACAAGTACGTCATCAACGGCTCGAAGTGCTTCATCACCAACGGCACCTACGCCGACTGGTACACGGTCTACGCCAAGACCGACCCCGACGCCGGCCACCGCGGCATCACCGCCTTCCTGGTCCGCCGTGACGACACCGTCACGGTCGACAAGAAGGAGGACAAGATGGGTCAGCGGGCGTCGAACACCGCGACCATCACGTTCAACGACACCGAGGTCGACGCCAAGTACGTCCTCGGCGAGGAGAACAAGGGCTTCAAGCTCGCGATGATGACGCTCGACCGCACGCGCCCCGGCGTGGCGGCGATGGCGACCGGCATCGCGCGCGCCGCCTTCGAGTTCGCGACCGAGTACTCCAAGGAGCGCGTCCAGTTCGGCGTGCCGATCGCGATGCACCAGGCGATCCAGTTCATGATCGCCGACATGGCGACCAAGGTGCACCTGGCCCGCCTCGCGACCTGGAACTCGGCCGTGCTGCTCGACCAGGGCAAGCGCAACACGCTCGAGTCCTCGCACGCCAAGCGCTTCGCCGCGGACACCGCGATGGAGGTCACCACCGACGCCGTGCAGGTGTTCGGCGGCTACGGCTTCATCAAGGAGTACCCCGTCGAGAAGCTCATGCGCGACGCGAAGATCATGCAGCTCTACGAGGGCACGTCGCAGATCCAGCGCCTCGTCATCGCCCGCGAGACGCTCCTGCCGCGCCGCGTGGAGGAGCCCGCCGCCGCGTAGGCCGCCGCGGCGCCCGGCGCGCCGCCCGAACGCAGTGGTCGTGGAGCCCGCCTCGTGCGGGCTCCACGCGTTGTGGCAGGTACCGTCTGCGTCCTGTCCCAGCGCCGCTCCCCGACCCCGACCGAGCAGGCCGTCGCCGAGGCGGCGCCGCTCGAGGACGCCCGGCGGGCGGCGGGCGGCGCGGGCTCGTCGGACCCGCTCGTCACCGGGCTGCGGCGCGCCGGCCTGCTGCGGCTGCTCGTGCTGCACCTCTGCGGGCGCGAGCCGTGCTACGGCAACCAGCTCATGGAGCGCATCGCCGAGCTCAGCGGCGGGCTGCTCGCCATCAACCCGAACACGATGTACCCGCTGCTGCGCACGCTCGAGGCCGACGGGCTGATCGCGGGGGAGTGGGAGCACCCCGAGCGCCGCTCGCGGCGCTTCTACCGCCTCACCGACGCCGGCGCCGCCGCCCGCGAGGAGCTCGCCGCCGAGGTCGGCCCGCGGCTGGACGCCGCGGCGCACGCGATCGACGCCATCCGGCGCGAGATCGGCGGCTGAGCGATGGGCCGGGTGGCCGCCACCGTGCCGGTCGAGGGCCAGATCGTCGAGGCCGAGACGCTCTGGTACGACCTCACCCGCTGGCCGGCGTTCGTCGACGGCTTCTCCCACGTCGCCAAGGTCGAGGGCGACTGGCCCCGCGAGGGCCGGCTCCTGTGGGACTCGCACCCCGGCGGGCGCGGCCGCGTCGTCGAGGAGGTGACGTGGTTCTCGCCGCGCGAGGGCCAGGACGTGGCCGTCGAGGACCCGAAGCTCACGGGGACGCAGCGGATCCGCTTCGCGCCCGGCTCGGTCACGCTCGAGCTCGTCTACGACCTCAAGGAGGGCACCTGGCTGCTCGACGTGCTCTTCGTCCGGCGGGCGCTGCGCGACTCGGTGCGGCGGACGCTGCAGCGCTTCGCGATCGAGCTGCGAGCGGAGCGCGAGTTGACTCGCGAGTCAATACCGTAACGGCCATGTTCGTCTTCAAGGCTGCCGTCGTGGGCGCCGGCACCATGGGCGGCGAGATCGCCCAGACCATCGCCGCCGCCGGGATCCCCGTCGTCCTCAAGGACGTGGACCAGAGGTTCGTCGACGTAGGCCTGGAGAAGGCCCGTGAGGTCACGACCGCGCAGTACGCGCGGCTCGTCAAGAAGGAGAAGCTCACCCAGGAGCAGGCCGACGCGGCCGTCGCCGAGGTGCTGGGCCGGATCGAGGGCACCACCTCGTACGACTCCTTCGGCGACGTCGACTTCGTCATCGAGGCCGTGCCGGAGCGGATGGAGATCAAGCAGGCGGTCTTCGCCGAGCTCGACACCGTCACGCCGGGCCACGCGATCCTGTCGTCGAACACGTCGTCGCTGTCGATCACCGAGATCGCCGACGCGACCAGCCGCCCCGACAAGGTCTGCGGCTTCCACTTCTTCTATCCCGCGTCGGTCATGCCGCTGCTCGAGATCGTCGAGGGCGACGACACGAGCGCCGAGACCACGACCGCCGCGGTGAACTTCGCCCAGGCGATCAAGAAGCAGCCGATCACCTGCGCCGAGGTGCCGGGCTTCGTCGTCAACCGCATCCTGACCTCCGCGCTGTCGGAGGTCTTCCGGGCCCAGGAGGAGCGCGGCCTGTCGATCAAGAAGATCGACGAGGGCGTCGGCGCGAAGAACATCGCGCCGATGGGGCCGTTCTTCCTCATCGACCTCCTCGGGCTGGACACCGTCCTGCACGTCGGCGAGCACCTGCTCGAGTCCTACGGGCCCGAGCGCTTCTACGTCCATCAGGGCATGAAGCAGCTCGTCGCCGACAAGCAGCTCGGGGCGAAGACCGGCGGCGCCGGCTTCTACAAGGACGGCGAGCCGCAGATCGCGGGCGACGCCGACGCCGACCCCGACGAGCTCGCGGAGCTCTACACGATGAAGATGCTGCTCGAGGCCTGCCTCGTCCTCGAGGAGGGCGTCGCCGAGACCCGCGCGATCGACCTCGGGCTCATGGCCGGCGCCGGGATGGACCCGCGCCGCGGCATCCTGCCGCCGCTCATGCGCGCCGACATCGAGGGCCTCGACGTGGCGCTCGAGAAGCTCGAGCGCATGGCCGAGCAGTACGGCGAGCGCTTCACGCCGCCCGACATCCTCAAGCGGATGGTCGCCCAGGGCCGCCTCGGGCAGAAGAGCGGCCAGGGCTTCTTCCCGTGGCCGCGGCCCGACGCCGGCTTCGAGGGCGCCGCCGTGCAGCTCGAGACGCGCGGCGACGTCGCCATCGCGTGGCTCAACAACCCGATGACGAACTCGATCTCCCCGGCGGTGATCGAGGGCCTGCAGAAGATGTGGGCGCAGGTCGAGTCCTCGGGCGTGCGCGCCGTCGTCATCGCCTCCGGCAACCCGCTCGTCTTCAGCGCCGGCGCAGACATCAAGGCGTTCACGACGTTCGACGAGGCCGCCGGCCGCAAGCTGCTGCAGGACATGACCGGCTTCATGCGCGGCATGGAGCACAGCGGGATCGCGACGATCGCGGCCGTCAACTCGATCGCCTACGGCGGCGGCTGCGAGCTGGCGATGGCGTGCGACGTGCGGATCGCCGCGCGCTCGGCGCTGTTCGCGCAGCCCGAGGTCAACCTCGGCATCATCCCGGGCTTCGGCGGGACGCAGCGGCTGCCGCGGCTCGTCGGCTCGAGCAAGGCGCTCGAGATGAACCTCACCGGCGACGCGATCACCGGCGAGGAGGCCTACGAGTTCGGGCTCGCCGCGCAGGTCGTCGCCGACCACGAGCTGCTCGACACCGCGCTGGCGTGGGCGCGCAAGCTCGCCGGCCAGGCGCCGCTCGCGGTCGAGCGGATCAAGCAGGTCTCGGGCGCGGGGGACCTCGACGAGGGGCTGGCCGCGGAGGCGGAGGCCTTCGCCGCGGTGTTCGCCAGCGAGGACGCCAAGGAGGGCATCGGCGCGTTCCTGGGGAAGCGCAAGCCCAATTGGCAGGGCAAGTAACGCAGCTGGCCGAGCTGGTGCGCGCGGCGGAGTCCGTCGTCGCGCTGACGGGGGCGGGGATCTCGGTGCCGTCCGGGATCCCCGACTTCCGCTCGCCGCAGACCGGCCTGTGGGCGAACGTCGACCCGATGGAGGTCGCCCACATCGACGCGTGGCGCGAGGATCCGAAGCGCTTCTGGTCGTTCTACGGCCAGCGGTTCCACGTGCTGGAGGGCAAGGCTCCCAACGGCGCGCACCTCGCGCTCGCCGAGCTGGAGGCCCGCGGCATGCTCGACGCGGTCGTCACGCAGAACATCGACATGCTGCACCGCAAGGCGGGCACGAAGCGGCTGATCGAGGTCCACGGGACGATCGAGACCTCGTCGTGCCTGGCGTGCCGGGCGCGCTACCCGCTCGCCGAGGTGCGCGAGCGGATGGAGCACGACCGGGTGCCGCTGTGCGACTGCTGCCGTCCGCTGAAGCCCGACGTGGTGCTCTTCGGCGAGCATCTCCCGCTCGGCGCGATGGAGGAGGCCACGGCGCTCGCCGCCGGGGCCGACGTGCTGCTGTGCGTCGGCTCCTCGCTCGAGGTGTGGCCCGTCGCCGGCCTCGTCGACGTCACGATGCGCGCCGGCGGCGAGGTGGCGATCGTCACCCAGGGGCCCACGCCGTTCGACGACGTGGCCGCGGTCAAGCTCGACGGCGACGTGGTCGACGAGCTGCGCGCGCTCGTCGCGGCGCTCGACTAGCCGCTGGAGGCGCCGCGGGCCCAGCAGCCCGCCAGGTGGTCGTCGACCAGGCCGCAGGCCTGCATCGCGGCGTAGGCGGTGGTCGGCCCGACGAAGACGAAGCCGCGGCGCTTGAGCTCCTTGGCGAGCGCGGTCGACTCGGGCGTGACGGCCGGTACGTCGGCGAGCGTGCGCGGCGCGGGCCGCGCGGCGGGGTCGGGCGCGAACGACCACACGAGCTCGGTGAGGCCGCCGTCGCCGAGCGCGGCCGCGGCGCGGGCGTTGGCGATCGCCGCCTCGATCTTGCGGCGGTTGCGGACGATGCCCGCGTCTGCCATCAGGCGCGCCACGTCGCCGTCGCCGAACGCGGCCACGGCCGGGATCGAGAAGCCGGCGAACGCGGCGCGGAAGCCCTCGCGCTTGCGCAGGATGGTCAGCCACGACAGGCCGGACTGGAACGCCTCGAGGCACAGCCGCTCGAACAGCGCGTCGTCGCCGCGCACCGGCCGGCCCCACTCCTCGTCGTGGTAGCGGACGTAGTCGGGCGCCGACAGGCCCCACGGGCAGCGCAGGCGCCCGTCGGGGCCGGCGACCGGTCCGCCCTCGGCGCTCACTCGAACCCCGCCGCGGTCCGGGCGCGCAGCGCCGCCTCGACGCGGCCGAGGACGCGCGCCACCGCCGCCTCCTCGCGGTCGTCGAGCGCGCCCTGGAGGGCGCGATTCGCCGCGGAGCCGACCTCGCCGCGCGCCTCGCGCAGCTCCGCCAGGCGCTCGTCGAGGTCGCCGCGGTCGGCCCACGGCTCGAGCTCGGCGATCGCCGCCTCGAGCGCGACGCGGAGCATGAGCGCCGCCTCGCGGGTGCGGCGCGCGTCGAGGTCGGTCCGCGCGCGCAGCGTCAGCTCCTCGCAGGCGAGGACGGCGTCGCGGCCGGCGAGCAGGGCCGCCAGGCGCTCGACCGGCCGCAGCGCGGCGGTGCGGCCGCCCGGGCCGTCGGCCGGCGGCGGCAGCTCCACCGCGGCGGTGTGGCGGCCCTCGGCGACCTCCTCGCCGCGGCCGTAGCCGACGCGCACGGCGAGCGCCTGGGCGCGCGTGGCGTCGCGCACGCCGCCGTCGGCGACCGCGATCCGGTGGGCGGCGATGACCCGGTTGAGCGTGGCCAGCGCCGCCGCGGCATGGGCGTCGCGCTCGACCCCGTCGAGCCAGCGCCGGGCGGCGGCCTCGTCGTCGAACGGCGTCGCGTCGATGACGGTGGCGCGGGTCACGGGGACCGGCGAGGGGGGAGGACCGGGCGCCACGCGGCGGACGCGCCGGCGTCGCAGCAGCCGGCGCTGCGGCGCCCCGAGCGTGGCGATGACGAGCACGTGGCTGGGGTCCTCGCCGGCGTGGGGGCGCAGCACGTAGCGTCCGTCCGTGGGTCCGAGGGCCCACGGGAACTCGAACTGCGCGAAGCGGAACGTCTCGGGCTACTCCGCCTCGTGCGCCGAGCTCGCCCGGTCGCCGGACGGGGCGGGCACCTTCAGCGCGTACTTGGAGGGCTCGAGCGACACCGTCGGGTTCTCGAGCGTGCTGAGCCGCTCGATCAGCGCGTCCCACTGCTCCGGCTCGAGGACCGACTCGAACTTCTGCGCCGCGGGGCCGGTCAGCGGCGCCCAGCCGACGTGGATGTGGTCGTCGTGGTCCGGCAGGGCGAGCGTGTTGTCGGTGCCCGGATAGGTCATCAGCGTGATGATCTGGTCCGGCTTCATCGTGCCCTGGAGCGTCAGGAGCCGGCGCACCGTGATGTCGGTGATCGACCCCTCGCCCTGGTGGCCGAGGATCGGGATCCCGTTGATCATCGCGATGTCGACCGCCGAGCCGACCGAGTGCTGCGAGACGTTGCCCGACGCGGTCAGGTACGAGTGGCCGCACTCGAGGCTCGTGACGGTCGGCCGCAGCCCGGAGGCGGCGAGGAACTCGAGCGCCGCCAGCACGCGGCGGTCGATGAGCCCGGCGGCGATGTCGCGCCGGCCGCACTCGTAGACCTCGATCCGCGGGTTGTCGAGGACGCGCCGCGTCAGCGCCTCCTTGCTCATGAGCAGGATCTGGCCGATGCTCGCCTCGCTCGCCTCGTCGTCGAGCAGCGCGTTGCGGCCCTCGGCGCGGTAGATCGCGGTCGACTCGAGCAGCTTCCAGCCGTCGAGGATCGGCTTCGGGTCGATCTTCGGGGCGCCGCGGCCGGCCGGGCGGATCGCGAACGTCGTGTGCGAGGCCTCGCCGTCGCGGAGCTTGCCGAGGCGGCCGAGGATCGTGCCCTGGATGACCTCGGAGCCGACGCGCAGGCGCTTGAGCACGACGTCGTCGGCCTTCAGGCCGTAGATGCTCGAGAAGTAGGCGTTGAACGTCGTGAGGCCGGGGACGCTGCCGCCGGCGTCGAGGATCTGGTCGCGGCCGCCGTGGTCGAACGCGTTCGGGCGGCCCGGGTTGGCGAAGAGGCGCTCCTTGACGATGCGCTTCTCCGGCGCCGTGCCGCGCCGGTGCGCGCGCACGCCGCGCTCCTTGCCGGCGGACTCGTCCTCGAGCTGGCGGCCGGCGCTCGCCGGGGCGGTCGGCTTCGGGTCCTCGGGGAGCTGGAGCTCGTCGGCGACCTGCTGCTGGGAGACGTCCTTCGGCTTGGGCACCGGGTACTCGGTGGCGAGCTTCTTGAGGTGCCCGTACGTGTACGTGTTGCCGTAGGCGTCGCGCAGCTTGACGTAGCGGCCCAGCCCCGGGCGGCGGCCCATGGCGATGATCTCGCCGTCCTGGACGGCGATGACGGGCGAGCCCGGCTTGGCGAAGATGTCGATGGAGCGCCGGTCCTCGGTCGACTCGACCGGGACGGCGGCGTTCTGGCTGCGGGCGATCCGCTGCTGCGCCTCGCGCTCGGAGAGGTCGTCGGCGTAGGTGGCCTTGGCGTGGACGGGGAAGCGGCCCTGCGTCAGGCCGGTGAGCGAGCCCACGAAGTCGGCGGGCAGGCCGCCGATGAGGCGGGCGCGCAGGAGCACCGAGTCGACGTACCAGTCGGCGTGGTTGTAGGCGAAGATCGCGCCGCGGACGTCGTCCTCGTAGCCGGCCGCCTTCAGGTACCGCGCGGCGGCGAAGATCGCGTCGACGGGGTTGTACGGGTCCTTGCGGCCATCCTCGTTGGCGTCGACGCCGTACGCGCGCCACGTCGCCGGCATGAACTGCATCCAGCCGAGGGCGCCGGCGGACGAGACGTTGAGGTTGCGGCCGTAGTCGGTCTCGATCTCGTTGATCGCGGCCAGGACCTCCCAGCGCACGCCGTACTCGATGCCGGCGGCCTGGTAGATCGGCAGCAGGAAGGGCGGGATGCGGAACTTCTCGATGAAGAAGTTCGGGACGCCGATCGCGGCCGCGCCCGGCTCGGCGAGCGTGTAGGTCGGGTTGGCGGGCGTCGGGGCGCCGCCGGCGTCGCGGGTCGGCGGCTTGCGGTCGCGCTTGGCCTTGGCGTCGTCGCGACCCGAACCCTCAGGGTCCGCTTCACCCTTGCGCTTGCGCTTGCCCTGCTCGTCGCCGTCCTCGCGGGCGGGCGACGTGGTCGTCGTCTGCTCCTCCTGCTGGGGCCCGCGCTCGTCCTCGGCCTGCGGAGCGGTCGACGGCCGCGGCGTGGTCGGGGTGGTGACGGTCGGCGTCGTCGGCGTCGTGCTCGGCGTGGTGCCGGGCGGGGTCGTCTGGGTCGCCGGCGGCGTGGTGGGGATCGTCTGGGGCGCGGCGGGCGCGGCCGGCGCGGGCGCCGGCGTGACGTCGGCGACCGAGATGACGGTGCCCTCGACGCCGGGGATCTCGACCTGCTCGAGCGGCGTGCCGGGCGGGACGTCGACGTTGACGGTGAGGCTCTCGCCGGTGGAGAGGGTCACGAGCAGCGTGCGCTGGTCCGCCTGGGCGCTCTGCGTCGGCAGGGCGGCCAGCCCTCCGACGACGGCCACGGAGGCGAATCCGATGAGCAGCTTGCTGCGGAACATGTGAGTGACCGTCGACCTCTCCCCGTGGAACCCGTCAGGCGCGCCCGAAGCTAGCACGGGTGGACGGCCAACGGCGCAGGACGCTACCCATATGCCCGGGAACGTGCAACGCCCAACCGTCGAAGAAGCGGTGCGACGGATCGGCATCGTCGCGCCTCGCGTCTCGCGCGCGTGTAAAGAAGTCGTCGGCGAACGCCATCGCTTCCCCGTATATCGGCCGGAGCGGCGAGTTCCTGCGCCGGCGCAGCGAGACGTGCAGACCCTCACGCTCAAGTCGAGCGTCAGTCCTTGGGTGAACAGCGCGCTCAGGGGTACGCTGAGCGCCATGGCGGCAGACTCGGAAGGCATCAGGCAGCGCCTCGCCCGCTCCGGCGAGGACGCGCTCGGCAAGCTCGCGCAGGACCTGCTCGAGAACCCCCTCGTCATGGGCGCGGTGACCCGCGCGTTCGAGGCGCGCGAGAAGGCGTCGCAGGCTCAGGAGGTCGCCATGGGGGCGCTCAACCTCCCGACCGCCGCGGACCTCGAGCGGCTGACCCGGCGCCTGCGCTCCGTCTCGCAGCGGCTCGAGGGCATCGAGGATGCCGTCGACCGGCTCGACGAGCGCCTCGCCGGGCTCGGCGCGATCGGCGCGCTCGACGAGCGGCTCGGCCACATCGAGGAGGCCCTCGACGCGCTCCGGCGCCAGGTCGGCGAGCTCGCGGACGCCCTTCCCGAGACGCCGTCGCCGCTCCCGCGCGAGCAGGAGCGCATGAAGGTCGCCGACTAGGGCGCCGCCGGCGCCGGCGGGCCGACCGCGAGCAGCGCCGTCGCGCCCGCCCGTCCGACCGCCTCGCCGGCGGCCTCGACCGCCTCGGCCTCCATGCGATGGCGCTCGCCGCCGGCCAGCTCGTCGGTGACGACGAGCGCGCACGCGGCGGCCAGGCCGCGCGTACGGGCCACCTGGAAGAGCGCGGCCGCCTCCATCTCGACCGCCAGCGCGTCGGCCGGCGCCGCCCGCTCGCCGCCGTAGAACACGTCGGTCGAGAGCACCGGTCCGGCGACCGCGTCCGGCGCTCCCCGCCGCAGCGCGGCCGTGAGCTCGGGATCGGCGGGCACCCGGTCGCCCGCGCCCAGCGCGCGGCTCGTCCCGTCGCCGGCCAGGGCCTCGGTCGCGACGACGAGCGCCCCGAGCCGCAGCTCCGGGCGCAGCGAGCCGCACGTCCCGACGCGGACCAGGCGCCGCGCGCCGAGGTCGGCCAGCTCCGAGACGACGATCGCCGCGCTCGGCCCGCCCATCCCGGTCGACTGGATCGTCAGCGGCTCGCCGTCGGCCGCCGTCCCCGTGTAGCCCCAGAGCCCCCGGTGGTGGTTGAACATGAGGGGCTTGTCGAGGAGCGCCTGCGCGAGCTGCAGCGCGCGTCCCGGGTCGCCGGGCAGGAGCACCCGCGGCGCGAGGTCGGCGGTCGGGCGCAGGTGGATGGGGTGCGGCATGGCGCCGCACCTTATTGGCCGTCTTTAGACTCCGCCCCGGATGCCCGAACGCAAGCCGACCCGCGCCGAGATGGTCCGCAGCGCCGTCGACGACGCGTTCGCCGCGGCGGCCGGGCAGGCACAGCAGACCGCCCAGTCGACGCGCGGGCGCGCGCAGGACCTCGTCGACGAGCTCACGCAGGTCGCCTCGCGCGTCCAGCAGGCGCTCGACGACCTCCGCCCGGCGACCGCGGACGCGGTGCGCGAGCTGCGGCGCGACGTGCGCGCGCTCGCCGAGCGCGTCGAGGCGCTCGAACGCAGGCAGGCGGGCTCGGGCGGGACGCCCGAGGGGGACTAGGAGCAAGCGACGAGCGCGCACGCGCGCCGGAGAGGGGGAGTCGTCGAATGGCCGCACCGCAGTTCAGCTCCGAGGAGGAGTTCCGCGAGGTGATGGACCGGACGTTCACGATGATGAGCGAGGACCCCGAGATGGGGCCGAAGCTGCGCGACGCCGACGTGCCGCAGCGGTTCGCGTTCCCGGACCTCGACCTCGTCGTCAACGTCCGCGCCGCCCGCGCCGGCGAGGACGGCAACCTCCACTGGGAGTGGAGCGAGGACGTCGACTGGGAGCCGAAGGTCCGCATGGAGATGTCCAGCGAGATCGCCAACAAGTACTTCCAGGGCAAGGAGAACGTCGCGATGGCGATCGCGCGGCGGCGGATCAAGACGGGCGGCGACGTGAAGTCGGCCCTGTCGCTCATCCCGATCACGAAGCCGCTGTATCCGCGCTACCGCGCGATGATCGAGGACGAGTACCCGCACCTGGTCGTCTGAGGACAGACTCGGCTCTTTGACAAGGCGCGTCGCGAGGGGTACACCGATGGGACCGAGCACGGCATCAGCACCGGCGACGCCCCGAGCGTGCCGGCTGAATCAGCGGGCCAGGCCCGCCGGCGGCGGGATCCCTCCCCAGGAGGCCCCGCCGTCTTCATGAGCGAGGGCCTGTCGACCGCCGAGGTCGCCCGCCAGTGCGGCGTGACGACGCGGACGTTGAAGCGCTGGGTGCGGGACGGCGTCGTGCCGCTGCCCGACGGCCGCTGGACCGCCCCCGCCGCGGCGCAGGCGCGGATGGTGGCGCGGCTGCGGGCGCGCGGGCATTCGCTGCGCAGCATCCGCGAGGCGATCGACAGCGGCAGGCTCGCCTTCGGCTACGTCCAGGACCTCTTCCCGCCGCCGACGCACGGGCGGTCGCTGGAGGAGGCGTCCGACGAGGTCGGGCTCGCGCCCGCGCTCATCGAGCGGATCTTCCAGACGATGGGCTTCAGCGCCGGCTCCGTCGAGCGCCTCGACGACGACGACCTCCAGTTCCTGCGCTACGCGGCCGCCGTGCTGGCGGCGGGCTTCCCGCTCGTCGCGTTCCTGCAGCTCGCGCGCGTGTACGGGCAGGCGATCGCGCAGATGGCCGACGCCGAGGTGCGGCTCTTCCACCTCTACGTCCACGAGCCGATGATGCGCGACGGCGTGCCGGGCCTCGAGATGGCCGAGGAGATGGAGGGCCTGGCGCGCGAGATCCTCCCGCTGGCGTCGCCGATCATGGGCTACGTCCACCAGCGCTACCTCTCGCACTTCCTCGAGCAGGACGTCATCGGCCACATGGAGAGCGACTTCGGGGTCGGCGAGCTGGACCTCGGACGGCTGCGCGTCGCGATCGTCTTCGCCGACCTCGCCGGCTACACGCGCCTCACCGAGGAGCAAGGCGACGAGGAGGCCGTCAACGCCGTCGAGCGCTTCATCGAGGCGGTCGAGGCGACGCTGCCCGACGACGCGCGGATCATCAAGACGATCGGCGACGAGGTGATGGTCGTCGGCACCGACGGCGGCGCCCTGACGGACTGGGCGGTCGGGTTCCAGCAGCTCTACGAGCACCGCCCGCAGCCGCGCATCGGCCTGCACGTCGGCGAGTGCGTCTACCGCGACGGCGACTACTACGGCCGCGAGGTCAACCTCGCCGCGCGCGTCGCGGCCCGCGCGGCCGGCGGCGAGGTGATCGTCACGCGGCCGGTCGTCGACGCAGCCGGGTCGCATCTCGAGTTCGAGCGCATCGGCGAGGTCAAGCTCAAGGGCTTCAACGAGCCGACCGAGCTGTTCGCCGCCTCGATGGCCGATGGCTGAGGCGCCGCCGCTCGAGGCGCGCGTGCGCGCGGACGGGCTGCTCGCCCCGGGGCGGGCGGTGGTCGTCATGGTGTCGGGCGGCCGCGACTCCGTGTGCCTGCTCGACCTCGCCGTGCGGGTGGCGGGCGCCAGCGCCGTCACGGCGCTGCACGTCGACTACGGGCTGCGGTCCGGCTCGGCCGACGACGCGGCGCTCTGCGCGGCGCTGGCCGAGCGGCTCGGCGTGCCGATCGAGATCGAGCGGCCCGGCGCCGCACCGGCCGCGGGCAACCTGCAGGCCTGGGCGCGCGACCTCCGGTACGCGCGCGCGCACGACCTCGCCCGGGCGCGCGGCGCGGACGTCGCCGCCGGCCACACCGCCACCGACCAGGCGGAGACCGTGCTCTACCGGCTCGCCTCGTCGCCCGGGCGGCGCGCGCTGCTCGGGATGGCGCCGCGCTCCGGCTCGCTCGTGCGCCCGCTGCTCGGCTCCACCCGCGAGGAGACCGGGGCATGGTGCGCCGCCCACGGGCTGCCGTTCCGCGACGACCCGACCAACGAGGGCGACCGCTTCGCACGCGGGCGCGTCCGGGGTGCGCTGCTGCCCGCGCTGCGCGCCGTGCACCCGGCCGCGGAGGCCAACGTCGTGCGGACCGCGCAGCTGCTGCGCGACGAGGCCGCCGTGCTCGACCGGCTCGTCGACGACGAGCTCGGCGGCGGCGACGGCATCGCGCTCGAGCGGCTCCGCGCGCTGCCGATCGCGCTCGCGCGGCTGGTCGTCGTGCGCCTCGCCGAGGGCGCCGCCGGCCGCCTCGTCCCGCGCGCCGCCTCGCGCACCGAGGAGATCCTGGCGCTCGACCCGGCGCGGCCGTGGACGGCGCTCGACCTCGGCGACGGCGTGCGCGCGGTCGTGCAGGACGGCGTCCTGCGCATGGAGTCCTAGACTGCCCGGCTCATGCGTGACGAGCACATCGGCGAGATCCTCGTGCAGCCGGATGCGCTGCGGCGCCGCGTCCAGGAGCTGGGCGCGCAGATCAGCGCCGACTACGAGGGCCGCAACCCGCTGCTGATCGGCGTCCTCAAGGGCGCGATCTTCTTCCTGTCGGACCTCATGCGGGAGATCACCGTGCCGTGCACGGTCGACTTCATGGCCATCTCGTCGTACGGCTCGTCGACGCAGTCCAGCGGCGTCGTGCGGATCCTCAAGGACCTCGACGCCCCGATCGAGGGGCGCCACGTGCTCGTCGTCGAGGACATCGTCGACTCCGGCCTGACGCTGCAGTACCTCATGCGCAACCTCGGCGCCCGCGGGCCCGCCTCGCTGGAGGTCTGCGCCCTGCTCACCAAGCCCGAGCGGCGCAAGGTGGAGCTCGCGCCGCGCTATCTCGGCTTCGAGATCCCGGACAAGTTCGTCATCGGCTACGGCCTCGATCACGCCGAGCGCTACCGGAACTTGCCCTACGTCGCGGCGTTGGAGCAGTGAACCCAGCCGGCCGGTCGGCCGAATACACGCTGGTAGCCTTGATTTCCCGCCCCTTCTTTCGGGAGCAGCACGTACATGAGCAGGTTTTTCAAGAGCGCCGCCTTCCCCATCCTCATCGTGGTGGTGCTCGCCTTCTTCGCCCAGCGGCTCATCAGCCCGGGTGAGACCCAGCGCGAGACGTCCTTCGCCGACTTCCAGTCGCAGCTTCAGAACGGTCAGATCGAGACGGTCACCGTCAAGACGAAGGACAACACGCTCGAGGTCAAGGAGAAGGACGGCCAGGGGACCTACGAGGTCGGCTGGCCCGACGAGTACGGCCAGGAGCTGATCGACGACCTGACGGCCGCCAAGGCCGCCAACAAGATCGACGACTTCACCGCCGAGGGCCGCAAGAGCAACGGCTGGCTGTCGCTGCTGACCTACGTGCTGCCGTTCCTGATCTTCATCGGCTTCTGGATCTTCCTGATGAACCAGGTCCAGGGCGGCGGGTCGAAGGTGATGTCGTTCGGCAAGTCCCGCGCCAAGCGGATGTCGGTCGACTCGCCGAAGATCACCTTCCGGGACGTGGCCGGCGCCGACGAGGCCGTCGAGGAGCTCCACGAGATCAAGGAGTTCCTGGAGAACCCGAAGAAGTTCCAGGCGCTCGGCGCGCGGATCCCGAAGGGCGTGCTGCTCTACGGGCCTCCGGGCACCGGCAAGACGCTGCTCGCGCGCGCCGTCGCCGGCGAGGCCGGCGTGCCGTTCTTCTCGATCTCCGGCTCGGACTTCGTCGAGATGTTCGTCGGCGTGGGCGCCTCGCGCGTGCGCGACCTCTTCGAGCAGGCCAAGCAGAACTCGCCCTGCATCATCTTCATGGACGAGATCGACGCCGTCGGCCGCCATCGCGGCGCCGGCATGGGCGGCGGCCACGACGAGCGCGAGCAGACGCTCAACCAGCTCCTCGTGGAGATGGACGGCTTCGAGGCCAAGGACAACATCATCATGATCGCGGCCACCAACCGGCCCGACATCCTCGATCCCGCCCTCCTGCGCCCCGGCCGCTTCGACCGGCAGATCACCGTCGACCGCCCCGACCGCAAGGGCCGCGCGAAGATCCTCGAGGTCCACACCCGCGGCAAGCCGCTGGCGAAGAGCATCAACATCGAGGACCTCGCCGGCCAGACGCCCGGGTTCACCGGCGCCGACCTGGCGAACCTCGTCAACGAGGCGGCCCTGCTCGCGGCCCGCAACGGCAAGCGCGAGATCACCCAGCACGAGCTGGAGGAGGGGATCATGCGCGTCGTCGCCGGCCCGGAGAAGAAGACCCGGGTCATGGGCGAGAAGGAGCGCCTGATCACCGCCTACCACGAGATGGGCCACGCGCTCGTGGGCCACTACCTCGAGCACGCCGACCCGGTCCACAAGATCTCGGTCGTCTCGCGCGGGCAGGCGCTCGGCTACACGATCTCGATGCCGGCCGAGGACAAGTTCCTCACGACGCGCGCGGAGCTGCTCGACTCGATGGCGATGACGCTCGGCGGCCGCGCCGCGGAGGAGATCGTCTTCGACGAGATCACCACCGGCGCCTCGAACGACCTCGAGAAGGTCACCCAGTCGGCGAAGCAGATGGTCATGCGCTTCGGCATGAGCGACAAGCTCGGCCCGCGCGTCTTCGGGCACAACCACGGCCAGCCGTTCCTGGGCCGCGAGTTCTCGTCCGAGCCGGACTACTCCGACGAGATCGCGCGCGAGATCGACGACGAGATCCGCCGGATCGTCGAGTCGGCGCACCAGCGCGCGAAGGACATCCTGCTCCAGCACCGCGACAAGCTCGAGTCGATCTCGCAGATCCTGCTCAAGCGCGAGACCATCGAGCGCGAGGAGTTCATCGCGCTGCTCGAGGGCCGCACCGAGGAGGAGGTCTTCGGGCCCGACGACACGGGCACCCCGGAGCTCCCGTCGGTCCCGGCCGACCGCCGCGAGGCGCCGCGGCCGCTGCCGCGGCCCGGGTTCGCGGGCGGCACGGAGCTGCGCGGGCTGGACCTGCCGGAGAAGCCCGAGCCGGCGTAGGCCGCGCGTCAGCGCGGCCGCGGCCGCCGCTTCCGCTCGGCCTCGCGGTCGCGGTCCTCGCTGCGGCCGACGGCGTAGAAGAGGAGGCCGAGCGCGACGATCAGCCCGCCGCCGATGAGCAGCATCGCCGCGACGGCGCGCGCCGTGTCCTCGCCCGGCACCGCGACGAGCGCGATGCCGGCGAGGACGGCGAGGGTCGAGAGGGCGGCCGCGAGTCTCAGGCGGCGACCATCGCGTCGCGCTTGGCCTCGAGCTCGGACAGGAGCTCGTCCATCGAGTCCTTGAACTTCTGGACGCCCTCGATCTCGAGCGTGTTCGTGACGTCCTCGTAGTCGACGCCGGCCGCCTCGAGATCGCGGAAGACCTGGTGGGCGGCCTCGAGGTCGCGGTCGAGCGTGCGCTCGACGCGGCCGTGGTCCTGGAACGCCGCGATCGTCTCCTTCGGCATCGTGTCGACCGTCTCGGGGCCGATCAGCTCCTCGACGTAGAGCACGTCGCGGTAGTTCGGGTTCTTCGTCGACGTCGACGCCCACAGGCAGCGCTGCGGCGTCGCGCCCTTCGTCCTGAGCGCCTCCCAGCGGTCGCCCGCGAAGATCTCGCGGTAGGCCTCGTAGGCGAGCTTCGCGTTGGCGATCGCCAGCTTGCCCTGGAGGTCCGTGCGGCCGACCTGCTCGAGCCGCTTGTCGGCCTCCGTGTCGACGCGCGAGACGAAGAAGCTCGCCACCGACGCGACCTTGGACGGGTCGCCGCCGGCCTCGACGAGCCGCTCGAGCCCGCGGATGTAGGCCTCGGCCACCTCGCGGTAGCGCTGGAGGCCGAAGATCAGCGTCACGTTGATCGAGCGCCCCGCCGCGATCGACTCCTCGATCGCCGGCAGGCCCTCCTTCGTGGCGGGGATCTTCACGAGCAGGTTCGGCCGGTCGACCCACTCGGTGAGTCGCTTGGCCTCGTCGATCGTCGCCTGCGTGTCGTTGGCGAAGCGCGGGTCGACCTCCCACGAGACGTAGCCGTCGAGGCCGCCGCCGGCGTCCCAGACGGAGCGCAGCAGGTCGCACGCGTCGGTGATGTCGCGATGGGCCAGCGCGTAGAAGATCTCCTTGGTGTCGCGCTCGGACGCCAGGACCTCGCGGAGCTGGTCGTCGTAGGCCTCGCCCTGGGCCATCGCCTTCTGGAAGATCGTGGGGTTGGAGGTGACGCCGACCACGGCATCCTCCTCCAGCATCCGCGCGAGCTCGCCCGACGTCAGCGCCTCGCGCGAGATCGAGTCGAGCCAGACGCTCTGGCCCTGCGCGGAGAGGTGGTGCAGCGGCGTGTCCGGCATGGAGGGGCTCCTCGCTCTCGTTCGGTTCGCTCTCGGTTCCAACCCTCAAGCTACCCCACGGCTCGGCGCGCGCACCGGACGCGCGATGATGGGCGCGTGCACCGCGTCATGGGCATCGTCAACGTCACGCCGGACTCGTTCTCCGACGGCGGCGCGTTCCTCGACCCGCGGGCCGCGATCGCGCACGGCTACACGCTCGTCGGCGAAGGGGCCGCGATCCTCGACGTCGGCGGCGAGTCGACCCGTCCGGGGGCGGACCCGGTGCCCGAGGAGCTGGAGCTGCGCCGCGTCGTGCCGGTGATCGAGGGCCTGCGCGACACCGGCGCGGAGCTGTCGATCGACACGATGAAGCTGCGCGTGGCGGAGGCGGCGATGCAGGCGGGCGCGACGCTCGTCAACGACGTCACCGCGCTGCGCCACGACCCGGAGATCGCGGGCCTCGTCGCCGACCGCGGCGGCGAGCTGTGCCTCATGCACATGCTCGGCGAGCCGCGCACGATGCAGCAGGACCCGCGCTACGACGACGTCGTCTCCGAGGTCAAGGCGTTCCTGGAGGAGCGGCTGGAGGCGGCGATCCGCGAGGGCATCAAGGAGGAGCGCGTGCTGCTCGATCCCGGCATCGGCTTCGGCAAGACCATCGACCACAACCTCGAGCTGCTTCGCCGCCTCGACGAGATCGTGGCGATCGGCCGGCCGGTGGTGGTCGGGACGTCGCGCAAGACGTTCCTCGGCACGATCTCGGGGCGCGACGTCGGCGACCGGCTCGGCGGCACGATCGCGACGAACGTGCTCGCGCTGGCACGCGGCGCGTCGATCTTCCGCGTCCACGACGTCGCGCCGGTCGCCGACGCCCTCGCCGTGGCGGCTGCTACGTTGGCCGGGCGATGGCGGCCGACGACGACGACCTGACGGACGACGACGCCTTCGACGACGAGGAGGAGGGCGCCGAGAGCGTCGTCACCGTCGAGGTCACCGGCCTCTCGATCTTCGCGGCGGTCGGCGTCACCGAGGCCGAGCGCGAGGTCGGCACGCGCGTGCTGCTCGACATCCGCATGGACGTCGGCGAGTGCGACGCGACGGTGACCGACATGGTCGAGGACACCGTCGACTACGCGAAGGTGTGCCAGGTCGCGTGGCTCGTGGCCCAGGAGCGCCCGTACCGGACGCTCGAGCGCCTCTGCAGCGTCATCGCCGACCGGGTCCTCGGCGACTTCCCGGTCGAGTACGTGTGGGTGAAGGCGACGAAGCCCGAGCCGCCGATCCCGCTGCCCGTCGAGGAGGTCTCGGTCGAGGTGTCGCGGGAGCCCGCCGACTGATGGCCAGCGAGGTCGTCACGGCCTTCGATCGCGACACCGCGGCGCGGCCGCTCGGCGACGGTCGCTATCGCGTGCGCTTCGACCGCGGCTGGTGGGTGGTCAAGGGTCCCAACGGGGGCTATCTCGCCGCGCTGATCGCGCGCGCGATCCGGGCCGAGGTCGGCGACCCCGAGCGCGCCCTGCGCTCGCTGACCGTCCACTACCTCGCGGCGCCCCGCGAGGGCGAGGGCGAGGTCGTCGTGCGGGTCGAGCGCTCGGGCCGCGGGCTGACGACCGTCTCGGCGCGCCTCGAGCAGGACGGCACCACGATGGCGCTCGCGCTGGCCGCGCTCGCGCGCGACTACCCGGGCGCGACGGAGTACGTCGACCTCGCGATGCCCGACGTCCCGCCGCCGGAGGAGCTGGACGCGATCCCGGAGGGCGCGCAGCCGGTGCCGTTCTCGCAGAACTTCGAGTCGCACCCGGCGATCGGCGGGCTGCCGTTCAGCGGCGGCGAGCGCGCCGTCACCGGCGGCTGGATCCGGCTGCGCGAGCCGCGCCCGCTCGACGAGCTCGCGATCGTGGCGATCGCCGACGCGTGGTGGCCGGCGCCGTTCTCGGTCGTCGACCGGCCGATGGTCGCCCCGACGATCGACCTGACCGTCCACGTCCGCGCACCGCTGCCGCGCGACCACGACGACGTCCTCGTCGACGTGCGGTCCGACGTCGCCCGCGACGGCTTCTTCGAGGAGGACGTCCGCATCTTCGCGCGCGACGGGACGCTGCTCGCCCACGCGCGCCAGCTCGCGCTGCTCTTCTGAGGCCGATGCCCGTCGGCTACCTCGGACTCGGCTCCAACGTCGGCGATCGCCGCGCGAACCTCCAGGCCGCGGTCGACGCGCTGCCGGCCCAGGGCGTGCGGGTGATCGCCTCGTCGGCGACCTACGACACCGACCCCGTCGGCGAGGTGCTCGACCAGCCCAGCTTCCTCAACGCGTGCGTGCGGGTCGAGACCGAGCACGACCCCGAGGCCCTGCTCGACGCGTGCAAGGCGGTCGAGCGCGAGCTCGGCCGGGTGACGGCGGGGGAGGGCTACGTCCGCCACGGGCCGCGGCCGATCGACGTCGACCTGCTGCTGCTCGGCGACCGCGAGTACGCCAGCGAGCGGCTGCGCCTGCCGCACGAGCAGGTGCTCTCGCGGCGGTTCGTGCTCGTCCCGCTGCTCGAGCTCGACTTCGAGCTGCGCACGCCCGACGGGACCCGCCTCGCGGACGCCCTGGCGGCGCTGCCCGTCGACGAAGGCGTGCGTCGCGAGGGGCCGCCTCTGGCCGTGGGCTCGTCCTCGGCCTGACAGCACCGGCGCGCGCGACGCATCCCGGCTCGACGCCGACCGGTCAGACGGTTAAGGTCCGCTGACGAGACGTGACGTCGCCTCCGCGGCCGCCTGGCGCGGCGCGGGCGATGGGACCGTGGCACCCATCCACGGCGCGGGTGGCCGGCAACGGCCGCCCGCGCATCCTTACGAGGCGGCGGGGAGCCAGTCGCGCGGCAGGACCCCCGCGGGCGCCGCGCCGGGGTAGCGCGGGAACCACCGCCGGGCGAGCGCCTCGGCGGGCCGGCCGGCGACGAGCGGCGCCACGTCGCCGAACGTGAGGAGGATGCGGACCGTGGAGCCGATCTGCAGGTCGGCCGCGTTCGGG
>DASTRJ010000173.1:0-17171 GCA_035761245.1 Capillimicrobium sp. | reverse complement strand
CCAGGCGCACGAGCGAGATCCGCGCCAGCAGGACCTGGCGGCCGAGGACGTAGAGCACCGCGTAGTGCGCGTTGACGACCGCGAGCAGGACGGCGCCCGCCGCCACGTACGGGTAGAGGTCGACCGCGGGCGACCACGCGTCGCCGAACAGCAGCGGCACCAGCCAGGGCGCCAGGATCGCGAACGCGGCGAGCACCGGCGCGACCCCGAGGACCTGCACCGCCATCGACTCCTCGAGCCCGCGAGCGAGCCGCCGCCGATCGGACTGCACGCGCGCCAGGGCGACCACCGAGAGCCGCCACGTCGCGCGCATGACGAAGCTCAGCGTCTCGACGAGCCGGATCACCAGGGCGACGTAGCCGACGCTCGCGGCGCCCAGCACCGGGCCGACGACGAGCGGGTTGACCAGCAGCTCGGCGCGCGTCAGCAGCGGCACGGGCGCGTACTCGAGCCCGTAGCGCAGCAGCTCGCGGGCCTGGGGCGCCGACCATCGCCACCGCGGCCGGTAGCCCGCCAGCGCGCAGCCGGCGGCGAGCAGCCACGTCTGCCAGGCGGCATAGCCGGCCACCGGCGCCCAGACGCCCGCGCCGGCCGCCGCGAGCGGCACCGCGACCCCGTAGAGCGCCAGGTCGCCGCCGACCTCGACGACCGCCATGCGCCCGTAGCGGAAGGCGCGCTCGAGCTTGGCCTGGGCCGGCGCCCAGAGCACGTTGACGGGGATCGTCAGCGCCAGCACGCGGAACGGGTCGAGGTAGCGCGAGCCGACGCCGAGCGCGCCCGCGACGAGCGAGCCCGCGAGCGCCAGCGCCGTCGCCACGACGGTCGTCACCGCCAGGACGCTGAACACCTCGTCGTACGTCGCCGGGGACGGCTCGGCCTCGCGGCGGATGAGGTACAGCTCGGCGCCGAGCTGCGCGGCGACGGCGAGGACGGTGACGACGGCGGCCGCGCCGGCGTAGATGCCGAAGTCGGCCGGCCCGATCAGCCGGGTCACGAGCAGGACGCCCGCGAGCCGGATGACGACGCCCGCGGCCTCGCGCACGCTGAGCACCGCGCCGCCGCGGAGCGCCAGCCGGCGCAGCGTGCTCATGGCGCGCCTCCCGAGCGGCGGCGGCCGTGCGCCACAACGGATGCACACACGAGCTCGACGGCCGTATAGTGGCACCTGACGCTTGTCGGGCACCGAGGATTCGGAGGCCTCAGGTTGAGCTGGCGCGCGCTACGCCGCCGCGGGTGGGTGATCCCTCTCGTCGTCGCACTGACGACCGCGGTCGCCCTCGGCGTCCGCGACCTGGTGCCCACCCGGTACACCGCCGAGGCGGTCCTCGCCGTCCCCGCGATCCCCGACCATCCGGTCCCGTCGACCGACCAGGCCGGCCGGCAGGCGGCCATCTACGCGCAGATCCTCCCGAGGGACCGCGGCGTCCTGCAGCGCCTCGGCAAGCGGCTGTCCCGGCCGCCGGGCGAGATCGCGGCGGACCTGACGGTCCGCCAGGTCCACACGACGCCGGTGCTGCGCGTGCGGTTCCGCGCGTCGGCCGAGGACGCCGCGATCGCCGGCGCCAGCGCGGCCGCGACGGCCATGGCGCAGCCCGGCACGCCGGCCGCGCGCGTCGAGCCGGGCTCGATCGCCGTGGTGCGCCAGCCGCGCAAGGCGCAGCGCGCCGGCCCGACGAGCTGGAGGGCCGAGGCGGTGCTCCTCGTGTCGCCCAGCTCCGCGTCGGCGGCGCCCGGCAGCGCCGCGGAGGCGAACTCGCTCGCGCGGACCTACGCGACGATCCTCCCGGAGGACCGCCGGATCCGCCGGCGCGTCGCGGCGGCGACCGGCCTCTCGCGCAGCGACGTCGTCGACCAGCTCACCGTCGCCAACGACTTCGAGACCTCGGTGATCCGGGCGACCTTCGAGGACGACCACGCGCGCACGGCGCTGCGCGGGGTGCGCGCCCTCGCCGCCGCCGCGACCGCGCCGATCCCGGCGTCGCCGCGGATCACGCCCGCGTCGATCCGGGTCGTCCGGGTGGCGGACCACGCCGAGGAGAGCACGCCGCTCAGCGGCGAGCTGATCCCGGTGGCGGTGGTCCTCGGCCTCCTGCTCGGGCTCGTGCTCGTGGTCGTGTGGGACCGCGCCGACCCGCGCGTCGACGACCTCGACGCCGTCGCCGCCGAGACGTTCTCGCCGGTGAGCCGGCTCGACGGCCTCACGGACGCCGGCGCGGAGGCGCTCGTCGAGCGCTGGCGGACGCTCGCGGGCGGGCATGCGCCGCGGGTCGCGCTCGTGCCGGTCGGCCGCAGGGGCTCGCGCGCCGCGGCCTACGCGGCGCGGCGCTTCGAGGCGCTCGAGATGACCGGCGCCGATCGCTTCCTGCCGGCGGCGCGGCCCGGCGGCCCGGACGCGGGCGAGCGCGTGGCGCAGTCCGCCGACCTCACGGTGCTGGTCGTCGTGCGCGGCGCGCGCCGCGCCGACGTGCGCCGCACGGTCGGCGTCCTGGAGCACTTCGGCGCCCCGCCGCGGTGGGCGCTGCTCGTCGGCCGGCGCACCGTCCGCCGCGCCGACCGCCGCGCCCGGCGCGCCGCCGAGACGCCGAGCGACCGCGATCGGCGAGCCCCCGTCGGCTCGCGATGACCGGCGGCGTCGCTCGGGCGCCGACGGCCGTGCCGTTCCTCGACCTCGCGCCGATGCACGAGCCGCTGCGGCCGGCGCTGCTGCGCGAGATCGACGAGCTGATCCGCAGCGGGTCGTTCGTCAACGGCCCGCAGGTGGCGCGCTTCGAGGACGCCTTCGCGCGCTACTGCGGCGCGGCGGCGTGCGTCGGCGTGGCGAGCGGCACGGACGCGCTGCGCCTCGCGCTGCTCGCGGCCGGCCTGGAGCCCGGCGACGAGGTGATCGTCCCCGCCAGCACGTTCATCGCGACGCTCGAGGCGGTCACGCAGGCGGGCGGCCGGCCGGTGCTCGCCGACATCGGCGAGCGCGACCGGACGCTCGATCCGGAGGCGGCCGCGGCGGCGCTCACCCCGCGCACGCGGTTCGTCCTGCCGGTGCACCTCTACGGCCACATGGCCGATCTGCGCGCGATCGGCGCGCTGGCCGACCGCCACGCGGTGCAGGTCGTCGAGGACGCCTGCCAGGCGCACGGCGCGCGCCGCGACGGCCTGACCGCCGGCACGGGCGGCGTCGCCGGCGCCTTCAGCTTCTACCCGGGCAAGAACCTCGGCGCGATGGGCGACGCGGGCGCGGTCGTGAGCGACGACGCCGAGCTGGCGCGCCGCGTGCGAGCCCTGCGCGAGCACGGCCAGCTGCGCAAGCACGAGCACGACGTCGTCGGCTCGACGTCGCGGCTCGACACGATCCAGGCGGTCGTGCTGCTGCACAAGCTGCCGCGCCTCGACGCCTGGAACCGCGAGCGCAGGGCCGCCGCCGCGTTCTACGACCGCGCGCTCGCCGGCATCGCAGCGGTGGACCGGCCGGCGGTCGCCCCCGGCAGCGAGCCGGTCTGGCACCTCTACGTCATCCGCACGCCCTGCGCCGCCGAGCTCGGGGAGGCGCTGCGCCGTGCCGGGATCGCGACCGGCCGGCACTACCCGACGCCGCCGCACCTCACGCCGGCCTACCGGCACCTCGGCCATCGCGCGGGCGACTTCCCGGTCGCCGAGCGGCTCGCCGCCGAGGGCCTGTCCCTGCCGATCTTCCCCGGGATCACCGAGGCGCAGCTGACCGCCGTCGCCGACGGGGTCGCGGCGTTCTTCGGGGGGTGACGGCGACGACCTAGCGGTCGGCGTCTCGACCGCCGCGCTCCGACCAGTACGGGTCGCGGCTCCCGGACTTCGCCAGACCGCGGCTGATCATGTAGCCCACGGTGAGGATCACCGCGTACAACCAGACCTGGCGCGCGCCGAGCCCGCCTTCGTCGGCCTGGTCGACGACCGCGCCCGCGACGAAGAGCCCGATGAGCACGGCGACGTACGCCATCAGCTCTGTGGTCTTGAACGCGGCCTTCGTCTCCGTCGTCAGACGCTGCGCGCCTGCTCGCCGCCTGGGTACGGCAGTGCCGCCGACATCAGTGGCCATGGGGCACACCTTTCGTTGTGGGCGCAGCGACTACCCGTCGCCATCACCCCGAAACGAAGCGCTTCACAGCGTGGCGCGCGCACGCCACGCGCGCCCGAGCGGCGAAGGCGACGACCGGAATCGAACCGGTGTACACGGCTTTGCAGGCCGCTGCGTAGCCACTCCGCCACGTCGCCAGATGCGCTGTGCAGGCTACCGCGCGACGAGCCCTGAGTGCATCACGCGGGCGCTTTGGGCCGCTCGCGCCGTGCCGCGGCCTCGGCCGCCAGCTCCTCGTCGCGCCGGCGCAGCCAGTCCTCGTCCTCGATCGAGAAGTTGGGCATCGCCCGGTCCAGCCAGCGCGGCAGCCACCAGTTCGACCGGCCGAGGAGCACCATGACCGCCGGCACGAGGAGGCAGCGCACGAGCGTCGCGTCGACCGCGACGGCGACGCCCATCCCGACTCCGAACTGCTTGACGGTCGGGTCGCCGTTGAGCACGAAGGCGAAGAAGACGCTCACCATGATGAGCGCGGCGCTCGTGATCACGCGGCCCGTGGTGCCGATGCCCTCGACGACCGCGGCGGTGTTGTCCTTCGTCCGCTCCCAGGCCTCCTTGATGTGCGTCATCAGGAACACCTCGTAGTCCATCGAGAGCCCGAAGAGGATCGCGAACATCATCAGCGGCACGAACGAGACGATCGGCACGCTGTCGTCGAGGCCGACGAGGCCGACGCCCCAGCCCTTCTCGAAGACGGCGGTGACGACGCCGAACGCCGCGCCGATCGAGATCAGGTTCATGAGGCCGGCGGTGAGCGGGATCACCAGCGAGCGGAAGGCCACCGTCAGCAGCACGAAGCTCAGCGCGATCACGATGAGGATCGTCTCGAGCAGGTGCTCGGAGATCTCGTCGGCCAGGTCGACGTAGGAGGCGGTCGTCCCGCCGACCGAGGCGGTCATCGACGTGCCCTTCGTCGCCTTCGGGATCGTGTCGTCGCGCAGGCGCCGCACGAGGTCCTCGGTGTCGAGGTCCGACGGCGCCGTGGTCGGCGTGAGCGTGAGCACCGCGGCGGTGCCCTTGCCGTTGACGAGCGGCTGGGTGACGGACTTGACGCCGTCGGTCTTCTGGAGGTCGCTGCGCAGGTCCTGCAGGCGCGGATCGGTCGCGGGCTGGTCGGCCTGCTTGCGCTTGGCGTCGGCCTGCTTGGTGATCTTGTCCAGCTGCTGGTCGAGCTGCGGCTGGACCTGCGCCTGCGCCTGCTGCTCGGCGGTCGCGGGCGGCACGCCCTGCGCCTCGAGGCTCTCGGCGAGCTGCTGCTCCTGCGCCGACGCCTGCTGCTTGGCCTTGTCCTTGTTGGCCTGCTCGCTCTGGTCGATCTTGTCGAGGTTCTTCTGGTCGGGCTTGGCGGGGTCCTGGGACAGGTCGACCGCGATCAGCATCTGGCCGTTGGACCCGACGCCGAAGCCGCGCGTCATGCCGTCGTAGGCCTGCCGCGACTCGGTGTCCTTCGGCATCGCGCCGTTGTCCTGCTGGCCGAGCTGGAGGTCGAGCACGGGCAGGGCGAGGACGGCGAGCACCACCAGCGCGGTGACCATCGCCGGCCACGGGTAGCGCGCGACGAGCCGCGCCCAGCGCTCCCAGCCGTGCGGGTGGTCGCCATGCTTGGCGTGGGGCAGCGGCAGCCGCAGGCGCTCGATGCGATGGCCGATCAGCGCGAGCAGGGCGGGGAGGAGGGTGATCGCGGCGAGCACCGCGACGACGACGACGGTCGCGGCGGTGTAGCCGAGCGTCGTGACGAGCGGGATCCCGACGACGGCCAGCGACAGCAGCGCGATGATCACGGTGCAGCCGGCGAAGACGACCGCGGCGCCGGAGGTCGCGATCGAGCGGCGGATCGACTCGCGCAACTCCATGCCGCCACGCAGCTGGGCGAGGTGGCGCGTCACGACGAACAGCGCGTAGTCGATGCCGACGCCCAGTCCGATCATGGTCGCGAGCGTCGGGGCGACCGTGGGGACCTCCACGGCGCGGCTGAGCACGGTGATGATCGACAGGCCGCAGACGAGGCCGAAGATCGCCGTGAGGATCGGCAGCCCCATCGCGACGACCGTCCCGAACGTGAAGAGCAGGACGACGACCGCCATCGTCAGGCCGACCGCCTCGCTCGACTCGGTGGCGGGCTTGGAGAGCTTCTGGCCGACGTAGCCGCCGAAGGAGACGTCGAGGCCCGCGGCCTTCAGCGGCGCGGCCTCGTCGCGCAGGGCGGCGGCGTCCTCCTCCGTGAGCTCGCTGGGGGAGGAGCTGAGGCCGAGCGCGATGTACGCGATCGAGTCGTCCTTGGAGGACCGCAGCCGGTCGCCCTTCGACGACGACAGCGGGCTGGTGACGTGGTCGACGTCCGGGTTCTTGCGCAGCGCGGCGACCGTGTCGTCGATCGGCTTCTGGTACTTGGCCGCGGTGATCTTCTCGCCGGCGGGAGCGCGGATGACGACGGGGTTCGTCCCGTTGGCCTGGGACGGGAACTTGCTCTCGAGCAGGTTGCTCGCCGTGTCGCTGCCGGTGCCGGGCAGCGAGAGATCGTCCGTCAGGTTCGAGCCCTTCGTCTGCGCCCACGCGAAGAGGGCGACGGCCACGATGGCCCAGACGATGAGGACGATCCACCGACCGCGAGCGCAGAGGCCGCCGAGCCGGTACAGCACTGCCGTCATGCGACCTTCCTTGATCGAGTCGAGCGTTCGGCCTCTTCTACCACGCCTTGATGACGCCGTGTCGAGAATGCGTGTCTCGACTTGGAAGTGGGCGCCCGAACGCCGAGTCGATCACCCTCCGCGCGGCGTTGCTACCCTACGGGCCGTCCCAGGGCGATTAGCTCAGCTGGGAGAGCGCCGCCTCGACAAGGCGGAGGTCACTGGTTCGAGCCCAGTATCGCCCACTCGAGAGACCCGCTGGAAACGGCGGGTTTTTCGCTCTCTGGAGGCGCTAGCGCGAGAGCCGGAGGCCGATGCGCCGCAGCGCGCGGCGCTCGGACGGCTTCAGGGGGCGTCCCGTCACGTAGACCGTCATCCGATCGCGCGTCGTGAAGGCGACGGTCCGCGGGATGCCGGGGACCGCGCGGAGCACGACCGTCGTGTCGTGCGCGCCGGGGTCCGGCGGGTCCGTGTCGATGCACGCCGGGATGACGCCGGGTCCGAAGCGCCGGCCGGCGTCGACCGCGCGGTCGACGGCGTGGCCGTGGAACGTCTCGCCGTGCCAGCGCACGATCGCCGCGCAGGACGCGCTCACCTCGGCCGGACCGGCGCACGCGACGAGTGCGGCCGTCGCGACGACGGCGGCGAGCAGGGCGTGCGCGGACGGCCGGGCCATGGCGGGATCATCGCTCACGGCCCCGGTGGAGCGGGCGGGCGCGGCGACGCCGGCTACGCCCGCGACTCGCCCGCCGCGCCCGCCTCGGCCAGTGCGAGCTGGTCGAGGTTGCCGTCGTAGGCGGCGAGCTCCGGGTAGGCGAGGACGGTCAGCACGACGGCGACGAGGCACGCCAGGCCGCCCGCGCTCACCGCTGCGCCGACCGGCATGAGCGACGCCGCGGCGCCGGACTCGACGTCGCCGATCCGCGGGCCGCTCTGGACGACGAGCATGAAGACCGACGACATGCGGCCACGCATGCGCTCCGGCGTGACCGTCTGGTTGATGACCGTGCGGCAGACGGCCGACACGGAGTCCGCCGCGCCGGCGATCGCCAGCAGCGCCGCCGCCACCCAGAGCGAGCCCGCGACCCCGGCGGCGGCGATGGCCGCGCCCCAGACCACGACCGCCGCGATCGTGATGCGGCCGAGCCAGCGGGCGTGCTCGAGCCATCCGGTCGTGAGCGCGGCGACGACCGCGCCCGCCGACACCGACGCGTAGAGCAGGCCGGTCCCGGCCGCGCCGGCGTCGAACACGGTCAGCGACAGCACCGCGAACAGCGCCCGCGGCATCCCGAAGGCCATCGCCGCCAGGTCGATGACGAACGAACCCATGAGCGCGCGGTTGGAGCGCACGAAGCGCAGCCCCTCGACGATCGAGCGCGCGACCGGCTCGTGCTCGATCGCCGGCTCGCCCTCGCCGTGCGGCGGGAGCGCCCGGATCGGCACGATCAGCACGACGAGCGCGAGGAAGCACGCCGCCACGAGCGCGTAGAGGACCCCGAGCCCGGCAGCGGCGATGACGAGCCCCCCGATCCCCGGCCCGATCACCGCCGCGAGCGAGCTCATCGAGAAGTTGAACGCCAGCGCCGAGCGCAGCCACGGGCCCGCCAGCGCCGGGACCGCCGCCGAACGGGTCACGCTGCCCACCGCGCCGGCGCCGGCGAGCGCGGCGGCCAGCACGAGGATCACGGCGACGTGCGGCTCGCCGAGCGCCGCCAGCAGCGCCAGCACGCCGCCGACCGCCGTCAGCACGAGCTGGGCGCCGAGCATCAGCCGGCGGCGATCCATGCGGTCGGCGTAGGCGCCGCCGATCAGCGACCCCAGCACGAGCGGCACGAGCTCGACCGCGCCCGTCAGGCCGACGAGCAAGGCCGAGTCCGACAGGACGAACACCTGGTACGGGATCGCCACGAGCGCGGCCTGCGTGCCCAGCGACGACACGGTCTGCCCGATGGTCAGCAACCGCAGGTCGCGCGATCGCTTCAGCGAGGTGAGGTCGACGGCGATGCGGGCCACGACGCCGGATGACGCTAACGCGCCGCGATCTACACGCGGAACACGCCGGGCTCGTCGGCCGCCGCGGCGGGAGCGACGTCGACGTCGCACGTGGGGCAGTGCCAGCGCACCTCCAGCGGCGTGCCGCAGAGCTCGTGGCGCAGGCCCGGCTCGCCGGCGTCGCCGGCGTGGCGGCCGCCCCACGCCGCCAGAGCGGCCAGCGGCGCCGCGAGCTCCGTCGCCGCCGTGGTGGCCGCGTACTGCAGCCGCACGGGTCGCTGCGAGTACGGCTCCGCGACGACGAGCCCCGCGGATTCCAGCGCCGTGAGCCGCTGGGCCAGGACGTTCGACGAGATCCCGGCGACGCGCTCCTGCAGCTCGCCGTAGCGCAGCGGCCCGTCGAGCAGGGCGCCGAGGATCACGAGCGACCAGCGGTCGCCGACGGCGGCGGCCGCGCGGGCGAGGGCGTCGAGCTGCATCGCCATGCCACCAGGCTATCGCGGGCGACTACACTCACTTGCAAGTCGCAAGCTAGGAGTCGCTCATGTCCTCCACCGCTCTCCTCGACCTCGCCGACCGGGTCGGCCCCGCCGTCGTCGGCCTGCGCGGCACCGCCCGCGCGCGCTGGCGCGGCGGCTCCGGCTTCGTGATGGCGCCCGGCGTCGCCGTGACGCTGGCGCGCAACGTCCGTGGCGCCGACGAGCTCACGCTGCGCACCGCGGCCGGCGATGTCGCCGCCACGGTGACCGGCACCGACCGCACCGTCGACCTCGCCGTCCTGACCTTCGACCGCGCGGCCGCCGACGTCCCGTCGCTGCCGTGGGCGATCGGCGACGGCGACGCCGCCGCCGGGCTGCGCATCGGCACCCCCGTCTTCGCCTTCGGGGATCCCGGCGGCCAGGGCCTGCGCGCGACCGCCGGGGCGATCGCCAGCGCGCCCCGGACGGTGCGCGGCCCGGCCGGGCGCCTGATCGACGGCACGCTCGAGCACACGGCGCCGCTGCCGCGCGGCTCAGGCGGCGGGCCGCTCGTCGACGAGCACGGCCGCGTGCTCGGCCTCAACGCGCTGCGCCCGGCTCCGGGCCTCCTGCTGGCGTGGCCGGCCACCGCGCTGCGCGAGCGCGCCGAGGCGCTGGTCGCCGGCCGGAGCACCGCACCCCCGGTGCTCGGCGTGGCGCTCGCCGACGCCCGGCAGACCAGGCGGCTGCGCGCGGCCGTCGGCCTGGAGCCGGTCGACGGCCTGCTCGTCCGCGACGTCCAGGACGGCAGCGCCGCCGCCCGCGCAGGCGTCGAGCGCGGCGACGTGCTCGTCTCGCTCGGCGGCAGGCCGATCGCCGGCGTCGATGACCTCTTCGCCGCCCTCGACGCGGCCGAGCCGGGGCCGGTCGACGTCGGCGTCGTGCGCGGCGCCGAGACGCTGACCCTCACCCTCGAGCTGGCGGGAGCGGGCGCATGACCGCAACCACACACGATCGGCCCACCGACGCCGAGGCGCTCGACGCGTACTCCCGGACGGTCATGGGCGTCGCCGAGGCGCTCGCGCCGTCGGTCGCCAACCTGCGCGTCCTCGGCCGGCGCCGCGACGGCAGCGAGATCCCCGTCGGCGCCGGCAGCGCGATCGTCCTGAGTCCGGACGGCTTCCTGCTGACGTCGGCGCACGTCGTCGCGTCGCGGCGCAGCGGCCGCAGCCGCGGCGGCGTGGCGTCGTTCACCGACGGGCGTGAGATCTCGTTCACGCCGGTCGGCGCCGACGCGCTGACCGACCTCGCGATCCTGCGCACCGACGAGGGCGGCCTGCACGCCGCTTCCCTCGGCCGCGCCGAGGACCTGCGCGTCGGCCAGCTCGTCGTGGCCATCGGCAACCCGAACGGCTTCGCGGGCTCGGTCACGGCGGGCGTCGTCTCGGCGCTGGGCCGCTCGCTGCCCGCGCGCGACGGGGCGATGGTGCGGACGATCGACAACGTCATCCAGACCGACGCGGCGCTGAACCCCGGCAACTCCGGCGGCGCGCTGGTGACCAGCGACCATCGCGTCGTCGGCGTCAACACGGCGGTCGCGGGGATCGGGCTCGGGCTGGCGGTCCCGATCAACCGCGCGACGCGGCGGATCATCGGCGCGCTCATGACCGACGGCAGGGTGCGCCGCGGCTGGCTGGGGATCGCCGGCTCGGCGCGTCCGATGCCGCCCCGGCTGGCCGCGACCCACGGCGACGAGCCGGTCGTCGAGGTGGCCGAGGTCGTCGACGGGTCGCCCGCGGCGGAGGCCGGCCTGCGCCCCGGCGATCTCCTGGTGGCGCTCGATCGCCGCCGGATCACCGGCGTCGCCGACGTCCAGAGCGCGACCGAGGACGACGTGATCGGCACCCGCATGGTCGCCACCGTGCTGCGCGACGGACGCGAGCGACAGCTGACCATCGTGCCGCGGGAGCTGTCGCCGAGGCCTGCCTGAACGTCTCGGCGCCGACGCTTTTCTGCGGTGAATGCGGGGTCGAAGCCTGCATCACTCCGGTCGGTGCCCTACGGTTCGTCGCCGTGCTCGACGACGTCGCGACCCGTCTCGACTTCGAGGGCGTGCTCGGCGACCTGCTCGGCCGCACGGGCGAGCCCGTCACGCTCTCGGTCGGCGACGCCGACCCGGACGGCCCGCCCGCGGTGCTGATGCTCAGCGGCACGCTCGCCGTGACGCCGCTCGGGTGCAGCTGGGGATCGCCCGCCGAGAGCTTCTTCCTCCACATCGCCGAGGACCCGCATTCCGGCGCCGTCCTCAACCGCGCCCACTTCGCGGAGGCCGGCGTCTACGACACGGGCGAGCTGACGGTGCGCATGGGCGGCGTGCGGCTGACGATCGGCCCGGCGCCCCGCCTGAGCTAGGCGACCGAGCGGCGCTCCTCGTCGCGCGGCGTGTGACGGCTCGTCGCGGCGGCTGACAGCGGCGTCGATCCCGATCGCCTCGCCGCGCTGCCGAGGACTGCCGTACCTCGACTGACCGCGGACGCAGGAGTGGCAGCGGACTCGCGCGGCGGCGCTGGCCTCCGCCGCGCGCTGGGGCGAGAACCTGCCCCTTGCCCGCTTCTGCGCCCGGTGAGAGGTTCGGCGTGAGCGAACCAGGGGGTCGATCGCATGACCACGCGCAGCTACGACGCGATCGTGGTGGGCGCTCGGTGCGGAGGCTCGCCGACCGCGATGCTGCTCGCCCGCCAGGGCGCGCGCGTGCTGCTGGTCGACAAGGCGACGTTCCCGAGCGACACGATGTCGACGCACCTCGTCCACCCGCCGGGCGTCGCATCGCTGCGGCGCTGGGGGCTGCTGGAGCGCCTCGAGGCGACGGGCTGCCCGCCGGTGACGACCTACTCGTTCGACTTCGGGCCGTTCACCATCGCCGGCTCGCCGCGACCGATCGACGGCGTCGACCGCGCGTACTGCCCTCGCCGCACGACGCTCGACGAGATCCTCGTCGAGGCGGCGGTCGAGGCGGGCGTGGAGGTGCGTCAGGGGTTCGCCGTCGACGAGGTCCTCGCCTCCGAGGGCCGTATCACGGGCATCCGCGGCCACGAGCGCGGCGGCCCGGAGCTCGCCGAGTCCGCCGAGATCGTCATCGGCGCCGACGGCCGCCACTCGATCGTCGTCAAGGCCGTGCGGCCGGAGGAGTACGACGTGCGGCCCTCGCGCCTGGCCGTGTACTACACGTACTGGAGCGGGCTCGACGTCGCAGGGTTCGAGACCACCATCCGGGCCGGCGACCATCGCGGCTGGGCGGCGGCGCCGACGCACGACGGCCTCACGGTCACGCCGTTCGGCTGGCCGGTGAGCGAGTTCCACGCCAACCGCGGCGACGTCGACGGCAACTTCCGCCGCATGGTCGAGCTGGCCCCCGAGTTCGCCGAGCGCATCCGGGGCGCGACGCGCGAGTCGCGCTACGTCGGCTCCGCCGAGCTGCCCGGCTACTACCGCGCCCCGTACGGCCCGGGGTGGGCGCTCGTGGGCGACGCCGGCTACCACAAGAACCCGATCACCGCGATGGGGATCAACGACGCCTTCCGCGACGCGGAGCTCCTCGCCGGCGCCCTCGCGGACGTCTGGTCCGGGCGGCGCCCGTACGACGAGGCGATGCGCGGCTACCAGGAGGTCCGCGACCGCGAGACGCGTCCCGTCTACGAGTTCACCGACGACTTCGCGCGCATGGACGAGCCGCCCCCGGAGCTGCAGCAGCTGCTGCGGGCGATGCGCGGCAACCGGCGCGCGATGGACGAGTTCGTCAGCGTCCAGGCGGCCACCATGCCGGCGCCCGAGTTCTTCGCGCCGGCCAACGTCGGGCGGATCCTGGAGGAAGCCCACGTCGCCCACTGAGTGGGCGGCGGAGGAGAGAGGAGAGGGCCATGCCCATGTACGTCACCTTGATCGACTGGACCGACCAGGGCGTCCGCGGCGCCGCGGAGACCGTCGACCGCTACGAGGCCGCGGCCCAGCGCTTCCAGGAGATGGGCATCACGTTCCGCGACATCTACTGGACGATCGGCGCGCACGACATCACCGCGATCGTCGACGCCCCCGACGACGCGACCCTCGCCGCGGCGCTGCTGACGCTCGCCGGGCAGGGCAACGTCCGCACGACGACGATGCGCGCGTTCAGCCGCGACGAGATGCGCGACGTGATCGGCCGGATGCCGGCGACCACGGCGACCGGGTCCGCGTCGTAGATAGGGGGCGCAGATAGGGGAGGCCCCCGACGCGCCGCCGGCCCGCCCTGGGCGCGCCAGCCCTTTCCAGTTGCATCCAGCCGCACCGCGGCTGGCGTTCAAGACGTCGTGACGTCGGGCGCCTCGTAGTGGAGCATTGTGAGGCGACTGCGAACCTCGGGGCCTCCACTTGCGCCGTTCCGCAGTCTTGCCATCGACTCGGCTTCCTTGCTGAGCGCGAGCTCGAGCAGGTTCTTCATCGCCTCATACATCTCGCGCCACGCCTGTTCGTCGAGGACCAGCGGGGTCCACGACATGTGCCGGTCGAGGCGTCGCGCGAACGATCCACTCTCGACAGCGTCACGGAAGTCGCCAAAGGCTCGCCGCATCCATTGCCCTTCGAACGACTCCTGGGCACTCGCGGGCATGTGCGCCCACTCGTCCGGCAGCACGACCACTCTCCTCACGGCGCGATATCGGTGCTCGAGCGCGCCGCGAACCTGTCGCGTCTCGACCTCCTCGATGCACTTCAGTCGAAGCAGGCAGTTGACGTGGTAGACGACGTTCGGGAGCGGCATGTCGAGTTCACGCGCGATCTCGGACGGACTCGCGACCCGCTGATTGAGGATCTCGAGTGCGCGCACGCGAAGCGGGTGGCCCATGGCCTTCGCCATCCGCGTGTCGTTGATGATTCGCGAGCGGCTCGCTTCCTGGTGCATTGTCGTTCGCCCTTTCGTTTCCAGACCGCTTAGCGCGACCATAGCGGTCCTGGCGACGACAGAGTCACGGTTGTCTCTGGAAACGAACTGTCATGCGTTTCGATCTTCACAACCGTCCACCGATCAACGACCGAGGAAGGAGGATGCATGCTGACTGTCGAGCCAGCGGACGCGCCGGCGATGCCGGTGCTCGCGGTCAACAAGATTGGCTAGCCCATCCGCGGTCGAGTGGCGGCTGCCCTCCGGAGACTTGTTCGTCACTTGGCCGCGGTAGCTATGTGGGGCGGAAAAGAAGTTCCAATGCTTGTTCTATCCCGAGCTTGATACCACGGGCGGCATGCCCGATGACCGCCACGCGTCGCCTCGCCACGCGCATAAGGCGAACGCTGTCCAACGCGCGCTCGCCCATCCCGTTCGTGCCCAGATCCTGGCCGAGCTTCGTGAACGCCGGATGAGTCCTAGTCAACTCGCCGATGCGGTCGGCGAGTCGGTTGCTGTCGCGAGCTACCACGTGAGGACACTTGCCGAGGCCGGTTTGGTCGAGCTCGTCGACACTGTGCCGAAGCGCGGCGCGATCCAGCACTTCTACGCAGCCCGCGACGACGCCACCGTGGGGGCCACGCTCATGCTCGACAGCGACCGCGCCGATTCGCTACAGCGAGACTTGCGGGCTCGGATCGACGAAGCGCGACGGTCGGCGACCGAGCAGCCAGGCGACGTCGCCGTCACCATCGTCCTGCATGCGGTGGAGTCGGGCGATTCCTGACCCTCAGCACGTCGCGTCGCCCCACGCCGCACAGGCGATGGGGATCTTGTCGTAGGTGTCGAGCAGCACGACGTCGCCGGCGTTGCGCAGCCAGCCGACGTCGACGCGCAGCGTCTCGCCGGGCCCGACGATCGCCCCGGGCCCGACCTCCTGCGCACGGCGGCGCACGGACAGCCGGGTGCCGTCGAGGTCGATCGGCGCCGTGCCGGTGTTGCGGATCGTCACCGCGTCGGCGCGGGGCAGGGCGCGCAGCTCGACGACGCCGCCGTAGGGGTCGGCGCACGCGTAGCGGCACGGGTACTGCTGCCAGGCGCGCAGGTCGCCCTCGGGGTCGAAGAGGTAGACGCCGTCGCCGCGGCCGCGGCCGTCCGGGTCGGCGTTCTCGAACAGCGGCTCCCCGAGCCCGAACGACAGGCCGCCGTCGGGGGCGGTGCCGACGTGGACCTTGACCGACTCGAGCGGGCCGACCACCGACCCCGGCGCGAACGTGAAGCGATGCAGACCGGAGTCGCGCAGCCACCACCCGCCGAGGTCGATCGGCGCGGCGGGGTCCGTGTTCTTGACGCGGATCCACTCGCCGTCGGGATGCTGGGCGTCGTCGCCCGGCGCGTTCGAGTTGACCCACACCTTCAGCGCCGCGGGCGGCCCGCCGCCGCAGTACTCGGTGTTCCAGAGCCCGGCGCCCTGCGCCGCGGCCTGCTGGGCGAGGAGGCTGTCGCGCTCGTTCCACGCCCACTCGCGCCCGTTCGGCAGCCAGAGCGCGTGGCCCTCGGCGATCATCGTCGACGCGACGTCGACCCACTGCCCGCCGAGCAGGACGGCGGCGGAGCGGCGCCACCGGCGGCCCGACCGGCTCGCCGGGTCCTGGGCCGACAGCCGCACCCGGCCGCCCGACGCCATGACGAGCTCCTCGAGCCGCGCCGTCGCCTCGAGCGCGTGGCAGAAGCCCTGGCGCGACAGCCGGTCGCGGCTGTAGACGGTCTGCTCCATCGCCTGCATGCCCGCGATCCGGACCCGCTCGACGCGGTCCCCGAGATCCGCCACGATCGTGTCCCCGTCGGCGACGTGCCGGACGTAGCCCGTCCAGAAGCTGCACAGCGGCGCCTCGGTGCCGTCCACGCACGGCGCCTGCCACGTCTGCGCGGACGCGCTCGCGGCGAGCGCCCCCGCGAGCGCGAGGCACACCGACAGACCGCAGAGAAGACGCCGCATCGCCACGGTCATCGGCACCGAACAACACGCGGTTGACCGCTATGTTGCGGCCCCCCGTGCTCAAGGTCTCCGTGATCGTCCCGGTCTACAACCCGGGCAACAACATCGACGACTGCATCCGGACGCTGCTGGACCAGTCGATGCCGTCCACCGACTACGAGGTGATCTTCGTCGACGACGGCTCGACCGACGAGACGCCCGCCCGCCTCGACGCGCTCGCCGCCGAGCACGACAACGTGCGCGTCGAGCACATCCCGAACTCAGGCTGGCCGGGCCGCCCGCGCAACGTCGGCGTCGACATGGCGCGCGGCGAGTACGTCTACTTCGTCGACAACGACGACTGGCTCGGCAAGCAGGCGCTCGAGCGGCTGTACCGCAAGGCCCAGGAGGACGACGCCGACATCGTCATCGGCAAGGTCGTCGGCGACGGCAAGGACGTCCCGCGCCACCTCTTCCGCCGCAACCGCGACCACGTCACGCTCGAGACCGCGCCGCTGCTGGCGCTGCTGACGCCGCACAAGCTCTTCCGCCGCGCGTTCCTCGAGGAGCACGGCATCCGCTTCCCGGAGGGCCGCCGCCGGCTGGAGGACCACGTCTACGTGGTCCACGCCTACTTCCACGCGGAGTCGATCTCGATCCTCGCCGACTACCCGTGCTACCACTGGGTCCTGCGCGACACCGACGCGAACGCGTCGTACCAGTCGTTCGACCCCGTCGCCTACTTCGACAACGTCCGCGAGGTCCTCGACATCGTCGTCGAGCACACCGAGCCGGGGGAGCTGCGCGACAAGCTGCTGTCGCACTGGTACCGCGGCAAGATGCTCAAGCGCGTCGGCGGCCTGCCGTTCACGCGCCGTCGCCCGGACTACAACCGCAAGATGCACGAGGAGGTCCGCCGCCTCGCGCTCGAGCGCTACGGGCCGTGGGTCGACGACCACCTCGCGTTCAACCTGCGGATCCGCTCCTATCTGCTGCGCGAGGGGACCTACGACGACCTCATGGCGCTCGCCGACTACGAGGCGGCCCTCAAGCCCGAGGCCTACGTCACGCCGAAGCTGCGCCGCCGCAAGGCGCG
>DASTRJ010000172.1:0-3992 GCA_035761245.1 Capillimicrobium sp. | reverse complement strand
GGCGCGGCGGGGCGCCCGCTCGTCGCGCTCGACCCGTCCGGCGCCCCGCTGCGACCCTCCGCGCTGCCGGCGAACGCGGTCCTCGCCTTCGGCACCGAGCGCCACGGGCTCAGCGACGAGCTCGTGGCGCGAGCCGACGAGGTCGTGGCCCTGCCGATGCGCGAGGGCGTCTCGAGCCTCAACCTCGCGACCGCGGTCGCGGCCGTGCTCTACGCGATGCGGCTCGCGTCGTAGCCCTGCTGCGGGGGTGCTCCGAATTTGCGACGCATGGCGTCCGGAATTCGGAGCACGTCGGCATGTGTTGGCGCCCGGCGCGCCCGTCGGCCGCGGCTGGCCTCAGACCGCGACCAGCACCGTCCGCCGCTCCCGCGTGACGGCGCCGCCGGCCTGCGTCACCGTGACCGCGAGCGTCAGGCGGACGCGGTCGTCGCGGTCGAGCTGGCGCAGCTCACGTCGCTGGCCGCGCGTGAGCGAGACGGTGAGCCGCGCGGGCTCGCCGGCGGCCGGGCGGTCCGTCGCGGCGGCGAGCTGCCGTTCGCCGAGACGGCGCGCGAGCCGGCCGCGCGCGAGCAGCCGGGCCCGCGTCGTGCAGTCGTCTGCGCACGTGACGCGGACCGTGACCTCGCCATCCGTGCCCGTGCGAGGCATGCGGAGCGCGGGCTCCAACTCCACCGTCGCGGGCGGCTCGCTCGGCGGTAGCGAAGGACGCACCGGCGTGACGGTGGGCGTCGTCGACGTCGTGGGCGACGTCGGCGTCGTGGTGGCACCGGGATCCGATGCGCCGCCGGAACCACCACCGCCACCGCCACCGCCACCGCCACCGGACGGCGCGGGCGTCGACGTCCCGTAGACCTTGAGCTCCGTCAGGTCGATCCAGTCCTCGCCCGACGCGCCGCTCGGATCCTGCGACTCCACGAGCGTCACGCGCAGCTTCACGACGCCGCTCGCGCCGCCCGTCGGCGCGTACTCCGTCACGCCGCCGCGGTCGCCCGTGCCGAACGTCCGGCTCAGCGCCGGCGTCCACGCGCCGCCGTTCGACGTCTCGACGAGGATCTCGCCGAGCGCGGCGCTCGCGTCGTCGCCGCACGCCTCGCTGGGATCGATCCCGAAAGCGGTGATGTCGACCGCGCGCGGCAGCGTGATCGTCATCGTCGGCGGGTCGGCGCCGGGCGGGACGTCGAACGCGCCTCCGGGACGGGGAGCCGACCAGCCGGTCCCCGGCGAGCCGTCCAGCGCGCCGGCGCGGCCGCAGCTCCCGCCCGGCGGCTCGGCGAGCGTCGCGCCGCCGGTCAGCGTGCTCCAGTTGCGGCGCACGGCGATGTCGGGCACGGCCGTCTGGCTGCCGGCGCTCACCGTGACCGACGTCGGCGCCGATGCCGGGGCGTCGTACCCCGGCGCCTGGACGTACAGCGACGGATAGGTCCCGCCGGGGGTCTGGAGGGTGTAGCGCCCGTCCGCCCCCGTGACGTCGCTGAACCCGGCCGTGCCGTCGTGGCCGCCGAGGCCGACCTCGGCGCCGGCGACGGGCGAGCCGGTGTCCGCGTCCTTCACGAGGCCGGTCGCGGTGCCGGTGGGTGCGCCGTCGGGCGGCGGCGGGGACGTGTCGGCCACCGGCTCGACGTCCGCGCCGCTCGTCGCGCCCGCGTAGAAGCCCATGCCGCGGTTGCGGAAGACGTCCCACACCTCGTCGCGCAGCGCCGTCTTGCCCGTCACCTCGAGGGCGGCCAGGATGCCGTTGCGCGCGTCGAGGAACGACGGCTCGGGCGGCGTCAGGCGCATCCCCTCGGTGACGAGCAGGCGGGCGTCCGAGACGCCGATCGCCGCGCGCAGGTCCCACAGCGTCTGGGCCCAGATCTCGCCGTCGGCATGCACCTCCGGCTGACCGGCGATGTCGCCGAAGTCGCCGTACGTGTAGCCACCGCCCGGGCAGTTGGCGTGGACGCTGCCGACGGCGCAGTCGATCGCCTGGTGGCGCGTCATGTTCGGCACCGGGTCCGGATAGGCGCCGAGCGAGACCTCGCCGTCGGCCGCGGTGTCGACGATCGAGGTGTCCTCGGCCATGAGGTCCAGCGCGTAGAAGTCGCTCCAGCCCTCCCCCATCGCGGCGGCCTGCGGGCTCGACAGCGCGCCCCAGCCGTCGGCGTCGACGATCAGCCGGTTCGACAGCCCGTGCGTGTACTCGTGCCAGACGGTCGCCGGGTCGAAGTCGTAGGAGACGTCGCGCTGCAGGTACCCGCCGCGGGTGCTCGCCAGGTACATCTGCATCAGGCTCACGTCGCCGTCGGGGTACGTGAGCATGTTCGCGTTGTCGATGTGGTCGTCGTCGGGCCCGGTTCCGGCGGTCGCCGCGCCGTCCATCGCGTTGAGGAAGATCGGGTCGTCGCCCTCGAAGTTGCCGTCGTCGGCGTCGAAGCCGATCGGCGCGGCCTCCAGGTGGTCGTGGAAGGCGTTCGCCAGGTAGAAGCTGTTGACGATGGCGGCGTTCTGGTTGGTCTGCCAGCTGTGGGCCACGTCGTCGTCCCACGTGCAGACGAACCCGGCGGCGCAGTTCCCGTCGCCGTTGGAGCCGTTGAAGCTGACGAGCGGCCACTCGAACGACCCGTCGCCGGCGCGGTCGGCGAGCTCGCTCGCCACGTAGTCGTTGTCGTCGTCGAGGTCGGCCCACGCCCACACGCGGGGACCGAAGGTCGTGTCCTCGCTCGGGTCTGTCAGGCCGAGCGCGGCGCGCTGCGCGGGCGTGTAGAGCCACGACGGCGGCGACGCGAGGTCCACCACCTGGGACCCGAGCGCGTTGCCCGGCCAGCCGCGGTAGACGATCGCCGTGTCGGCGCCCTTGACGAGGTTCGCGCGCCGCAGGATCCGCCCGTCGGCGGCATCGACCACCGTGTCGTACACCGCGCCGGGCCCGGCGTGCAGCAGCACGCGCCACGCGAGCCGCACCGCCCCGACGTCGCCGAAGAGCACCAGCCGCGCCTCGTGGTCGCCCGCGAAGCGCGTGTGGCGGCGTGGTCCCGCGTCGGCCTCCACCACCCGGACCTCGCCGCGCACCGACACGTCGTCCATCGCGGCGCGCACGGCATCCGGGGCGCTCAACACCGGCTCGCCGACGTGCTCCGGGAGGTCGCCGCGCGGCGAGCCGAACACCGTGATCACCCGGCCGTCGCCGTCCACGTTCACCGTCAGGCCGTTGTCGAACGCCGGGATGCCGTCGACCTCCTGGCGCCAGCGCAGCGTCAGCAGGCCGCTGTCGGAACGGCGCTCGCCGTCGGCGACCAGCGTCCCGAGGTCGCCCTGGTCGAGGCCGAGCGCGGTCGCGTGCTCCTGGACGTAGCTCCACGCCCGGTCGCGGCGCGAGCCGGATGCCGGGCCGGTGAGCGCGCCGTCCAGCCGCTGCACGGCGCGCGCGGTGCCGGTGATCGGGTCCTCGTCGACGATCCCCTGCGGCCCGAGCGAGCGCTCGAGCTTCGCGCGCGCCTCCCGCACGGCGCGACCGGGCGCGACGCGCTGCGGCGCGGCCGCGGGCGCCGCCGCCTGGACGCCGTCGCGCACGTCGAAGAACCGCGCCGGCGCGGCGGCGAAGGCGGCGCTCGGGGCGGTGGCGAGGGCGAGGGCGAGGGCGGCGGTGATGACGGCGCCCGGCCCGAGGAGCGTCCGCCGGGTCGTCCGTGACCGTGCGTGCATGGCGTCGCCAGGCTAGCGAGACACGTGGATGTCTCCCGACACCTGCTTCGATGCAGGACATGCCGGTCTCGTTCTGGATGCGGCAGCTCGAGCCGCTGCCCCCGCCCCGCCCGCCGCTGCCCGGCCCGCGCGACGCCGACGTCTGCATCGTCGGCGGCGGCTACACCGGGCTGTGGACGGCCTACGAGCTGCGCCGCGCCGACCCGTCGCTCGACGTCGTCGTGCTCGAGGCCGAGGTCTGCGGCTTCGGCGCCTCGGGACGCAACGGCGGCTGGGCGATCGGGGTGCTCGCCGGACGGCGCGACCGCAGG
>DASTRJ010000171.1:0-6970 GCA_035761245.1 Capillimicrobium sp. | reverse complement strand
GCGTACTCGCTCGGGTCGCCGAGGACGGCCGAGACGAGCCGCACCCCGTCGCGGCGGGCGGACGCCACGAGGACGTAGCCGGCCTGCGTCGTGTGGCCGGTCTTGACGCCGGTGACCCACGGCACGGTCTGGACGAGGGTGTTGCGGTTCTCCAGCGTGCGCCGCCGCGCCCCCGTGCCGACGACGGCCGACGTGCGGTCGACGGTGCGGGCGAAGAACGGGTCGCGCAGGAGCAGCAGGGCGAGCTTCGCGAGATCCGCGGCGCTGGAGTAGTTGCGCGGACCGTCGAGGCCGATCGGGTTGGCGTAGTGCGTGTCGCGCAGGCCGAGCTCGCGCGCGCGGCGGTTCATCTGGCGGACGAACGCGCGCTCGGAGCCGGCGATCCGGACGGCGAGCGTCGCGGCGGCGTCGTTGCCGGAGGCGAGCAGCAGGCCCTCGAGCAGGTCGCGGATCGTCACGCGCTCGCCCGCGCGCAGCCCCATGAGCGACTCCGCCGGCATCGCCGGGTAGCGGACCGCCGTCACGGTGTCGTCGAGCTCCGCGTTCTCGAGCGTCAGCAGCGCGGTCATGAGCTTCGTCGTCGAGGCGATCGGGCGGCGCTGCGTGTCCGCGCGGTCGTAGACGACGTCGCCGGTGTCGGGCTGGAAGAGCACCGCGGACGGTGCCTGGATCTGGGGCGCCGACGCGGTCGACGCCTCCTGCGCGCCGGCCGGCACGGCCAGCGCGAGCCACGCCGCCAGGGCGGCGACCAGCGCGCGGGCGGCCGCCGTCACGGCGTGGTCGTGTCGGTCTCGGCGTCGGGCGTGAGCTTGAGCTTCTGACCGACCTGCAGCGCCTGCGGGTCGACGTCCGGGTTGAGCTCCTGCAGCTCGGCCACCGACACGCCGGTCTGCTCGCTCACCGTGGAGAGGATGTCGCCGGGCTGGACGGTGTAGGTCTTGGGCTGCTCGCCCGAGGCGGTCGTCGTCGTGCCCGACTCGTCCGCCGTGCTCTCCGTCTTCGACGCCTTCTTGCCGCGCTGGGCCTGCGTGGGCGCGCTGTCCTGGGCGGTGCCGTCGCCGGCGTCGCCGCCGAGCGTCGAGCCGACGATCAGGACGACCGCCACGACGACGGCCACGAGGGCGAGCGGCGCGAGGTAGCGCGCAGGTTGGCGGCGTGCCATGGGTGACGGCAGCTTACCGGTGGGGTGCGCCCTCGACGCCGGACGCAGACGATCATGCAGCGAGCGACCAGGCCGCGGCGCGCAGGCGCTCCGCCTCGGCGCGCGCGGCGTCGACCGGATCGCCGCCGGAGGCCTCGTGGGCGCGCGCGATCGCGCGCGACGCGGTGACGAGCCCGCCGGCGCGGCCCGGCGCGAACGCCGGCGCGAGGTCCTCGACGCGCCCGCCCTGGGCGCCGATGCCCGGCAGGAGGAAGGGCGCACGGGGCAGCAGCTCGCGAGCGCGCTCGAGGTGCTCCGGGCGCGTCGCGCCCATCACCGCGCCGATCGACGACAGCGGCTCGCCGCCGTCGAGGTCGGCGCCGAGCGCGTCGACCAGCCCGGCGACGTGCTCCCACACGGATCCGCCGCCGGCGAGCGGCAGGTCCTCGACGTCCGCGGCGCCCGGGTTGGAGGTGCGGACGAGCACGAAGAGGCCGGCCTCGGCCTCCCGCGCGGCGGCCGCGAACGGCTCGAGCGCGTCGCGGCCGAGATACGGGTTGACGGTGAGCGCGTCGGCGCGCAGGCCCTCGACCGCGCCCCACGGCGTCGGCAGCTCGGTGAGCAGCCCCTGCGCGTAGGCGGCGGCGGTGACGTCGATGTCGCCGCGCTTGGCGTCGGCGAGGACGAGGAGGCCGGCATCGGCGGCGTGGCGAGCGACGGCCCGCAGCGCGGCCCAGCCCGGCGGTCCGAGCCGCTCGAAGCACGCGACCTGCGGCTTGACGGCGACGCAGGCCGGGCCCGCGGCGTCGATCAGCGCCCGGCAGTGGGCCTCGACCGCCGCGGCGGCACGCTCGGCGACGTCGCCGGGGCCCTCGGCGGCCGCCTGGGCCACCGGCCACAGACGGGCGGGGTCGGGGTCGAGCCCCAGGACGATCTGGGACTCGCGGGAGGCGACGCGCGCGGCCAGCCGGCCGGCGAAGCCGGTGCCGGCCGCCCGCGCGCCGCCGTCCTGCACCAGAGCTGGGCTCCGGTCGGCAGCTAGCCCTTGACGGCCTTCTTCAGGCCGGAGCCGGCGGTGAACTTCGGCAGCTTGGCCGCCGCGATCGTGATCTTCTCGCCGGTACGGGGGTGCACGCCCTCGCGCGAGCCGCGCTCGGTCACGTGGAACTTGCCGAAGCCGGAGAAGTTGACCTCACCGCCCCGCTTCAGCGTGTCCTGGATGGTCTCGATCACCGCGTCGACCGCCTTGCCGGCGTCGCCCTTGGCCAGGCCGGCCTTCTGCGCGATGTGATCGACGAACTCGGACTTGGTCACGACTGATGCTCCTCCTTCGGATGCAAGTAGTGAGGCAGCGCCCGAAGCTAACAGCGCGGACGGACGCATCTCTCGATGGGAGCGCGGTTTTTGCGCTCTTTGCGGGGTTCGCGGCGGAGCACTATGGCGTCCGCGCCGGACGACTGTCGGCCCGGACCCGCACAATGCACGCGTGCCTCTGCCTCGAATCGCCTGGCTCACGACCGTAGCGATCGCCGTGCTCACCGGCGTCATCGTGCTCCTGAACGGCTACACCGGCTACGGCGTGCTCTCGTTCGTGATCGCCGCCTCGGCCGCGATCAACCTCCGCTGACGGGCTACCAGCCCAGGACGCGGTCGATCTTCTCGCGACCACGCTCCACGTCGATGTCCTCGACCTCCTGGTTGCCGCGCGGCCCGCTGAGATCGGGGCGCTCGCGCTCGTCGAGGCGGGTCGTCTCGGTCTCGGCCTGGGGCCGCTGCTGTGTGGTCTGGTCGGTGCTCATGGGCTCTCGGCTGCCCACGCGGGCGAGCGTCAAACGCGGCGGGGCTGGTGCGAGGGGCGCCGCGGTGGCTGCCGGCGGGGCTCGGCGCGCCTCAGCTCGGTGCCGTCGAGTGTCGAGTTCGTCAGCCTCACGCTGACGAACTCGAGAGTCGATCCACGCCCCGCCCCTAGGGCACGATCTCGGTCCCCGGCACGACGCTCGCCGCCGGCTCGATGTGGATCAGCACGTCCACCTCGCCGAGGCGCGCGCGGATGTCGTCCTGGAGCTCGTGCGCGGTGGCGTGGGCCTCTTCGAGCGTCGTCCCGGACCGGAACTGCACGTGGAGGTCGACGAGCCGGCGGGCGCCGGCCCGGCGCGCGCGGAGCTTGTGGAAGCCGACGACGCCGCGCGGGCCGAACGACACGACGGCCTCGCGGATGACGTCGAGCTCCTCGCTCGGCAGCGCCTCGTCGACGAGCACGCGCCCGGAGCGCAGGACGAGCCGCACGCCGGTCGCGACGATCGCCGCGGCGACGAGCAGCGCGACCACCGGGTCGAGCCAGGCGGCGTCGGTGATCTGGACCAGCACGAGCCCGACGAGCACGCCGACGGACGTCAGCGCGTCGGTGCGCAGGTGCGCCGCATCGCCCTCGAGCGCCGGCGAGCCGGTCTCGCGCGCCCGCCGGTGCAGCACGTAGGACACCGCCAGGTTGACGACGATCGTCAGGGCGATGATGACGATGCCGAAGCCGAGCCGCTCGACCTCGCCACCGTCGACCAGCCGCCGGACCGCCTCGAAGGCGATGATCCCCGAGCCGACGAGGATCAGGACGCCCTCGATCGCCGCGGCCAGGTTCTCGATCTTCTCGTGGCCGTAGGGGTGGTTCTCGTCCGCCGGCTCGTCGGCCTTGCGCACGGACACGTAGGCGACGACCGAGGCCACCAGGTCGATGACCGACTGCATCGCCTCGGCGAGCAGCGCCACCGAGCCGGTGACGATGCCCGCCACGAACTTCAGGACGATCAGCAGCGAGTTCGACGCGACCGAGAGCGCCGCCGCGCGCTGCTTGACGTCGGCGCGGCCGTCCGCCGGATCGCGCCCGCGCTCGGCGGTCAGCGGTCCAGCCATGCTCGCAGCAGCCGCACGGCGCGGCCGCGATGGCTGATGGCGGCCTTCTCGGCGGGGTCGAGCTCGGCCATCGTCCGGTCCGGGTGCTCGTCGGGGATGAACGCCGGGTCGTAGCCGAAGCCGTTCGTGCCGCGCGGCTCGGCGGCGAGCGTGCCGGTGCAGCGCGCCTCGAACACCTCCTCCACCCCGCGCTCCGGATCGACGTAGGCGAGCGCGCACACGTACGCGACGCGGCTGCCCGCCGGGGCCTCGCGCAGCAGCTTGGCGAGGTTCTCCTCGTCGGTGGCGTGCTCGCCGGCGAAGCGGGCGGACCGCACGCCCGGGCGCCCGCCCAGCGCCTCCGCCTCGATGCCGGAGTCGTCGGCGATCGCGACGCGCCCCGTGGCGGCCGCCGCCGCGCGCGCCTTGCCGAGCGCGTTCTCCGCGAACGTCTCGCCGGTCTCGGGCGGCAGCTGCACCTCGTCGGGCAGCGGCTCGACGCCGCGGGGCGCGAGCAGCGCGTCCATCTCACGGACCTTGTGGGCGTTGCGGGTGGCGAGCAGCACGACGACCTCGGAACCGCTACCCCGCGGCGGCGACCGCCTCGCCCTGGATGGCGCGAAGCTCCTCGATGCCGACCGCGGCCAGCGCCAGCAGGTCGTCGAGATGCGCCCGCGAGAGCGGCGTGCGCTCCGCCGTCGCCTGGACCTCGACCAGCCCGCCGTCGCCCGTCATGACCACGTTGGCGTCGACCTCGGCGGTCGAGTCCTCGGCGTAGTCGAGGTCGAGCACCGGGGTGCCGCCGACGATCCCGCACGACACGGCCGCCACCGAGCCCGTGAGCGGGCTGCGCTCCAGCTTGCCCTCGGCGATCAGGCGCCGGCAGGCGAGGTCGAGCGCGACGTAGGCGCCGGTGATCGACGCGCAGCGGGTGCCGCCGTCGGCCGTGAGCACGTCGCAGTCGAGCCAGACCGTTCGCTCGCCGAGCGCCTCGAAGTCGATGACGCCCCGGATCGAGCGCCCGATCAGGCGCTGGATCTCCACCGTCCGGCCGTCCGGGCGCCCCTTGCTGACGTCGCGGGCCTTCCGCTCGCCCGTGGACGCGGGGAGCATGCCGTACTCGGCGGTGACCCAGCCGCGGCCCTGGCCGGCCATCCAGCGCGGCACGGACTCGTCGACGGAGGCGGTGCAGATGACCCGCGTCTCGCCCTGGGTGATCAGCGCGGAACCCGTCGCGGACGGCACGAAGCCGGGGTCGATCCGCGTCGGGCGCAGCCCGTCGGGGCTGCGGTCGTACGACCGGGAGCTCATGCGCCGCATGTTCCCAGACCCGTCCGACCGCGGCCCCGCGGGCGGCGCCGCCAACGGGGGCCTCAGCCCTTGCCGCCGACGCCCTCGATCGCGCCCTCGAGCTTGTCGACGATCGTCTTGCCGAGCCCGTCGCCCTTGAACTGGTCGCCGAAGGCGACGACCGCGCCGATCACCCCCGCGATGAGCAGGATCAGGCCGACGTACTCGACCGTCCCCTGCCCGCTCTCGCCGCGCAGCGCGAGCAGCGCCGCGTGCGTCCGTCCCATCGCCCGGTAGCCCATGAGGACCTCCTCGTCGTGTTGCCATCGGACCGGGACTCTGGGCGACCGCGCGTCACGGATCTACGCGCTTCCGTTACTTCTTCGTGCCGACATGCGCGCACTCGTCGTGTCCAACATGCGGCCCGACGCGGCCCACCCGGCCCGGGGCGTCTTCGTCCGCGACCAGGTCGCCGCGCTGCGGCGCATCGACGGCCTGGACGTCGACCTCGTCGAGGGGCTCCCCGGTGGCAAGGGCTACCTGCGCCTCGCGGCCGAGCTGCGCGGGCGCCGCGGCTACGACGTCGTCCACGCCCACTTCGGGCTCACGGGCTACCCGGCGCTCGCGGTCCGCGGCGCCAAGCGCGCGATCACGCTCCACGGCACGGACGTGCGCCACCCGCGCAGCGGCCGCCTGACGCGCGCGATCCTGCCGCGCTACGACCTCGTGGCCGCCGCGTCGGAGTCGCTGGCCGCCGAGATCGGCCGTCCGGGGGTGCGCGTGCTCCCGTGTGGCGTGAACCTCGAGCGCTTCCGGCCGCTGCCGCGCGCGGAGGCGCGCGAGCGGCTCGGCCTGCGCCCCCGCCAGCCGCTGCTCGTGCTGCCCGCCGATCCTGAGCGCCCGGTCAAGCGCGCCGACCGGGCTCGCGAGCTGTCGCACGAGACCGGCGTCCGGCTCGCCACGCTCGGCTCGACGCCGCCCGACGAGGTGCCGCTCTGGCTCAACGCCGCCACCGCGGTGCTCGTGCCGTCCGACGCCGAGGGCTTCGGGCTGGCCGCGATCGAGGCCCTCGCCTGCGACGTGCCGGTGCTCGCCACCCCGGTCGGCATCCACCGCGAGGCGCTCGACGGCATCGAAGGGTGCCTGTGCGCCGACTACGACCGCCAGGCGTGGGCCGCGCACCTGCGCGAGCTGCTCGACGAGGCCGACCCCCGCGTCGCCGGCCGCGACCGCGCCGCGCGCTGGAGCGCGGACGCCATGGCACAGCGCGTGGCCGCCGCCTGGCGCGAGATCGCCTGAGCGCGGCCGGCGGCTCGCGCGCCGCGCGTCCGTTCTAGGGTGTGGCCGATGGCCGGACGCTTCGCACGCCTGCGTCGCTCCCGCGACGACGACCCCGCGCCCACCGAGGCGACCGAGGTCCTGCCCGCCACGGACGACGGCGCCGCCGCCCCCGAGGACGGCGCGACCGCGGCCACGCAGGTCCAGGTGCTCGAGCCCGCCGCGGGCGAGGCGGCGGAGGGCGCGCAGGCCGCCGAGGGCGACGGGACGGCCGCCACCGAGGTCGCACCGCCGCGCGAGCCCGGGTTCATCAGCCGCGGGCGGATGCGCCGCCGCCTGCGCTACGTCCGCCGCGCGCGCGAGATCGCGCTGCGC
>DASTRJ010000170.1:0-18691 GCA_035761245.1 Capillimicrobium sp. | reverse complement strand
GCCGCCGAAGTCGACGTCCACCGGCAGCAGGTCGGCGCGCTGCTGGGGGTCGGTGCCCTTCCCGGGCGCGGCCACGAAGAAGTCGAGCAGCGTCGGCTCCTCCCCCGCGCCCGCGACGAGGAGGTAGCCGCCGGCGCCCGGCCCGGTGAGCGCGGGCTCGGCGACCCACGAGGTCAGCATCGCCGCAAGCGCGGCGTCGACGGCGTTGCCGCCCTCGCGCAGCACGCGCGCGCCCGCTTCCGCGGACACGCGGTCCCCTGCGGCGACGATGCCGCACGATCGGCCCATACGGCGGGAGGCTAACCGGGCGGGCGTCTCCGCCCGCCCGGAAGGTGAATCAGGTTCAGCGGCGCGGCATGAACTCTGGAACGTCCAGTTCCAGGTCACGCGTCCTCGGGGGCTCGGAGCGCGTCACCGGCTCGCGGCGCCGGACGCGCGGCTCGCCCGCCGGCTCCTCGAAGCGCGTGCGCTCCGGCCGTGCGCGGGGCTCGCCGTAGCCCGTGGCCACGACGGTGACCCAGACCTCGTCGTTGTCGAGCTTCTCGTCGACCATCGCGCCGAAGATGATGTTCGCGTCCGGATGGGCGGCCGCCGACACGGCCTTCGCCGCGTCGTTGACCTCGAACAGCGACAGGTCGCTGCCGCCGGTGATCGACAGCAGGATCTTGCGGGCGCCGTCCATCGACGTCTCGAGCAGCGGCGACGCGACGGCGGCCTCCGCGGCCTCGAGCGCGCGCTTGTCGCCCGTGCCCATGCCGATGCCCAGCAGCGCCGGGCCGGCGTCGGACATGATCGTGCGCACGTCCGCGAAGTCGAGGTTGATCAGCCCCGGCAGCGTCACCAGGTCCGAGACGCCCTGCACGCCCTGGCGCAGCACGTCGTCGGCGACGCGGAACGCCTCCATCATCGACGTCTGCTTGTCCAGGACGGACAGCAGGCGGTTGTTCGGCACCACGATGAGCGTGTCGACCTCGGCGCCGAGGAGCTCGACGCCCGTCTCGGCCTGCTCGCGGCGGCGCGAGCCCTCGAAGCCGAACGGCTTGGTCACCACGCCGACGGTCAGCGCGCCGAGCTCGCGGGCGATGCGCGCCACGATCGGCGCCGCGCCCGTGCCGGTGCCGCCTCCGGCGCCCGCGGTGATGAACACCATGTCGGAGCCCTTGAGCAGCGCCTTGATGCGGTCGTACTCGTCCATGGCCGCCTGCCGGCCCAGGTCGGGGTTCGACCCGGCGCCGAGGCCGCGCGTGATGTTCGGCCCGATGTGCAGCGTGATGTCGGCGGTCGACTGCTGCAGCGACTGGAGGTCGGTGTTGATGGCGATGAACTCGACGCCCTCGACCTGCGCCTCGACCATGCGGTTGACCGCGTTGACGCCGGCGCCGCCGACGCCCACCACGCGCAGCACCGGCTGGCCGTCGCCGGCCGGGCGCTCGTCGCGCAGCGGCTCCGCCGCACGGGCGTAGGGATCGCTCTCGAGCACCGGCGGCGCGGGACGCTCCATCATGTCCGCCGGGATCTCCGACGAGAACGCGTGGCGCAGCCGCTCCTGCGGGCTCGGGATCGGGCGCTGCGGCTCGGGCGCAGGATCGCGCACGTCGCGCGCCAGCGACGGGTGCGGGACGTCCGGGCGCCGCTCGGGCTGCGGAGCCGGCTCGGCCGGGCGCTCCTGCGGCGCGCGCTGCTGCGCGGCCTGGCGCTCGGGCTCGAGCCCCTCCTCCGCCGTCGAGCGGAAGAGGGCCGCCAGGGGGCCCTCGCGCATGCTCGCTCGCTTACCGCTTCCCATTGCCGAGAACCTCCTTCGCGAGCTCGCGATAGGACTGGGCCGCCATCCCGTCCGGATCGTACTTGAGCACCGACATGCCACGCACCGGCGCCTCCGCGAAGCGGACGGTCTTCTTGATGCGCGACGCGAACACCCGATCGCCGAAGTTCTCCTCGAGGATCTCGATCGCCTCCTTGGCGTGGATCGTCCGCGAGTCGACGAGCGTGGGCAGGATGCCCTCGATGTCGACGTCGGGATTGAGGTTCTCGCGGATCATCGACAGGGTGTTCTGCAGCTGGATCAGCCCGCGCATGGACAGATACTCGCATTGCACGGGGACGATCACCTTGTGGGCGGCCGTCAGGGCGTTGATCGTCAGCAGCCCGAGCGACGGCGGGGTGTCGATGCAGACGAAGTCGTAGTCGTCCTCGATCGCGCGCAGCGCCTTCTGCAGGGAGCGCTCGCGGCCGATCTTCATCGACATGGCGATCTCGGCGCCGGCGAGGTCGATCGACGCGCACGCGACGTCGATCTCGCGCTTGCGGATGACCTGGCGGATGGGGAGGTCGTGGACGAGCACGTCGAACATCGACTGCTCGACCGTGTCGGGATCGATCCCCTGGGACATGGTCAGGTTGCCCTGGGGGTCCATGTCCACGCACAGCACGCGGTGACCCTCCTCGGCGAACGCGGCCGCGAGGTTCAGCGTGGTGGTGGTCTTCGCCACGCCGCCCTTCTGGTTGGCGAACGCGATGACCTTGGCCTTCGAGCTCACAAGCGGCTCCGATTGCGTCGCGACGGACTCATGTCGACGCGGTATTCGCAGCCCCATGCGCTATTCCTTCTGACGATGCTGGCCCACTGGGACGACGTCGAGGCGACCGAGCGCGCGATCGGCGACATCCGCGCCACGCGCCAGCGCCTCGGCGCCGCAGCCGGCGCGGTCGAGGTCGGCTGCAGCCGCTGGCGGATCCCCGCGGGGGCGCGCAACGCCCCGGTGCACGTCCACGCCGACGAGGAGGAGATCTTCTTCGTGCTCGACGGCGAGGGGCTCAGCTGGCAGGACGGCCGCGCGTACCCGGTGAGGGCGGGCGACGTCATCGTCCACCGGATCGACGAGGCGCCGCACACCCTGCTCGGCGGCCCGCTCGACGTGCTGGCGTTCGGCGAGGGGTCGACCACGTCGCTGACCTGGCTGCCGCGTCCGAACGTCATGTGGGCCGGCCCGCGGTGGGTGCCGCTCGACGCGCCGCACCCGTTCGAGGCCGAGGCGGCCTGCGGGGCGCTGGACGCGCCCGCGCCCGAGGCGACCCGCCCGCCGAACGTCGTCGCGCTCGCCGACGTCGAGCCGTGGGTCACGCGACGCGGCGCGCGGACCCACACGGCCCGCCGCGACCTCGGCACCGCCGCCGGCTCGGTGCGCAGCGGCCTGAAGGAGGTGTGGATCGCGCCGGGCGCGGAGGGCCATCCGCCGCACTGCCACAGCGCCGAGGAGGAGCTCTTCGTGGTGCTCGAGGGCTCCGGGACGCTCCTGCTCGGCGACGAGCGCCACGCGGTGCGCGCCGGATCGATCGTGGCCCGGCCGGCGGGCACCGAGGTGCCGCACGCGTTCGAGGCGGGACCGGAGGGGCTGCGCTTCCTCGCCTACGGTCAGCGCGACCCGCGCGACGTCTGCTTCTACCCGCGCTCGCGCAAGCTCGGGATCGGGCCGGTCTTCTTCCGCGTCGAGCCCGCGGACTACTGGGACGGCGAGCCATAGGCCTGCTCGACCACCGCCTCGTCTTCGTCACCGGCAAGGGCGGCGTCGGCAAGTCGACGGTGGCGGCGGCGCTCGGGGCGCTGGGCGTGCGGCAGGGCAGGCGCGTCGTCGTCGCCGAAGTCCAGCAGCGCTCCGATGTCGAGCACGTGGTGACCGCGGCCGGCGCCGACCACGTGTCGATCGACCCGCAGGCGGCGATGGAGGAGTACCTGCGCGACCAGCTGCCCGGGCCGCTCGCCGAGGCGCTCGCCGCCAGCCGCGCGTTCGCGTACTTCGCCGCCGCGACGCCCGGCATGCGGGAGCTGCTGACCGCCGGCAAGATCTGGGAGCTGGCGCAGGACGAGCGGCGCACGCCCGGGGCGCGCCCCTACGACCTCGTCGTCGTCGACGCGCCCGCCACCGGCCACGGCGTGGCGGTCCTCGCCGCGCCGCGCACCTTCGCCGACGCGGCCATGGTCGGGCCGATCGCCCGGCAGGGCCGGATCATCTCCGAGATGCTCGGCGACCCCGCCCGGACCGCGGTCGTCGCCGTCACCACGCCCGAGGAGATGCCGGTCAACGAGACGCTGGCGCTGCGCGCCGCGCTCGCGGCCGACGCCGGCCAGCGGCCTGCGCTCATCGTCGTGAACGCCCTGCGCCGCCTGCGCCTCACCGCCCAGGAGGCGGCGCGGCTGGAGGCCGAGGCCGACGGGCACCCCGCCGTCGCGGCCGCGCTGGCCGCCCATCGTCACGCGGGCGAGCAGCGCTCGCAGCTGCGCCGGCTGCGCCGCCACGCCCGCGGCACGCCGACCGTCACGCTGCCCTTCACGCCCGGCGAGCCGGACGTCGCCGCGCTGGCGCGGCGGCTGGAGGAGGCGGTGCGGTGAGGTCGATCGACGAGCGGATCTCCGGCAAGCGGATCCTCATCTGCGCCGGCTCGGGCGGCGTCGGCAAGACGACCACGTCCGCGGCGCTCGCGATGGGCCTCGCCGCCCGGGGCCAGACGGTCGCGGTCGTGACCATCGACCCCGCCAAGCGGCTCGCCGACTCGCTCGGGCTCGACCGGCTGGGCAACGAGCCGCGGCTCGTCGACCCGGCGCGCTTCGCCGGCCACGGCATCGAGATGCGCGGCGAGCTGTGGGCGATGACGCTCGACCCCAAGCACACGTTCGACGAGCTCATCGAGCAGCTGGCGCCCGACGAGCGCACCCGCGAGGAGGTCCTCGGCAACCGGATCTACCAGGAGCTGTCGAGCGCGGTCGCCGGCTCTCAGGAGTTCACGGCGATCGCCAAGCTCTACGAGCTGGATCGCTCCGGCCGCTTCGACGTGCTGGTGCTCGACACGCCGCCGTCGCGCAACGCCCTCGACTTCCTCGACGCCCCCGACCGGCTGACGAACTTCTTCGAGGGGCGCGCGCTGCGCGTCTTCCTCGCCCCGACGGGGCTCGCCGCCAAGCTCATGGGGCGCAGCACGAGCGTCGTCTTCTCGGTGCTCAAGCGCGTCACCGGCGTCGACCTGCTCCAGGACCTCTCCGTGTTCTTCCGCGCGCTCGGCGGGCTCATCGACGGCTTCCGCGAGCGCGCCGCCGGGGTCAAGGCGCTGCTCGCCGATCCCGCCACGACGTTCCTCATCGTCACGTCGCCCGAGCGCGAGCCGGTCGAGGAGGCGATCTTCTTCGCCGGCAAGCTCGCCGAGGCCGGGATGCCGTTCGGCGGGCTGATCGTCAACCGCGTCACGCCGGACGACGGGCTCGGCGCCGAGCCGGGCGACGTGGTGGCCGAGCTGGCGCCGCGCCTCGGCGACGAGCTGGCGGCCAAGGTCGCCGCCGCCTACGCCGACGCGCGCGTCCTCGCGGAGCGCGACGCCGCCAACGTGCGCCGCCTGCGCGCCGAGGTCGGCGACGACGACCCCCTGCTCATCCCCCAGCTCGGCGGCGACGTCCACGACGTCGACGGGCTCGTGCGCGTCCACGCCCACCTCTTCGGCGAGGCCTGACGACGGCGACCGCCGCCACGGGCGGCTACCGTCCCGCCATGGCCATCCCCCGCCTGCGCCGCTCGCCGTCGGAGCTCGCCGAGCGCCTGTCCGACGAAGTCGACCTCTACCACCGGACCTACTCGACGCTGCTGCGCTCCTCCGGGGAGACGCTGCTGCGCGTGCTGGAGCCGTCGCACCGGGCGATGGAGTCGAGCCTGCACGCCGGCGCCGCCAGCGACGAGCTCGACCTCGGCGCCTTCCTCTACGCGCTCAACCGGCTGCCGTCCGACGTGTGGTGCGCGCGGCTCGTGGCGATGGGCCAGGAGGGCTCCGCGTTCGAGCGCGCCGGGCTCGGCCGGCTCGACGACTGGGAGACGGTCGAGGCCCCGGCGCGGCGCCGCCGCTGGCACCGCGACGGCGACGGGATGCTGGCCGTGCTCATCGCGTCGGCGAGCGACCTCGACGACCTCATCCCCACGCTCGTCGCCTACCAGATCGAGTGGAACAAGCTGCACCAGCGGGTCGGCGCGATCGAGCTGACCGACGAGGACGTGCGCCCCGCGTGGTGCGCGCAGAGCCTCGGAGGCACCGACGAGGACTGGGAGCGGATCGCCGACGCGTGGGACGGCGACCTGCGCGCGTTCCTCGACGAGGTCGGCGCGCGCGAGCTCGACCTGCGGATCCGGATGCTCGGCGGCAGCGAGGTCGGCTACGGGCGCGTCACGCGGCGCTGGTGGGAGCCGGTCCTCGGGTGCCTGCGCGAACAGGGCCTCCTCGACCGGCGGCTCTACCTCGTCTCGTCGAACACGCACTCGCTGGTCAACCTCGTCACCGGCACCGCGCGCGAGCACGAGGACGCGATCGTCGCCTGGATCGAGGAGCACGGGCCGCGCTACCTGCGCACCGAGCTGGTGAAGCTGCGCGAGGGCCGCACGAAGGGCTCCTGGGACAACTTCCTCTACTTCTGCGCGCGCCTGTTCTTCGAGGCGCACCCGGAGAGCGGGCCGACGTGGGACGACCGGCGCGCCCGCGAGCGCGAGCTGGGCGTCACCCACATCCCCAGCTCGACGGCCGTCCGCGTCTCCGCCCAGATCATCGACCCCGCCCGCTGGGACCCCGAGGCGCTCGACCCGCGGCTCGCCGACGTCGACGGCTCGCGGCTGCGCGACACCGACGCGGTGATCGTCAACATCGACTACCCGCTCGGCGTCGGCGCCTACAACATCCTGCGCGAGATCGGCGAGTCGACCGACACGCTCGCCGGCGTCTACGTCCTCGGCAAGGCGGCGACGCTCAACGCCGACGTCGGCGACGTGATGATCTCCAACGTCATCCATGACGAGCACTCCGGCTCGACGTACTGGCTCGACAACGCCTTCTCCTTCGACGACATCCAGCCGTTCCTGCTGTTCGGCAGCGGCCTGGACAACCAGCGCGCGGTGACGGTGAAGTCGACCTTCCTGCAGAACCGCCAGTACCTCGACTTCTACTACCGCGAGGCGTTCACGGTGGTGGAGATGGAGGCGGGGCCGTTCTGCAACGCGGTCTACGAGATCGCCGACCTCGACCGCTACCCGATGGGCGAGGCGGTCAACTTCGCGAAGCTGCCGATCGACTTCGGCGTCATCCACTACGCGTCGGACACGCCGTACACCCAGGCGCGCACGCTCGGCGCGCGCGGGCTGTCGTACTTCGGGATGGACTCGACGTACGCCTCGTCGCTGGCGATCCTGCGGCGGATCCTCGCCCTCGAGGGCGCGATCCACCGCAGTGACGCCAGGACGGCCTAGCGCAGCTCGGCCGACGTCTTGCCGAGCAGCTGGCGGGCGACGATCAGCAGCTGGATCTGCTGGGTGCCCTCGAAGATGTCGAGGATCTTCGCGTCGCGCGCCCACTTCTCCAGCAGCTCGTCCTCGCCGAGGCCGAGCGACCCGCACAGCTCGATGCAGCCCATCGCCACGTCGACGGCGGTGCGGCCCGCCTTCGCCTTCGCCATCGACGCCTGCAGCGAGTTCGGCTTGGCGTTGTCGGCCATCCAGGCCGCCTCGAGCGTCAGCAGGTACGCCGCCTCGTAGTCGGCCTCCATCGCCAGGAAGCGGTCGACCGCCGCGCTCGTGGCGGGGCCCGGCTTGGCGTAGTCGACGTCGATGCCGGCCTCGATCAGCCGGGTGCGCGTCTCGTCGAGGCAGGCGCGCGTGACGCCGACCGCCATCGCGGCCACCAGCGGCCGCGTGTTGTCGAACGTCTGCATCGCGCCGCCGAAGCCCTGCTTGGTGTCGATCTCGGGGCTGCCGAGCAGCGCCTCCTTCGGCACGCGGCAGTCCTGCAGCGTGAAGTTCGCCGTGTCCGAGGCGCGGATGCCCAGCTTGTGCTCGAGGCGGTCGAGCTTCAGGCCCGGGTTGTCGCGCTCGACGATGAACGACTTGATCGCGGCCCGGCCCTTCGAGCGATCGAGGCTCGCCCAGACGACGATCAGGTCGGCGCGGTCCCCGGAGGTGACGAAGATCTTCTCGCCGTTGAGGACGTACTCGTCGCCGTCGAGGACCGCGGTCGTGCGGATCGAGGCCGAGTCGCTGCCCGCCTCCGGCTCGGTGATCGCCATCGCGGCCCACTTGCCGCCGTAGCGCTCGAGCTGCTCGTCGTTGGCGACCGAGGCGATCGCCGAGTTGCCGAGGCCCTGGCGGGGCATCGACAGCAGCAGGCCGACGTCGCCCCAGCAGAGCTCGATGATGCCGAGCACGGTGCTGAGGTTCGAGCCGTTGCGGTTGGAGCCGTCGCCGTTGTTGGTGCGGCGCACGCCGGTGGCGCCGGCGCCGCCGAGGTCGCTGCCGTCGTTCATCCCGTCGATGAGCGACGCCAGCATGTCGAGCTCCTTGGGATAGGTGTGCTCGGCGCGGTCGTACTTGCGGGAGATCGGGCGGAAGACCTCGGTCGCCACCTGGTGGGCCTGGCTCACCAGCGGCGCGAACTTCCTGGGGGTCTCGAGATGGATCATCAGACGATCAGGGCGCCCTCCATCACGCCCGCCGACCGGAGGTCGCGGTACCACCGCTCCACCGGGTGCTCCTTGACGTAGCCGTGGCCACCGAGCAGCTGGACGCCGTCGGAGCCGATCCGCACGCCCTTGTCGGCGCACAGCCGGCGGGCGAGCGCCGCCTCGCGGGCGAACGAGTCGCCGCGGTCGGCGCGGCTGGCGGCGCGCAGCGTGGTGAGCCGCATGCCCTCGAGCTCGATGCCGATGTTCGACACCGTGAAGGCGACCGCCTGGCGGTTGGAGATGGGCTCGCCGAACGCGGTGCGCTCGTTGACGTACGGGATGACGTAGTCGAGCACCGCGCCCGCGACGCCGACCGCGACGGCGCTCCAGGCGATCCGGCTGCGCTGGACGCAGTCCATGTACGCCTCGGGGTCGCCCTCGGCGAGGATCGCGCCGGCCGGCACGCGGACGTCCTCGAGGACGAGGCGGCCGGTCGCCGCGGCGCGGATGCCCATGGCGGGCTCCTGCTGGACCGACAGCCCGGCGGTCGAGGACTCGATGACGAAGAGCGCCGGCCCGACGCCCTCGGCGTGCGCCGCGACGACGAACAGCTCGTCCTCGGCGGCGCGCGGCACCATCGACTTCTCGCCGCTGATGACCCACTCGTCGCCGTCGCGCCGCGCGCGCGTCTGCAGCGCGAACGGGTCGAACAGCGGGCGCCGCTCGAGCACCGCGAGCGCGGCGGCGGGCACGTCGTCGCCGGTGAACGCGGGCAGGTAGGTGGCCTGCTGGTCGGCGTCGCCCCACAGGCCGAGGGCGGTGGCGACCGAGCCGGGCGCGAGCGCCGCGACGGCGATGCCGAGGTCGCCGTGGGCGAGCGCCTCGGCGACGAGCACGGTGGTGACGGCCGAGCGCTCGGCCATGACGCCGCCGAGGTCCTCCGGGACGCCCAGCATCGTGAGGCCGAGCTCGCCGGCCTGCTCGAGCAGCTCGGGCGGCGTCGCGCACGCGTCGTCGGCGGCCAGCGCGGCCGGACGGACGGCCTCGGCGGCGAAGGCGCGCACGGCCTCCTGCAGCATCTGCTGCTCGTCGTCGGGCGTGACGTCGAACAGGCCGCTCGACGACGTCGACGTGGCCTGGCGGGCCGGCTTGCCGAGCTTCATCGCCGCGCTGAAGGTGCGGCTGGCGGCGGTCGCGGAGCGGAAGCCGTCGCGGCTGGCGCGGTAGAGCGCCCGCTCGACGTGCTTGCGCATCCCGACCCGGTCGAGCACGTCCGATCCGGCCAGGCGGGTGATCGCCCGCAGGCCGAGGCCCATGCTCCGTTCGGCGGTGTTCACGGTGTGGTGGTCCTCCTGGTGGCGGGACCGGGCGGCGTGCGCCGCAGCCCCGGTTCGACGGTGGCGATCAGCAGCTCGGCGGCGGCGGAGGCCGACACGGCCTCGGTGCGCAGCCACCAGCGTGCGAGCGACTCGGCGGCCCCGAGCAGGGCGGTGGAGAGGGCCTCGACCTCGACGCGCGCGCGGTCGCGGCGGTCGGCCGGCACCTGCTCGAGCAGGGACGCGGCGACGAGGTCGGTGATGCGGGTCCGGTACTCCCCCACGCGCGCGGCGATCTCGCCGCCGGCGGGGAGCGTCTCGTCGTAGAGCACCTTCCACGTGGCGCGGTCGGACTCCACGAAGGCGAAGAAGGCGTGCAGGCCGTGACGCAGCGCGTCGCCCGGCTCGGCCGCGCGCGCGACCGCCTCGACGACGGTCGCGACGAGCGCGTCGCCCGCGCGCTCGAGGCAGGCGAGATAGAGCCGCTCCTTGTTGCCGAAGTAGTTGTAGAGCAGCGGCTTCGTGACCCCGACGGCCGCGGCCACCTCGTCCATCGTCACGGATCCGTAGCCGCGCTCGGCGAACAGGTCGTGGGCGACGGCGAGCGTCTGCTCCATCCGATCGGCGCGCGACAGCCGCGTGCGAGTGGCCATGGCGGCGATGTTACCGGCATATAAGTTTCTACGCCAGTAACCGCGCGGCGCGAAGGGATGAACGGCCGTTCACCCCGCGTGGCGCCGTCGGATCGGACACTCGCCCCGCGCGGCACCAAGGCGAAGGGATGAACGGCCGTTCAACCACCACAGCGGTGGCAGACCGGACGCTCGACCCGCGCGGCGGGCGCGGCGCGGCGGCGGCGCGCGCGCCGCCGCGGCCGCCGGGTGGGGACCGAAGGGCTAGGCCGGGGTCTCGACGAGCAGCCGGTCCGCGAGCGAGCGGACGTCGGCGTCGAGGTGCCCGCAGAGCACGTCGCGCAGGAGCGCGCGCAGGTGGCCGGTCATCTCGACGATGAGCGCGTCGATCGCGCTGGCATGCGGCGCGGTGCCGGCGATGATCGCCCGCTCGAGCCGGACCGCCTCCGCGGCGCGCTCGGCCAGCGCCGCGCGGTCCTCGGGCTGCGCGCAGAGCGCCGCGAGGCGACCGGGCATCCGGCCCGACGCGGGGCCCTCGGGCTCCAGCAGCGCGCGCAGGGCGAGCAGCACGTCGCTGAGGGCCTCCGACGGCGTCGCGCGCTCGCAGGCCATGCCGTAGCGCCCGAGCGCCCACGCCAGCTCGCCCGAACGCGGGGTGCGCCGGGCGACGAGGCTGCAGAACGCGCGCAGCTCGTCCTCCTCCTCCGGCTCCACGAGCGTCAGGCCCTGCGGCACGCCGCCGGCGCCGATCGTCGCCGGGCGCCAGGCGCCCTCGTCGACACGCGTCCACGCGACCGCCCCGAGCGCGATCCCGCCCTGGTCGTAGAGCCGCAGCGCGACGAGCAGGCGCTTGAACGCGCGCCCCGCCTGCACGAACGGGTCCGGGCCGCCCTCCTCGACCTCGGCGCGGAAGGCGGCGACCACGTCGCACTCGCCCTGCACCTCGGCGGGGGCGCCGGGCAGCGCGTCGACCCGCGTAAGGGTCAGCCCCTCGGCCAGCACGATCTCGTCGGAGGCGATGTCGAGGCCGAGCACCGGGACGATCGCGGCGGCGTGGGTGCGGCCGGCGAAGATCGCCTCCTCGAGCTGCCGGTAGGCGCGCGCGAAGCGGTCCGGGTCGAACGCGAAGTCGGTCTGCTCGGCGAAGACGCGCCCGAGGAAGACGGCGAGCGCTGCGTGGGCGCGGCTCCCCGGATCGGGCGCGACGCGCTCGCCGTGCGCCTTCAGGTAGCGCGCGACGCCGTCGTGCGCGGCCAGGGCCCGCAGCGCCGGGCCGTGGCCGTCGAGGCGGCCGAGGGTGCCGACCCGCTCGCGCAGGAACTCGTCGACCAGCGGGCGGTAGCAGTAGAGGGCGGTCCGCCGGGCCCCGCGCTCCTCGACGAGCTCGAACGGGATCTCGGCACCGTCGGCGAGCTCACTGCCGAGGCTGAACGAGACCTCCTCGACGTACTGGCGCAGGGCGGCGTGGAGCGTGTGTGAGCGCACGCGCCCGTGGTTCGGCGCGCGGCCGCGCGCTCCTCCTCGGCGAGGCTAGACGCTCACGCCGGCCGGCTCGGCCGAGGTGTCCGCCGGCGCGTCGGCGGGGCCGCAGTCGTCCGCGTCGCCGAGCCAGCGCAGCCCGTAGCGGCGCATGTCCTCGATGATCGGCAGCAGGTCGCGGCCCTTGGCGGTCAGCTGGTACTCGACCCGAGGCGGGACCTCGGCGTAGGTCTGGCGCTCGACGATGCCCTCCTCCTCGAGCGCGCGGAGGCGCAGCGAGAGCGTCCGCGGGGAGATCCCGGCGAGCGAGCGCTCGAGCTCGCAGAAGCGGCAGCGGCCCTCGGCGAGATCGCGCACGAGCAGGATGGTCCACTTGCCGGAGATGACGCCGGCGGTACGGCTGACGGGACACGGATCCATGACGCTCATTACTTTACCAAGTGAAGCCTCGCGCCCGGCGGCCCCACGCGGGGGCATGATCTGCCCGTCTCGATACGCCGAAAACCAGGGCTTTCGTGCACATCGGGCGTTTCCCCCCAATCGGGGCAAACCACTGGACGAACGTCAACGGCGAGGAGTAGAACCCTGCCCCATGGGGCTCGGGGCAGGGGTGCTCGCGGCCGCCGTGCTGGCGGCCGGGCCGCACGGAGATGGCGTCAACATCACCGCGTACGCACGCGACGGCTACCGCGCGCCCGCGGTCGCCGAGGCGCTCGAGCGCGTCGACGACCTCGGGCTCGAGCGCGTCGCGGTCGTCACGACCTGGTACGTCGACGACCTCGCCGACTCGACCGTCGCGCCCGACCCCGAGCGCACGCCGAGCGACGCGTCGGTGCTCGCGACGATCCGCGCCGCCCGCGACCGGGGCCTGTCGGTGCTGCTCAAGCCGCACGTCGACGTGCGCGACGGCAGCTTCCGCGGCGACCTGCACCCGAGCGACCGGGCCGCCTGGTGGGTGAGCTACGGGGCGATGGTCGACCACTACGCCGAGCTGGCCGAGCACGGCGGCGCCGACGCGCTCACCGTCGGCGTCGAGCTGCGGTCGCTCTCGAGCGACACGGCGGCGTTCGAGCACCTCGTCGCGCGAGCGCGCGAGCGCTTCGGCGGGACGCTGACCTACGCGGCCAACTGGGACGAGGCGACGGCGGTGGGCTTCTGGCCGTCGCTCGACGTCATCGGCGTCGACGCCTACTACCCGCTCGCCGACGCGCCCGGGGCGAGCGCCGACGCCCTGGAGGCCGCATGGCGCCCGCACGTCGACGAGCTGCGGCGCCTGAGCGAGCGGACCGGCCGCCCGGTGCTGCTCACCGAGCTCGGCTACGCGGCCCGGCCGCAGGCCGCGGTCGACCCGGCCCGGGCGGGCGCCGGCGACGGCCCGCTCGACGTCGAGGCGCAGGAACGCGCCTACGAGGCCGCGATCGCGGCCTGGGACGACGTGCCGTGGCTGGACGGGATCCTGTGGTGGGACTGGCCGATCGACGCGCGCGACGCCGAGGGGGCCGCCTACACGCCCCGCGGGAGACCGGCGGAGCGCCTCCTCGGCGCCGAGCCGAGCGCCGGCGCGCCGAAGGTCCTCGCGATGCTCGACGCCGTGCCGTGGCCGCTGCTGGCGATCGTCGCGATCTGGGCGGTCGTCGCCGCGGGGATCCTCGCCGTCCTGCGCGTCGCCGCCCACGCCGACCGGCAGCGCGACCGGGAGGCGCCGCCGCCACCGCCGAAGACGATGTCCCCACCGCCGCCGCCCCAGCCGGCGGCGCCCGCGGTCACCACAGCGCGACGCTTCGCCCGCGGTTCGTCGGCCGATCTCCTGACCGACGTCGGCCCGCCGGACGCGCAGCGCCTCGTGGCGCTCACCGCCCAGGTGCTCGGCGCCGACGCCTGCGAGCTGCGGCACGGCGACGCCGAGCCGCCCCGCGCCCTGGACGACGAGGCGATCGCGACGACCCCGCTGCTCGTGCGCGGGCGCATGCACGGCGAGCTGACCGTCCGCCGGGACGACCCCGACCACTGCTTCACGCCCGGCGATCTCGACCTGCTTGGGGAGATGGCCGAGCTCGTGGCGGAGGCGCTCACCCTCCCCACCGCCGGGCCGTGGCCGACGGAGTCGGTGCGCGCGCAGCTCGAGGCGCTCTCGATGACCGGCGGGCGCGACGACGACGAGCGCCATCGCGCGGCGCTGATCGTCTCGCTCGCCAGGCTCGTCGCCGAGCGGCTGGCGCCCGACGACCCGCGCACCCAGGCCGAGATCGTGCTGGCCGCGCGACTGCACGACGTCGGCATGCTGCGCGTGCCCCGCGCACGGCTGCGGCGCGCCGGCCCGCTCGCGCCGGTCGACGCGCACCTCGTCGAGCACCATCCCGAGTGGGGCAGCGAGATCCTCGCCGGCATCCCCGGGATGCAGGCGGTCGCCGCGATCGTGCTCTTCCACCAGGAGCGCTTCGACGGCGCCGGCTACCCGCACGGCCTCGCCGGCGAGCGGATACCGCTGGCCAGCCGCGTCGTCGGAGCCTGCGCCGCCTGGGCGGCGATCGTCGCCGGCGGCCCGCACGCGGCGCCGCGCTCGCCGGAGCACGCGGTCGAGGAGCTGCGCCGGCACGCCGGCTCGCAGTTCGACCCGGTCGTCGTCGAGGCGATCGCGGCGGCCAGCCCGCTCGTGCCGGTGCTGCGGGTCCCGGTCTGACCGGGACCCGCGACATGGCGCGCGCGGGCTACTGCCCGAGCTGGCTGGCCAGCGAGTTCGTGACCGTGCCCTCGGACGGCTGCACGAGCACCCAGCCCTGCCCCTGGAACGCGAGCTGGATCGTCTCGCCGGAGGTGCGGCCGATGAGGTCCTTCATCTTGTAGTCCGTCTTCAGCGACGCGCTCACGCCCTCCGACCAGGTGATCGCCGCCTGCGCGTCCGCGAACGTCGGCTTGGAGGCGACGTCGAGCAGGACGGGCGGGCCGTCGGAGAGGATCGCCACCCAGCCGGTCCCCTTCAGCTCCACGTTCGACAGGCCACCACCCGCGATGCTCGCGGCGCCGCTGAACATCTTGATGTCCCACTCGATGCCGGCGTCGAAGGCCAGGACGTTCTTGCCGTTGATCGTGATCGACTCGTTCTCGAGGCGGACCAGGTGGATGTCCTGGGCGCTGTCGGCCAGGAACACCTCGCCGCTCCCGGTGACCTTCATGAGCTGGACGCCCTCGCCGGTCAGCTTCTTCTTGAGGAACTTCATCGCGCCGCCGCTGCCGGCGTGCTCGAACGTGACGTCGCCCTGGTAGGCGACCATCGAGCCGACGCGCGCCTGGATCGTCACCGCGTCCAGCCGGACCTTCAGCATCTTCGAGTTCTGCAGCGAGAACGCGTCCTGCGACTCGGTCTCGTTGAACTGCGCCAGGGTGGTTTGCATGGGCGCGGACCCTAGACCCGGGAGGGACGCCTGACCAGGTCGGTGGCCGAATCGCTCAGCCACCAACGAGCCGCGCGATTAAGGTACATCGTTGTTTCTGTATCCGGCGGATGCACTCCCCGGCCCCGTGTCCGCCGCACCGCCGCGAGCGATGTCGCCATGATCTCGACCGTCATCCGTCACGAGCTGTTCGACGTCGTCGTGCCGATGCTCTTCGCGGTGCTCGTGGCCGAGGGGCTCCTCGACCGCCGGGCCGGCGGCGCTGCGGCTCGCACCCGGATCGCGCTCGGCGCGGTCGTGGCCATCGTCCTCGCCGGCATCGGCGTCGGGCTGGTCGCGATGACGTCGGCCGTCCCGCAGGCGTGGCAGGGCGGGGTCGTCGTCGTGGCGTTCGCCGTGGGGGTGCTGTGGCTGGTCGGGCGCGGCGTCGCGGGCTGGATCCCGGTCGCCCCGACGGCCGGACGCCGGCCCGTCACGTACGCGGCTGCGGCGTTCGTGCTCGCCGTGATCGCCGCGCTGACCCTGGTCGCGCTCCGAGCCGGCACCTCCGCGGTCGGCTCCAAGGTCCACGCCACGTATCGAGTCCAGGGCACGTGCGCGGCCGGAAGCTGCGGCCTGCACCGGCGCAGGCTCCCGGGCTCCTCCTTCACCTCGTACGGGCGGCTGCCCGACGAGTCGGAAGTCGTCGTGATCTGCCAGACCCTCGGCGAGCCGATGCCCGGAGACCGTTCGGGGCCCCGCGTCTGGGACCGCCTCGCCGACGGGACCTACATCTTCGACCGCTTCGTCAGCACGTCGGGCCGGGGGACGTTCGATCCGATGATCGACCGCTGCCCGGAGCCTCCGGACCCGGCGCCCGGCCCGGCCCCCGACCAGGAGCACCGATGACCCGTCACCTCGCCGCCGCCGCCACCCTCGCCCTCGTGCTCGGCGCAGCCTCGTGCGAGCCGGCCGCCGCCGCGGGGGCCCGCGCCATCGCGCTGACGCACCAGGCAACCGGCGGCGACGACCGGCTCGAGGTGACGCTGTACGTCCGTACGTCGCCCGGTGCGCTGTGCCGTGGACGGGTCGGGCTCGGGCGCCGGTCCTCCCGGCTCGGGGACGTCCGCACCGGACACCACGGCGGCGCTCGCTGGCGCTGGCGCGTGGCCGACGACGTTCCCGCCGGGCGCTGGAGAGCGCGGGTGCGGTGCCGGCTCGGCAGCGGCTGGGCCACCGCCCATCGGCGCTTTCGCGTCCAGGCGGGGCCAGACGGCGACGGAACCGGTCGGCTGATCTCGGGCGCGATCGTGAGCGGGCGGTATCCGGCGCCGGATCCGGGGACGGGGCAAGGCTCCGACGGCGCCAACCTCTACCCGCGCGGGCAATGCACCTGGTACGTCGCGACGCTGCGACCCGATCTCCCGTTCTTCGAGGGCGCGGGCGGGGACGCGCGCAACTGGGCCCGTAGCGCGAGGAAACACGGCTTCGCCGTCGGATCGACGCCCGAGGTCGGAGCCGTCGCCGTCTTCCAGCCGCATCAGCAGCACGCGGGCTTCTACGGTCACGTCGCCTACGTCCTCGAGGTCGACGGCGACTCGATCCTCATCGAAGAGGCCAACTACCGCTCCTCGCCCCCGGGCCACCGCCGGTGGGTCGCATGGGCGGGCCTCGAGTTCATCTACAAGGGACAGTCCGGCGGGACGAACGACCTCACGCCCCCCGGCACCGCACCGTTCATCGTGCAGGGAACGTGCGAGGCGACCGACTGCGGCCTCAGGCGCCGGCGCGGCCCCGGCTACAGCCACGAGATCGTCAACCCCAAGCTCGCCGAGGGCACGCGCGTCGGGGTGAGCTGTGACGTGCAGGGCGATCTCGTCACGGACCTCGGGATGACCTCCGAGGTCTGGATGCGCCTGGGCGACGGCAGCTGGGTGTCCGGCGTCTACCTGCGGCCGGTCGACGGCGCGTCGGCCGGCACGGTGCCGCGTTGCCGCGACCTGTGGCCGGGCATCCCGCCGGGCACGCCGGTCACGCACTTCGCGTGTGCCGGCGGAGCCGACGATGTGCCGCACGCCGTTCCCGCAGGGCGCTACTGGGGCGATGCGTTCACGGCCGTGGGCACGACCGTGACCGGCGGCGTCCTCTCGATCGCCTCCACCGACCCGGTGGCGACCCACCGGGCGAAGGTGGGGATCTACCAGGACGCGCGCGACGGGCGACCGCTCGGGGAGACCGTCGTGGAGGTCGGGCCGGTGCGCGGCGTGGCGTTCGCCTTCGATCCGCCCGTCCGCGTCGAGTTCGGCGAGCGCCTGTACCTCACGATCACGGGGATCGACGACATCGTGGTCTTCGACGAGCAGAGCGCCCGTGACTGCATCGTCGGGCGCTTGGCCGGCTCCGCGTGACGCCGGCCGTCAGACGCGCCGGCCCAGGATGGCCAGATCGGTCGGACGCCCGTCCAGCAGCGCCACGCCCGGCAGGTCGCCCCAGCGTGCGAACCCGAAGCGCTCGAACAGCCCGATGCTCGGCGCGTTGTGCGCGAAGACGAAGGCGAGGTACGTCGTCACGGCCAGGCGCGGCGCCTCGGCGATCGCATGCTCGAGCAGGGTGCGGCCGACGCCGCTGCCCTGGTGCTCGGCGGCGACGTAGACGCCGAGCTCGGCCGTCGCGGCGTACGCGGGCCGGCCGTAGAAGTCGTTGACGCTGAGCCAGCCGGCGACGTCGCCGCCGCGCTCCAGCACCCAGATCGGGCGCCGCGTCGGGTCGCGCTGCTCGAACCACGGCCGGCGCTGCTCGACGCTGACGGGCTCGAGGTCGGCCGTCGCCATCCGCCCCGGGATCGTGGCGTTGTAGATGGCGACGACCCGCTCGAGGTCGTCGGGCCGCGCGAGACGCGGCGTCCCGGACAGGGCCTTAGGCGACGTCGCGGAGCTTCTGGGCCTCCGCGAGCGACTGGAGCTTCTTGAGCGACTGGTTCTCGATCTGGCGGATGCGCTCGCGCGTGACGTTGAACGTCCGCCCGACCTCGTCGAGCGTGCGCGGATGCTCGCCGCCGAGGCCGTAGCGCAGCTCGAGCACCCGGCGCTCCCGGTAGGAGAGGTTCTCCAGCGCCTCGCGGAGCGCCTCCTTGGTGAGGATCTCCGCCGCGCGCTCGTAGGGCGACTCGGCGCGCTCGTCGGCGATGAACTGGCCGAACTCGGACTCCTCCTCGTCGCCGACGGGCTTCTCCAGCGACACCGGCGCCTGAGCGGAGCGCTTGATCGAGTCGACCTCCTCCGGGTCGATGCCGGTGACCTCGGCGATCTCCTCGGCGGTGGGCTCGCGGCCCAGCTCGGTGACGAGCTTGCGCTCGGCGCGGCCGATCTTGTTGAGCTTCTCGACGACGTGGACCGGGATGCGGATCGTGCGCGCCTTGTCGGCGAGCGCGCGGGCGAT
>DASTRJ010000169.1:0-13376 GCA_035761245.1 Capillimicrobium sp. | reverse complement strand
CTGTCGAGCGCGGTGCCCGCGCTGCTGCACGGCCTCGGCACGGGGCTCTCGGCGCTCTCGTCGCTCGTGGTCTTCCTCGCGCTCACCATCCTGTCCCTCTTCTTCCTCCTCAAGGACGGCCCGCTCATCCGCGGGTGGGCGGAGGGCCACCTGGGCGTGCCGGTCGCGGTCGCCCACGGCATGGGCGACCGGGTGATCCAGTCGCTGCGCGGCTACTTCTTCGGGGTGACGATCGTCGCGCTCTTCAACGCCGCGGTCGTCGTGCTCGGCGCGCTCGTGCTCGGCGTCCCTCAGCTCGCCGCCATCGCCGCCGTGACGTTCCTCGGGGCCTACGTCCCGTACCTCGGCGCGTGGGGCGCCGGGGTGTTCGTCGTCCTGATCGCGCTCGGCGGCGCCGGGCCGCAGGAGGCGGCCGCGATGATCGTCGTCCAGCTGCTCGCCAACGGCATCCTGCAGCAGCTCGTACAGCCCATCGCCTACGGCGCCGCGCTCGGCCTCCATCCGCTCGCCGTGCTGGTCGCCACGATGGCCGGCGGCGCGCTGTTCGGCGCCGTCGGGCTCATCCTCGCGGCGCCCCTGCTCGCCGCGGCCACCCGCATCGCCGGCGATCTCGCCGCGGCCCGGTCGGCGCCGGAGGCTCCGGGCGCGATCGCGTCGCCTTCGCCCGACGCCTCGAGGCTCGTGTGAGGGCCGATCCCGCCGCGGGCGCCGTCTCGACGCGCGATCCGCCGCCGGACCGGCAGCGCATGTGGCTGCCGATCGCCGTCTTCGCCGCGGCGCAGTTCGTGATGGTCCTCGACAGCAGCGTGATGAACGTCTCGATCACGCAGATCGTCGACGACCTCGACACGACGATCCAGGGCGTCCAGCTCGCGATCACCGCCTACACCCTCGTGATGGCCGCGCTGATGCTCGCGGGCGCGAAGCTCGGGGACATCCTCGGCCGCGAGCGGACGTTTGCCCTCGGGCTGGCGATCTACGGAGCAGGGTCGCTCACCACGGCGCTGAGTCCGAGCCTCGCCGTGCTGCTCGTCGGCTGGTCGCTCGTCGAAGGCATCGGCGCCGCCCTCGTCATGCCGGCGATCGTGGCGCTCGTCGCTGCCACGTACGACGGCGCTCAGCGGGCGCTCGCCTTCGGCGTGATCGGCGGGGTGGCCGGTGCCGCCGTGGCGGCCGGGCCGCTGATCGGCGGCTGGGTCACGACCGAGCTGAGCTGGCGCTACGTGTTCGCCGGCGAGGTCGTCATCGTCCTGGGCATCCTGGTCGCGCGGCGGCGGCTGCGGCCGTCGCCACGCCTCGCGCGGCGGCCGAGGCTCGACGTGGTGGGCGTGCTCATCTCGTCATCGGGACTCGCCCTGGCGGTCTTCGGGATCCTCAAGAGCAGCGAGTGGGGCCTCGTCGAGCCACGCGGCGCGATGACGATCGCCGGCGAGGAGATCACGCCGTTCGGGTTCTCGGCGGTTCCGTTCCTGATCCTGGCCGGGCTCGGGTGCCTGGCCGGCTTCGTGGCCTGGGAGCAGCGGCGCGAGCGGGCGGGCCGCGACGTGCTGCTCGATCGGTCGCTGCTGCGCGACGAGCGGCTGCGCGCCGGGCTCGCCACGCTGACGATCCAGCAGCTGCTCCTCCTCGGAACCTTCTTCGCGATGCCGGTCTACCTCCAGGTCGTCCTGGGCTTCGACGCGTTCGAGACGGGCAAGCGGCTGTTCCCGATGTCCGTCGCGATGTTCGCCGCCGCGCTCGCCGGTCCACGGCTCGCGGCCGGGTGGGCGCCCAAGCGCGTCGCGCAGGCCGGGCTGCTCGCCGTGGCGGCGGCGTCGGTCGTGCTCCTGAGCACGGTCGACGTCCAGCTCGACGGCACCACGTTCGCGTTCGCGCTCGTGCTCTTCGGCGTCGGCGCCGGGCTGCTGCTCTCCCAGCTCAGCAACGTGATCATGTCGTCGGTCCCACCGGAGAAGGTCAACGAGGCGGGCGGCCTGCAGGGGACGGCGCAGAACCTCGGCGCGTCGCTCGGCACCGCGCTCATCGGCGCGATCCTCATCGGAGCCCTCACGACCAGCTTCACCGCTCGCATCCAGGAGAACCCGGACCTGCCGCCGCCCGCGCGCGACGCGGTCGTCGCCGCCGCCGAGGACGGGTTGCCGGTGGTGCCGGTCGCCGACGTGGAACGGGCGGTGCGCGACGCCGGCCTGCCCGCCGATCAGGCGAGCGCCGTCGCGGCCGACTACGGCGCCGCCCAGCTGCACGGGCTGGAGCGGGCGCTTGCCGCGGTCGGGGCCTTCGCCCTGCTGGGTCTGTGGGCGACGCGCGGGCTGCCGGGCCGGCCCGCCCCGCAGCACGCCGCCGACGGACTACGGGAAACCCGGCATGTCCGAAGTCGGACGGAGGCGTAGAGTCTGATCATGGACATCGCGGTACCGGCCGCGGCGATCACGGCGCACGGGAGCGCGCGTCGCGGTCGGGTGGTGGCCGGCGCGCTCGCGATCATCACCGCGACGGCGATCACCGCCGCGATCGCCGCGACCGGTGCGCACGGCCATGCCGCGCTCGTCGCGCTGGCACGAGCCGCGATCGTCTTCACGCCATGCGCCGTCGGGCTCTACGCGTGGCGGCGGAGACCTGGCGAGCGATTCGGCCTGCTGCTGATCGCGGCGGGCGCCACCTGCTTCGCCGCGAACCTGGCGGAGTCCCGCGACGCCGGCCCATACACGGCGGGACGCGCCGCCGGATGGCTGATGGAGCTCGTCTTCGTCTACCTCATCCTCGCGTTCCCGACCGGTCGGCTCCCCGGTCGCGCCGACCGGCTCCTCGTCGTCGCGACGGCGATCGTCGTCGCGGTCGCCTTCGCCCCCCGGCTCGTCCTCGCCGCCGACTTCGAGGTGCCGTCGCCGTACACGAGCTGCACCGCCGGCTGCCCACCCAACGCGGTGTTCCCGTTCGCGCACGAGCCCGCCGTCGTCGATGCCGTGCTGCGCCCCGGCGGCGCCGTCCTCGTCTCGCTCGTCATGCTCGCCGTGGTGGGGCGGCTCTGGAGCCGGGCCGTGGCCGCATCACCGCTGGCACGGCGGATGTTCGCTCCCGCGCTGGCGATCGCCATGCTGCGCGCGGCGCTGCTCGCCGCGGCGATCGCGGTTCGCGCCGTCGACCCGGATGCGCCCGGGCTCGAGGCCGTGGCGTGGCTGCTCGCCCTTGCCCTGCCCGCCCTGGCGCTCGCGTTCCTCGCCGGGCTGCTCCGGTGGCAGATCTTCACGGCCGGCGTGCTCGGCCGGCTCGCGCTCGCCGTGCGCGAGGAGCCGGACGGCTCCTGGCTGCGGCGCGCGTTCGCCCGGGCCTTCGAGGACCCGGGCGTCGACGTGGTGTTCCCGGCGTCGGCGGACGCACCGGTCCGGTGGACGGATGCCGATGGCGCTCCGGTGCGGCTCCCGGCGGCCGGGAGCGGACGCGCGGTCACCGTCATCGAGGTCGGGGGGCGACCCGCCGCCGCGGTGATCCACGACGAGGCGCTGCGATCCGAGCCGCTGCTGCTCCGCGCCGGATCCGCCATCGGCGCGACCGCGATCGACCGGCGGCGCCTCATCGAGGAGGTCGGCTCGGCGACGCGTGAGGTCCGGAGGTCCCGGGCGCGGATCGCTGCGAGCGCCGACCGGGAGCGCCGGCGCCTGGAACGCGATCTGCACGACGGCGCCCAGCAGCGACTCGTCGCGCTGCGCATCGAGCTGCAGCTCGCCGAGGAGCTCGTCCGCCGGGACGCGGATGCGGCCGCCGGCCGCCTCCGCGAGCTCGAGGCCGAGGTCGACGACGCGATCGACGAGCTGCGCGCGCTGGCGCACGGGGTCTACCCGCCGCTGCTCGCCGACCGCGGGCTGCCGGAGGCGCTGCGCGCGGCGATGCGGCGGTCGCCGCTGCCCGTCGAGCTCGCGGCGCACCGCGTCGGCCGCTACTCCCCTGAGATCGAGAGCGCCGTGTACTTCTGCGTGCTCGAGGCGTGGCAGAACGCCCTCAAGCACGCCGATGGCGCGCGGCGCGTGGAGGTCGAGCTCGATCAGACCGCCGGCGAGCTGCGGTTCAGCGTCCGTGACGACGGGGCCGGCCTCCCTCGCGACGGAGCGCCGTCCGACGGGCAGGGCCTGGCCAACATGCGCGACCGCGTCGCCGCGGCCGGAGGCGACCTCGCGATGGCGTCGGCGCCGCACGTCGGGACCGTCTTGCGAGGCCACGTGCCGATCCCGATGAAGCCGGAGGTGCGGTGATGCGATCCGCTCGGGCCGCCGCGTCCGTCGTGGCCGCGCTGTCGGTGGCGCTGGTCGCGTGTGGCGACGACGAGCCGTCGTACTGCGCCGACCGCGATGCGCTGCAGCAGTCGATCTCCGGGGTCGCCGAGGTCGACGTCGTGGCCGAGGGCGTCAACGCGCTGCGCGACCAGCTGCGGCGGGTCGAGGCCGACGCACGCGCCCTCGCCGACTCGGCTCAGGACGAGTACGGCTCCGAGGCCGACGACCTGCGCAGCTCCGTGTCGGCGCTCGGGACGTCCGTCGAGAAGGCGGTCGCCTCGCCGTCGGCCGGCACGCTCGGCGCCGTCGGCACGCAGATCTCGGAGGTCCAGGAGGCGTTCCGGCGCCTGTCGGACGCGGTCAGCTCCAGCTGCTGACCGCTACCGGCGCGAGCGGGCCGGGTCGTGGGCGTCCCACAGCTCGCGCAGGGTCGCGGTGGAGAGGTCCTGCTTGAGGACATGTGCCGCGGCGCCGACCGCCTCGGGATCCTCGGTCGTCGGCTCGAGCGAGATCAGCACCACGACGGACGGCGTCTGCTCCGCCGCGAGGCGGCGCGCGGTCTCGAGGCCGTCCATGTCGGGCATGCGGACGTCGACGAGCACGAGGTCGGGCGCGAGCTCGCGCGCCATGGCGATGCCCTCCGGCCCGCTCGCCGCCTCCCCGACGAGCTCGAAGCCCGCAGTCGCGCCGATCAGCTCGCGCAGCGCGCGCCGGAACGCCGCCTGGTCATCGACGGCGAGGACCGAGACCGGCTCCGCCGCCGGCCGCCGGTGGCGGGCGGCGGCGGCGGTCCAGGCTCGAGGACTGCGGCCGGGCGGGCTCATGGGGCTGCGGCAGCCGGGCCGCCCACCCGCCTACGAGGCGGGCGTGCTGAGCGCCTCGCGCAGGTGTGCCTCCGCGTCGTCCGACAGCGACGAGTGGATCACGCGGCCTCCGTACGGGCTGAGACGGGGCAGCACCTTGTCGGGGGTGGACTCGCGGACGAGCAGGATCACGGCCGCCGTGCCCGGCTGCAGATCCTCGGCGAGATGCTTCATGAACCGGTCGTCGACGCCGACATCGGCCATCGCGCCGGTGGCCCCGCCGGCGGCGGCGCCGACCGCCATGCCGACGAACGGCGCCAGGAACAGCAGTCCGATCAGGCCGCCCCACAGCGCCCCGGCCGCCGCGCCCGCGGCAGCCGGCTTCATCGTCTGATGGAGCTTGATCTTGCCGTCGGGGCGATGCTCCACGATCACGGCGTCGTCGAGCGCGATCGCGTGCTCGACGCTGAGCTCGTTGAGCGTCCGCATGACGTTCTGTGCCGTGTCGAGCTCGTCGTAGGCCACGGCAATGAGGTTGCCCATCGCGGTCTCCCTTGGGTGGTGGGGCGTGTCCGCTCAAGCTCCCGTCGCCTCGATCGCCGGGCAAGGGCACGCCCCCCACGATCCGTGGGGTGCGTGCACGAGTCCCGCCGCGTGCGTTTGACGCGGCGGTGGGTCGAGGTGGATAGTGAGCGCATGGCCGGCGGGGGACACGCCACCGCGACCCACGCGGTCGCCGGCGCGCGCGAGATCCGCGTGGTGCTCGCCGACGACAGCTACCTCGTGCGCGAGGCGCTCGCGCATGTGCTCGCGTCCGCCGACGGCATCGACGTCGTCGCGACGTGCGGCGATCGCTCGGCGCTGATGGCGGCGATCGAGCGCGAGCGCCCGGACGTCGTGGTCACGGACATCAGGATGCCGCCGACGCAGACCGACGAGGGCCTCGAGGTCGCCAACGCGCTGCGCGCCGACCATCCCGAGGTCGGCGTGGTCGTGCTGAGCCAGTACGCCGACCCGCGCTACGGCCTGGCGCTGTTCGACGGCGGCTCGCACGGTCGCGCCTATCTCCTCAAGGATCGCGTTCAGCACCGTGGGCAGCTCGTCACGGCGATCGAGGCGGTCGCGGCCGGCGGCTCGGTCGTCGACGCCGCCGTCGTCGAGGGCCTGATCGCCGAGCGGCGGCGGGCCGAGCGGTCGCGCCTCGGGGAGCTCACGCCGCGCGAGCTCGAGATCCTCGCCTTCGTCGCGCGCGGCCACAGCAACCAGGGGATCGCCGATGAGCTCGTGCTGACCAAGCGGGCCGTCGAGAAGCACATCAACGCGATCTTCCTCAAGCTCGGGCTGTCGCAGGCGATGGACGTCAGCCGCCGGGTCAAGGCCGCGCTCATCTACCTCGCCGAGCGCGAGCCGGGCTGAGCCGGCCGGGCCCGGGCGGGTGGTGATGCGCACCCCACCTCCGGAAGCGGGTGCGCAGGGTTGTCCGCGCCGCGCGGCGGCGCGAGAGTCGCACCGCAGGCAAACAGACGCGGAAGGAGCCGGCACATGGCTCAGCAGGAGATGCGTACCGGGCCGCGGGTCGAGCAGGGGTACGACGGTGCGGCGGCCCACCGCACGAGCGGCAGCGGCTGGATGGTCTTCGCCGCGGTGCTGTTCATCGGCGCTGCCGGGCTGAACGTCATCTGGGGGATCTCGGCGCTCGTCAACGACGACTACTTCGCGGTGGACGAGCTGTTGTTCGGCGACCTGTCGATGTGGGGTGTGATCTACCTCTGCGTCGCGGCCGCCCAGCTCGCCGCCGGTCTGCTCATCCTCGCTCGCTCCGCCGTGGGCGCGATCCTCGGGATCGGCCTCGCGCTCGTGCACGCCATGCTGACCCTGCTGGCGATCGGGGCCTATCCGCTGTGGTCGACGGTCATGCTCGTCCTCGACGGGATGATCATCTACGGCCTCACCGTCTACGGCTTCGGGGAGGAATGAGCGCGATGGCCGCAGCGACCACCCCTGCCGGCATCGGCCCGGTCCAGCTGGTCGCGATCGGCTTCGGGCCGGACGCGGACTTCAAGGGCCGCGTCTGGGCCGAGCTGGAGCGGCTCGAGCAGGCGGGGACGATCCGGCTGCTCGACCTGCTCTTCGTCGCGCGCGACGGCGAGACCGGCGACCTCGTCGCGCTCGAGCACCAGGGCGAGGACCTCGGGGGCATCGTCGGCGCGCTGCTCGGCTTCCCGTTCGACGGGGATGGCTCGGCGCCGAGCGCGCCGCCGCCCGCCGAGGAGCGGGCGTTCGGCATGACGCAGGAGGACGCGCTCGCCCTCGCGGCGTCGATGCCGCCCGGCTACGCCGTGGGGCTCCTCCTGCTCGAGCACGTGTGGGCGCGCGAGCTCAAGCGCGCCGTGCGGGACGCCGGAGGCGTGCCGATCGGGGAGGGGTTCCTGACGGTCGAGGCGGTGGCCGCGGTCGCCGCCGAGCTCGCCGCGATGGCGGCGGAGCTCGACGAGATCCAAGCCGCCGGGGCAGGGTCCCGGAGCTGACGGAAGGAGTCGAACGATGGGACTGCTCGCCGATCGCGCCGCGACCAGGATGCAGACGCGCCAGATGTATCGGACCGCGTCGCGCATGCAGCGCCGGCGGAGCCTGATGGAGTCGCGCATGGGGATGCGCCAGGACTTCGAGCCGGCGGGCGGCACGGAGGCGCAGCCGTCCGGCTCGCCGGCCGCGGCCCCCCCGGCCGAGCCGGGCTACCTCGGCGAGCTGGAGCGGCTCGCCGCCCTCCGCGACCAGGGCATCGTCAGCGCCGAGGAGTTCGAGGCGAAGAAGCGTCAGCTGCTGGGGCTCTAGATGGGGCGGCGCGTCGCCAGCCGCACGCTCGTCGTCGCCGGGACGCTGCTCGCCGTGCTGGCGATCCTGGCGCTGTGGGTCAGCCGCCAGGCGCTCGACACCGACGAGTGGACCGACACGAGCTCGGAGCTGCTCGAGGATCCCGCCGTCCAGACCGCCGTGGCCAACTTCCTCGTCGACCGGCTCTACGCCAACGTCGACGTCGCCGCCGAGCTCGAGGAGGCGCTGCCGCCGCGGCTGGACCCGATCGCGCCGCCGGCCGCCGGCGCGCTGCGCCGCGGGGCCGAGGACCTCGCCCGGCGAGCGCTCGACCGGCCGCGCGTGCAGGAGGCCTGGGAGGAGGCCAACCGCGCCGCGCACGCGACGCTCGTCGACGTCGTCGAGGGCGGAGGCGACGTCGTCTCGACCGACCAGGGCACGGTCGCGCTCGACCTGCGGGCGCTCGTCGCGCAGATCGCGGAGCGCACGGGGATCGGCGGCAAGGTCGCGGACCGGCTGCCGGAGGGCGCCGCCACGATCGTCATCCTCCGGTCCGATCAGCTCGACACGGTGCAGACCATCGGCAAGCTGCTCAAGCCGCTCGCGCTCGTCCTGGTCCTGCTGATGCTCGCCGCCTTCGCCGCGGCCATCGCGCTCGCCCGCGGCCGCCGCCGGGAGACCCTGCGCGGCGCCGGGATCGGGCTCGTCTTCGCCGGCGCGGTCGCGCTCGTCGTGCGCGCGCTCGCCGGCGACGTGGTCGTCGACGCGCTCGCCACCACCGCGGCAGCGCGCGAGCCCGCCGAGTCGGTCTGGCGGATCGGGACGTCGCTGCTCGCCGAGGTGGCGTGGGCGACCATCGCCTACGGCATCATCGTCGTGATCGGCGCGTGGCTGGCCGGCCCGACCCGTGCGGCGGTCGGGATCCGCCGCGGCCTGGCGCCTTACCTGCGCAGCGCGGAGCTGACCTACGGCGTCGTCGCCGCCGTCGTCCTGCTCATCCTCCTGTGGGGTCCCACCCAGGGGACCCGCCGCGTGCTTCCCACGCTCGTGCTGCTGGCGCTGCTGGTCGCCGGCGTCGAGGTGCTGCGCCGCCAGGCGCGGCGGGAGTTCCCGGACGCCGTGCGCGGCCCGGGCGTGCCCGGGGCCGCAGCGGTCGCGCGCGCGGTCGACCGCGCTCGCGAGGCGCGCGCCACCCCGCGACCGGCGGGGACCGACGGCGGCGACGGCACGACCGTCACGCGCCCCGCGGTGGCCGAGGAGGACCGGATCGCGCAGCTCGAGCGCCTGACCGCGCTGCACGACGCCGGCGCCCTCGACGACGCGGAGTTCACCGAGGCGAAGCATCGTGTGCTGGAGCACGTCTGATCGTTCGCGCCGGGCGTGCCCGGCGCTCCACCGACCTACCGCAAGGGGGACGTCATGAGCGGTTCGGCCGCCGCGCCCGACCTCGAGCGCGCGACCATGCGGATGCCGGAGGACACGCGCGCGGCAGCGCGCGTGGTGGCGGGCCTGTGGTGGTTGTGGCTCGCCGTCGGCATCGCGTGGATCGCTGCGTCGCTGGTCATCCTGCAGTTCGACCAGGCGTCGATCACCACGATCGGGATCATCGTCGGGATCATGTTCGTCGTAGCCGGCGTGCAGCAGCTCGCGCTCGCCGCGTTCGTCGACTCGCTGCGCTGGCTCTGGGCCCTCTTCGGGGTCCTGTTCGTCGCCGCCGGCGTGATCTGCTTCGTCAACCCCAAGGAGACGTTCGCCGGGCTCGCCGACATCCTGGGGTTCCTGTTCCTGTGCATCGCCACCTGGTGGATCGTGCAGGCGTTCCTGGAGCGCGACACGAACGGCGCCTGGTGGTTCGGGCTCATCGCCGGCGTCGCGATGATCATCATGGCGTTCTGGACGAGTGGCCAGTTCTTCCTCGAGAAGGCGTACGTCCTGCTCGTCTTCGCCGGGATCTGGGCGCTCATGCAGGGCGTCGGCGACATCATCCGCGCCTTCCAGGTGCGGAGCTTGCGCGACGCGCTCTGAGGAGGGAGCCGGGGTGCTCGTCGCCGAGGCGCCGGAGACGGTCGGCTGGCGGCCGGCGCGGCCGCGCCTGCGGCCACTGCGGCTGCTGGCCGCCTGGCTCGCGTCGGCGCTGGCGCTGCTGCTCGCCGCCGCGGCGGTGCCGGGCGCGACGCTCGGCGGCTTCGGCGGCGCCGTCGTCGTGGCCGCGGTCATCGGCGTCCTCAACGCGATCCTCCCGCCGCTGCTGGCGGCGCTGCGGCTCCCGTTCACCGTCGCGGCCGGGTTCCTGCTCGTGCTCACGCTCGACGCCGCCATGGTGCTCGCGGCCGCCGAGCTCGTGCCCGAGCATCTCGACGTCGACGGCTTCGGCGCCGCGCTCGCCGTCGCGCTGGTCGCCGCCGGCGTGAGCGCCGGCGTCGCCGTGGTGGCCGGCATCGACGACGACGACGCCTACATGCTGCGGGTCGCGCGTCGCGTCGCGCGGCGGGTCGGGACGCCGATGCGCACCGACGCGCCGGGGATCCTCTTCCTCGAGATCGACGGGCTCGCCCTGCCCGTGCTGCGGCGCGCGATCCAGGACGGCACGACGCCGAACATGGCTCGCTGGCTGGCGGACGGCACTCACCGCCTGCTCGGCTGGGAGACCGACCTCTCGTCGCAGACCGGCGCCAGCCAGGCGGGGATCCTGCTCGGCGACAACGACGACATCCCGGCGTTCCGCTGGGTCGACAAAGGGGCACGTACCCTCGTCGCCTGCTCCAGCCCGGACGACTGCGCGGCGATCGAGCGGCGCCATGCGACCGGCGCCGGCCTGCTCGCGGGCGGCGGGACGAGCCGCGGCAACCTGCTGTCCGGCGAGGCCGCCGAGGCCATCCTCACGGTCAGCCGCCTGGCCGACGAGCGCGCGCCGAACCCCGGGTACCGCGCCTTCCTGGCCAACGGCTTCAACGTCACGCGCACGCTGGTCCTAATGGCGTGGGAGGTGGCGATCGAGCTGGTGGCCGCGACGGCGCAGCGGCGCCGCGACGTCCGCCCGCGCGGCGCGCGCGGCGGGCGCTATCCGCTGCTGCGCGCCGGCATGTGCGTCTTCGTGCGCGACCTGATCGTCTTCTCGGTCCTGCAGGACATGTTCCGGGGCGTGCCCGCCGTCTACGCGACGTTCGCCAGCTACGACGAGGTCGCCCACCACTCGGGACTCGAGCGAGGCGACACGCTCGCGGCGCTGCGCAAGCTCGACCAGCGCTTCGGGATGCTCGAGCGCGCGCGCCGCTACGCGCCGCGCCCGTACGAGATCGTCGTGCTCTCCGACCATGGCCAGACCCAGGGCGCGACGTTCCGGCAGCGCAACGGCTACGGGCTCGACGACCTCGTCGAGCGCCACCTGTCCACGGGCCGCGCGGATGGCCTGGCCGCCGGTGACGAGAACGCCACCGGGGTCCAGCGGGCCGTGGACGAGGCGACGGGACGCACCAAGGCCGACGGCAGCCCCGACCGGGGTGGCGCGCTCGACCGCGAGGCCGTGGTGCTCGGCTCGGGCAACCTCGGGCTCGTCTACCTGATGGCGAGCCCGCGCCGCCTCAGCCTCGAGGAGATCCGGGCCCTCCATCCGGGGCTCGTCGAGGCTCTCAGCCGGCACCCGCACGTGGGCTTCGTGCTCGTGCGGTCGGCCGAGCACGGCGCGGTCGCGATCGGCGCGCACGGCGTGCGGCGGCTGGTGGACGGCCACGTGGACGGCGAGGACCCGCTCGCGGCCTTCCCGCCGAACGCCGCCCGGCATCTGCTGCGCACGGACGGCTTCCGGCACGTCGCCGACCTGATGGTCAACAGCTTCTTCGACGCGGTCACCGAGGAGGCCTGCGCGTTCGAGGAGCTGATCTCGGTCCACGGCGGCCTCGGCGGTCCTCAGACCCAGCCGTTCGTGCTCCATCCCGCGCGGCTCGAGCCACCTGCGGAGCCGCTGGTCGGCGCGGTGGCGGTGCATCGGATGCTGCGGTCCTGGCGCATGGCGTGCAACCACGGGCCTGGCGCGAACGGCGCGCGCGCGGGCACGGCGCAGCGCGAGCAGGCCCGGCGGGCGGTGGGCGCATGATGCGCATGGCGACGCCGCGCGTGCCCGATCCGCTCGGCCTGCGAGCGTGGGGGCGGCGCGCGGGGCGGCAGGCGGCGGCCGGCGCCGCGGACGCCGCCGGCCGCGGCGGGGTGGCGATCCTCGAGCGGGCGCTGGCGTGGCGCTACACGGAGGAGGGGCTGGACGTCCTCCTCGGCAGCCCGGCCGCCGAGCGCGCCGTGCGCACCCTGGCCGACGGTCCGCTCCCGGATCTCGCTGTGCGGGCGCTCGTGCGCCATGGGATCGCCGGGCGCGTGGCCGAGGAGCTCCTCGCCGAAGGCGTGGCCGCGCAGCTCGCCGAGCGGCTCCTCGCCGGCCCCGAGCTCGATGCCGTGGTGTGCGCCGTCGTCGACGACCCCCGCACCCACCGCCTGCTCGTGCGCCTCCTCGAGAGCGAGGGCATGGACCGCCTCGTCGCCGAGGTGCTCGAGAGCCGTCTGGCCGATGCGGCCGTCACCCGCCTGCTCGCAGGTGACGAGCTCTGGCGGGTCGTCGGGGCGGTCGTCGGCAGCGAGACCGTGACCGGCGCGATCACCCGGCAGGGCGCCGGGCTCGCCGATCAGGTCGCCGGCGAGCTCGGCGAGCGCTCGCGACGCGCCGACGCGCGGCTCGAGCGCGCCGTCGGCCGGCTGCTGCACCGCCGCCGCGACGGCGCCCGCCCGACGGCCGCCGGCGATGGATCGCCATGAGCGCCGTCGCCGGGAGCCGGCCGTCCCCGCGCGCGGCCGCGCCTCCGGCGGCGGGCGCGCCGACGTACATCGGGCTCGTCACGCGTGCCATCGCCTTTGCCGTCGACGCGGCGATCCTCAACGGCGTCGCGATCGTCGTCGCCGCCGGCGTGACGCTCGTGCTCAGCGTGGTGAGCGTCTCCGGCGACCTCGAGGCGTGGATCGCCGCGGCAGGCGGCGCCGCCTACCTCCTCTGGTCCGTGGGGTACTTCGCCACCTTCTGGTCGACGACCGGGCAGACGCCCGGCAACCGCCTCATGCGCATCAGGGTCGTCGCCGCCTCGGGCGACGCGATCCGGCCCAGGCGCGCGGTCCTGCGCTTCGCGGCCTTGGCCGTCGGCGCGGCCGCTCTGCTGGCGGGAATCTGGCTGATCCTGATCGACGAGCGGCGTCGCGCGCTGCACGACTTCGTCGCGCGCACCGTCGTCGTCGACGAGCGTCAGGCCGGGCGCGTGTAGTCGCTCTTGCCGCCGGTCTTCGACAGCAGCGCGACCTCGGCGATCTCGACGCCCTGCTCGATGCCCTTGACCATGTCGTAGACGGTGAGGGCGGCGACCGCCGCGGCGGTCATGGCCTCCATCTCGACGCCGGTGCGCGCGGTCACACCCGCGGTGGCGGTCAGCGTCACGGTGCCGGCCTGCGCGTCGACGAC
>DASTRJ010000168.1:0-35343 GCA_035761245.1 Capillimicrobium sp. | reverse complement strand
AAGTTGCGCGCCCCCGTCGCGATCAGCTCCTTGGGGTCGTCGCCCGACACGATCAGATCTTGTGCCGCTGCAGCAGCTTGCGGCCGATGACCATGCGCTGGATCTCCGAGGTGCCCTCGCCGATCAGCAGCAGCGGCGCGTCGCGGTAGAGCCGCTCGATCTCGTACTCCTTCGAGTAGCCGTAGCCGCCGTGGATGCGGAAGCACTCCTCGACGCAGAAGCGGCCGGCCTCGGAGGCGAACAGCTTCGCCATGCCGGCCTCGAGGTCCGAGCGCTGGCCGGCGTCCTTCATCCGCGCGGCACGGATGGTCAGCAGCCGGGCGGCGTCGACCTGCGTCGCCATGTCGGCGAGCTTGAACTGGATCGCCTGGTGCTCGGCGATCGGCTTGCCGAACGTCTTGCGCTCCTGCGAGTACTTCAGCGCCAGCTCCAGGGCGCGCTGCGCGATGCCGACGCCGCGGGCGGCGACGTTCGCGCGGCCGACCTCGAGCGCGTCCATCATCTGCGCGAAGCCCTTGTTGAGGCCCGCCTCCTCGCCGCCGAGGATGTTCTCGGCCGGGCACTTGTAGCCGTCGAAGACCAGCTCGGTCGACTCGACGCCCTTGTAGCCGAGCTTCTTGATCTGCGGCGGGACGGTCAGGCCGGCGTACTGGCCGGTGTTCTCGTGGACGCCGCCCTCCTTCTCGGCGATGAAGCACGTGAAGCCCTTGTGCCGCGGGTTCGCCTCGGGGTCGGTCTTGACGAGCACGAACACCAGCGACGAGCGCAGGCCGTTGGTGACCCACATCTTCTGGCCGTTGATCTCGTAGGTGCCGTCGTCGATCTTCTTGGCGGCCGTCTTGATCGCCTGCACGTCCGAGCCGAGCTCCGGCTCCGACAGCGAGAACGCGGCGCGGATCTCGCCGGTCGCCATCCGCGGCAGGTACTTCTGCTTCTGCTCCTCGTTGCCGAACTTCATGAGCAGGTAGGAGCCGATGAAGTGGGTGTTGATGATCCCGGAGATCGAGATCCACCCGCGCGAGAGCTCCTCGACGATCATCACGTAGGTCGTCAGGTCGAGCCCCATGCCGCCGTACTCCTCGGGGATCGTGACCCCGAAGAGGCCGAGCTCCTTCATCTGCTCGACGATCGGCTCGGGGAACTCGTCCTCGTGGTCGTAGTGCTCGGCGTTGGGCAGGATCTGCTCGTCGACGAACTGGCGCACCATCTCGGTGATCGCCTTCTGCTCGTCGGTCTTCTCCTCGAACGGGACGGCAACGGCCATGGTTTCGCGCACCTCAAGATCTCGTGGACTGGTCGGAGGATACGGGTAAAGGACGCCGTTGAGACTGCTGTCGACCCGAGGGAGCCATGCCCGATCCCACCTCACGCGAGCTCAAGCTCATCCAGTACCTCAACGAGGCCTATCAGAAGGAGAAGGAGCTCGAGACGGCGCTGAAGGCGCACATCTCGATGACGACGCGCGCGCCGTACAAGAAGCGCCTCCAGGATCACCTCAAGGAGACGAAGGCCCAGGCCAAGAACCTGGAGCGCCGCATCAAGCAGCTCGGCGGCAAGGCGGACCAGGGCGTCGTCGGCGAGGCGGTGGACACGGCGACGGCCGTCGCCAAGAAGGGCGTCTCGCTCGCGAAGGGGCCGATGCACATGCTGCGCGGCACCGGCGAGAACGAGAAGATGCTCAAGAACGCCAAGACGGAGTTCTTCAACGAGCACGAGGAGATCGCGACCTACACCGGGATCGAGGCGCTCGCGACGGCGCTCAACGACCCGGAGACCGCCAAGCTCGCCCGGGAGCACCGCCGCCAGGAGGAGCGGATGGCGAGCTTCCTCGAGAAGGAGATCCCGCGGCTCGCCAAGGCGGTCGTCGTCGAGGAGATCCCCGCCAAGGAGCGCAAGCCGCAGGAGGCCGCGCCGCGCCGGGCGGCGTCCTCGAGCCGCGCGCGCACGACCCGGTCGGCCAACGGGACGGCGCGCTCGCGCTCGACGTCGCGGACGCGCTCGGGGAGCGCGCGGACGCGCAGCGGCAGCCGCGCCGCGTCCTCCTGACGAGCGCTCACTGCGCCGCGGCGCCCTGCTCGGCGGTGGCCGGCGGGCGCTGCAGGCGCGGGTCGCGGGCGTCGATCTCGTAGTCCTCCGGCCGCGTCGCGTCCCGGTCGCGCGGCGCGCCGGCCGCCCGCAGCACGAGCGACCCGACGACCACCACGATCAGGTTGGCCAGCAGCGCGAGGATGCCGGTGTACACCGTCCAGTCGGTGTCGATGCCGAGCTTGCTGAGCGCGTACTGCGAGCCGCCGAAGTGCTCCTTGCCGGTGGTGGCGTTCGGCGTGTCGTAGAGCATCCACAGGCCCGTCGCGAGCCCGACGGCCCAGCCGGCCAGCAGCGCCCAGCGGTGCAGTGCCAGCCGCCACAGCCCGAGCACGAGCGACGGCAGCGTCTGCAGGATGATCACGCCGCCGATCAGCTGGAGGTCGATCGAGAACTGCGGGTCGAGGGCGAGGATGACCGCGACGGCGCCGGCCTTGACGACGAGCGAGGCGATGCGGCTCACGCGCGCCTCCTGCTCCGGCGTGGCGGCGCGGTTGACGTAGGTGGCGTAGATGTTGCGCGTGAAGAGGTTCGCGGCGGCGATCGACATGATCGCCGCGGGCACGAGCGCGCCGATCGCGACCGCGGCGAAGGCGATGCCGGCGAACCAGTCGGGGAACTGCGCGTCGAAGAGCAGCGGGACGATCGTGTTCGCGTCGTCGCCGACCGGGGTGACGCCGGCCGCGATCGCCATGTAGCCGAGCAGCGCCAGCAGCCCGAGCAGCAGCGTGTAGGCCGGCAGCGCCGCCATGTTGCGCTTGATCGTGTCGCGGCTGCGCGCGGCCAGCAGGCCGGTCACCGTGTGCGGGTAGATGAAGAGCGCCAGCGCCGAGCCGAAGGCGAGCGTCGCGTAGCCGAGCATCGCCGGGTCGCCGAGCAGGACGCTGTCGGTCGGCGCCGGCGAGGAGGCGAACTTCTGCTCGGCCGCGCCGAAGATGTCGTCGAAGCCGCCGAGCTGGATCGGGATGGCGATCACGGCGACGAGGACGACCACGTAGATGAGGGTGTCCTTGACGAACGCGATCAGCGCGGGCGCGCGCAGCCCCGACTGGTAGGTGTAGGCGGCCAGCACCGCGAAGGCGATGATCAGCGGCCACTCGCCCGTGATGCCCATCGCCTTGAGCACCGCCTCGATGCCGACGAGCTGCAGCGCGATGTACGGCATCGTCGCGACGATGCCCGTCACCGCGATCGCCAGCGCGAGCCACGGCGCCCCGAAGCGATGGGCGACGAAATCGGCGGGCGTCACGTAGCCGTGCGCGTGCGCCACCGACCACAGCCGCACCGCGGCGAGCATGACGATCGGGTACACGACGATCGTGTACGGGACGGCGAAGAACCCGACCGCCCCGACGCCGAACACGAGCGCCGGCACCGCGACGAACGTGTACGCCGTGTAGAGGTCGCCGCCGAGCAGGAACCACGTGATCCAGGACCCGAACGAGCGGCCGCCGAGCCCCCACTCGTGGAGGTTGTCGAGCGTCTGGGCGCGCCGCCACCGCGCCGCGAGGAAGCCCATCGCGCTGACCAGCAGGAACAGGGCGATGACGATGACGAGCTGCAGGACCTCGAGGTCGCGGTCCATCAGTCGCCTCGCCTCGTCCTGCGGTAGACCAGGGCCGTGATCGCCACGCTGATCGGGACCCACGCCAGCTGGTACCAGTAGAAGAACGGGATCCCGATGAGGCGCGGGTCGTCGTAGTTGTAGATCGGCGGGATCAGCACGCCGATCAGCGGCACCACGAGCAGCCAGTACCAGCGATGTCGCCGGTCGCCCCTCATGGCCCCGTGTTCCCCGATCGCAAGCTGGCGCAATCGCGTCATCGCGATACGGTGCGCCCGTGGACGACGCGGCCCGCGCCTACTACGAGCGCCGAGCCCCCGAGTACGACGACTGGTGGCTCGGCACCGGCCTGTTCGCCGGCCGCGAGCGCCCCGGCTGGGAGGACGAGACGCGGCGGCTCTGCGCCGCCCTCGCCGCGCTGGCGCCCGCGCGGACGCTCGACGTCGCCTGCGGCACCGGCTTCCTGACGCGGCACCTGCGGGGCCTCGTCGTCGGGCTCGACCAGAGCCGCTCGATGGTCGCGATCGCGCAGTCCCGGCTGCCCGGCGGCGTCGCGGTCGTCGGCGACGCCTTCCGGCTGCCGTTCGCCGACGACGCGTTCGACCGCGTCCACACGGCGCACTTCTACGGCCACCTCGAGGGCGACGACCGCACCCGGTTCCTCGAGGAGGCGCGCCGCGTCGCCGGAGAGCTCGTGGTCGTCGACTCGGCGCTGCGCGACGACGTCGAGCCGGAGGAGCGCCAGGAGCGCGTGCTCAGCGACGGCTCGCACCACGAGGTCTACAAGCGGTTCTTCACCGCCGACCAGCTCGCCGGCGAGCTCGGCGGCGGCGAGGTCCTGCTCGACGGCCGCTGGTTCGTCGCCGTCCGCGCGTGACGAGCGCCGGTCAGCCGGCCTCGGCCGGCGCGCGCGCCACCGTGTAGGCGCCGTGAGCGCGGACGACGAGCCGGTCCTCCTGGATGCCGATCACGACGCCGGCGTCGCCGCAGTTGGGGCAGCGCAGCACGACGCCGGCGCCCCGGTAGGCGCGGTGCTCGCCGAGCGCGTGCTGCTCGCCGCAGCTGCGGCAGCGGCGCAGCAGCGTCGTCGGGTCGAAGAGCAGCGCCTCGCCGAGGAGCCCGGCGATGCCGTTGCCGTCGAGGTGCAGGTCGTCGCTCATCTCATCCTCCGGTCGGTCCGAAGCGCTCGGCGTGGATCAGCGCCGGCTCGTGCCCGGCGTCGACCAGCAGCGCGGTGACGGTCTCCACGAACGGCGTCGGCCCGCAGACGAAGCAGCGCGCCATCGCCTCGGGCGGCGGGCCGAGCTCGGCGAGCATCGCGGCGTCGACGCGCCGCGCCCAGCCGGTCCAGCCGTCGGGTGGGCGGCGCGTGTACGTCCACGCCAGCCGCAGGCCGGCGCGCGGCTCGAGCGCCGCGAGCTCGGCGACGTAGAGCGCCTCGGCTCGGCTGCGGGCCGAGATCAGGACCCTGGCCTCGGCGTCGCTGCGGCGCGCCGCCCGGTGGCGCAGCATCGCCATCAGCGGCACCAGGCCGGAGCCGCCGCCGACGAGCAGCAGCGGGCCGCCCTCGTCGGCCGACCACGTGAAGTGGCCGCCGATCGGCCCGCGCACCTCGAACCGGTCGCCCGCGCGCGCCTCCTCGACGAGGTACGGCGAGACCTCGCCGTCCTCGACGAGCTCGACGGTCAGCTCCAGCGCGTCGAGCTCGGGCGCCGAGGCGATCGAGTACGAGCGCTGCGCCTGGTAGCCGTCCTCGGCGGTCAGCCGCACGTCGACGTGCTGGCCGGCGCGGTGGCCCGGCCAGTCGGGGACGTCGAGCACGAGCGTCCGGGCGCGCGGCGTCTCCGCGACGACGGCGACGATCGTCGCCACCCGCCACGCGAGGCGCGGTCCGATGCTCAGTCGCCCCAGTACCGCTGCTCCCGCCACGGGTCGCCGTAGTCGTGGTAGCCGGCCGACTCCCAGAACCCCGGCTGGTCGTCGAGCGTCAGCGTGATGCCGCGCACCCACTTCGCGCTCTTCCAGAAGTACAGGTGCGGCACGAGCAGCCGCGCGGGGCCGCCGTGCTCGGGCTCGAGCGGCGCGCCCCCGTAGGCGTGGACGATCCAGGCGCGCCCGCCGCGCAGGTCGGCGAGCGGCAGGTTGGTCGTGTACCCGCCGTCCGACCACGCCACGGCGAAGCTCGCGTCCGTCCGCACGCCGTCGAGCAGCGTGTCGAGCGAGACGCCGGTCCACGTCGTGTCGAGCTTGGACCACTTCGTCACGCAGTGGATGTCCACCGTGACGGTCTCCTGCGGCAGCGCCATGAGGTCGCTCCACGACCAGCGGCGCGCCTCGTCGACGGCGCCGTCGAGCGCGAGCGACCAGCCGGTCGTCGGCGTGAGCGGGGTCGGGCCGGCGGAGAGCACCGGGAAGTCGGTCGTCAGGTACTGCCCGGGCGGCAGGCGCGAGGCGTCGACGTCCGCCCGGCGGCGGCCGTGGAAGCCCCGCGAGATCGGCGGCATGGAGCGAGCCTACGCCCGGCCCGGCGGCCGGGCAACACGATCGCTAGAGCGCGTCGTAGAACGCCGCGACGCGCCGCAGCGCGGAGGCCATCGCGGCGATCTCGTCGTCGTCGACGTCCTCGAGCACGCGCTCGTAGGCGGCCCGGATCTCCGCCTCCTTCTCGGCGTGCACCGCGCGGCCCGCGTCGGTGATGACCACGGCGACGCGGCGCCGGTCGGCCTCGTCGCGGACGCGCTCGAGCAGGCCGGCGGCCGAGAGGCCGTCGAGCATCTTCGTCATCGAGGCCGGGGTGAGGTCGGTCTCCTTGGCGAGCTCGCCGGCCGAGTGGACGCCGCCGTCGGCGAGCACCCGCAGCACCGCGTGCTGCGAGAAGCTGAGACCTCCGGTGCGCTGCGCCTCGCGCCCGCGCATGCGCCGCTGGGCGGCCAGCATCTCGCGCAGCGCGGCGCGCAGCTCGTCGATCGAGGTGACGGTCACGACCGGCATCATGGCGTCACGCGGCGACGGGCTCCTCGCGGGCCTCGACGGCGGCGCGGACCAGCTCGGCGCGCGTGCGCCGCTCGACGATCGCCAGGTACGCCGCCGGCAGCACGGCGACGGCCGTCACGCCGATCGCCCACCAGTACGTCTCGCCGAACGCCTCGGCCCCCGCGGCGGGGGTCCGCACGCCCGCGAGGTGGTGCGAGAGCACGACGGTCAGGATCGCGGTGCCGATCGAGCCGCCGATGCGCTGCAGCACGTTGAGCTGCGGCGTCGCGTGGACGACCTCGTCGCGGCGGACGGTCGCGAAGGCGGCGGCCATGAGCGGCATGATGGCGGCGTTCGTCCCCATCCCCCGCACGACGAGGATCGCGGAGATGAGCAGGTAGGGCGTCTCGTCGGTGAGGCTCGCGAGCGGGACGGTGGCCGCGATCATCACCACGAGGCCGACCAGCGCGATGCGCCCGCCGCCGATGCGGTCCGTCAGCCGGCCCGCGAACGGCATCGCGATGGCGGCGCCGATGCCCTGCGGGATCAGCAGCAGGCCGGCGTGGAGCGCGTCCTCGCCGCGGACGGTCTGGAAGTAGAGGGGCAGCAGCAGCATCGCGCCGTAGAGCGCGGCGCCGGTGCAGAACGTCGCCACGCTCGCCGCGGCGAAGCCCCGGTTGCCGAGCAGGCGGACGTCGAGCAGCGGATGGTCGCTGCGCAGCGCGTGGCGGGCGAACGCGGCGATGAGCGCCAGCCCGGCGATCGCGGGCACGAGCACCGAGCCCGAGCCGAACCCGCCGGCCGTGCTGGTGCGCGACAGGCCGTAGATGAGCAGCGGCACGCCGGTGCACAGCAGGACGAGGCCGGTGACGTCGAGCCTGCCGGGGATCCCGCGCTCGACGCGCGGCAGCAGGCGCCAGCCGAGCAGCAGCGCCGCGAGGCCGAACGGCACGTTGACGACGAAGATCCAGTGCCAGGAGAGGTGGTCGATGAGCAGGCCGCCGACGACGGGGCCGATCATCGGCCCGAGGATCATCGGCACGCCGATCACGCTCATCACGCGCCCCATGCGCTCGGGCCCGGCGGCGGTCGCCAGCATCATCTGGCCGAGCGGCAGGGTGAGGCCGCCGGCGACGCCCTGCAGGACGCGCGCGCCGATCAGCACCGGCGCCGTCCAGGCGATCGCGCAGAGCACGGAGGCGGCCACGAACGCCGCGAGCGAGGCGAGGTAGAGCTCCCGCGTGCCGAAGCGGCGGGCGCCCCACGCGGTCGTCGGGATGACGGCGCCCATGCCGAGGAGGTAGCCGGTCGCCACCCACTGGATGTCCTGCAGCGGGCTGTGGAGCTCGAGGCTGAGGCTCTCGAGCGCGACGTTGACGATCGTGACGGCGAGGATCGACATCACGGAGCCCATGCCGACGACGGCGGCGATGAGCCAGACGTGACGCTCGATCCGGTCCTGCTCGGCGCGTGGCGGCATGTGGCTCCCGGGTCGGTTCGGCTGGCAAACCTTATGGTAGCGAACGTTTAGCTAGCTAGCGATCAGTGCGCCAGCGCGACGCCGAGCCAGACGATCGCCAGCGAGACGACGAACGTCGCACCCTCTGCCCAGTGCTGCTGCGGGCGACGCATGTGCCAGGCGATCAGCCCGCCGGCGACCAGCACGAGCGCCAGCTTGACGTGCAGCGTGGTGTCGTCCCAGCGGCCGAAGTGGCCGGCCATCGCCGCGCCGGTGACGACGAGCACCGCGATCGCCCCGAGCGAGCCCCAGCCGAAGCCGCGCGCGACCGCGCGCAGGCGCTCGCGGTCGCCGCCGTCGCGGAAGGCCGGCACCACCGCCGCCGCGAGCACCATCTGCCCGCCGACGAAGAAGGCCATCGCGAGGAGGTGCAGCCACCGGACCAGCTCCCATCCGACCATGGCGGCGGATGCTCCCATAGCCTCCGCGGCCATGAACTTCGCCCGGGACGTCGTCGACGCCGCGCCCGCCGACCGGCTCGCCCTGGTCGAGCTCAGCCGCGCCGGCGAGCGTCGCGAGTGGCGCTTCGGCGAGGTGGCCGACGGCGCCGCGCACCTCGCGGGAACGCTCGCGCGCCACGGCGTCGCGCGCGGCGACGTGGTCATGACGCTCATCGGCAACCGCCCCGAGTGGGTGCTGACGATGGTCGCCTGCTTCCGCATCGGGGCCGTCGTGCTGCCGTGCACCGAGCAGCTGCGCCCGAAGGACCTCGCGCTGCGGCTCGCCGTCGCGCGCCCGCGCGTGGTCGTCGCCGACGAGCGCAACCGCGCGGCGCTCGAGGCCGCGCTGGCCGCGCCGGGCGCCGGCGACGGCGACGGGGAGCCCGTCGTGCTCACGATCCCGGACGCAGCCCTCTGGCGCGAGGGCGAGCCGGCGCCGGCCGTGGACCTCCGGCCGGAGGACCCGTGCCTCATCACCTTCACGTCGGGCACCTCCGGCGAGCCGAAGGCGGTGCTCCACGGCCAGCGCTACCTCGCCGGCCAGCGCCTGCAGGCCGAGCACTGGCTCGCCCCGCAGCCCGGCGAGCTCGTCTGGTGCACCGCCGCCAGCGGCTGGTCGAAGAGCGCCCGCAACGTCTTCATCGCCCCGTGGCTCCGCGGCGCCGCGGCGCTGCTGCACGACGCGCGCTTCGACCCGGCCGAGCGCCTCGAGCTGCTCGAGCGCGAGCGCGTCGACGTGCTCTGCATGGCGCCGACCGAGTACCGGGTCATCGCCAAGCGCACCACGCTGCGCGCGCTGCCGTCGCTGCGCGGCGCCGTCGCCGCCGGCGAGGCGCTCAACCCGGAGGTGCTTTCGGCGTGGCACGAGGCCGCCGGCATCTGGATCCGCGACGGCTACGGGCAGACCGAGACCGGACAGACCACCGGCGCGCCGCTCGACGAGCCGATCCGCCCCGGCTCGCTGGGGCGCCCGCTGCCCGGCGTGCGGCTCTGGGTCGACGACGGCGAGCTCGTCGCCGACCCGCGCACCGTGCCGACGTTCTTCCTGCGCTACCTCGGCGAGGACCCGCCGCCGGCCGACGAGCCGTGGCGGACCGGCGACCGGGTCCATCAGGACGAGGACGGCTTCCTCTACTTCGAGGGCCGCACCGACGACGTGATCATCTCCGCCGGCTACCGCATCGGGCCGTTCGAGGTGGAGTCGGCGCTCGTCGCCCACCCGGCCGTCGCCGAGGCGGCCGTCGTCGCCGCGCCGGACGAGGAGCGCGGCTCGATCGTCCGCGCGGTCGTCGTGCTCCGCGACGGCTACGCGCCGTCCGACGAGCTGGCCGGCGCGCTCCAGGAGCACGTCAAGGCGACCACCGCGCCGTACAAGTACCCGCGCCGCGTCGACTTCGCGACCGAGCTGCCGAAGACGACGAGCGGCAAGGTGCGGCGCGCCCTCCTGCGCGAGCGCGGCTGACGGCCCTCCGCGATCCGGCTAGCGTGTCGTCATGCGCCGGCACGAGGCCACCGCCGGACTGGATCGCGAGCTGCTGCTCATCGCGTCGGTCGTCGTGGTGGGCGCGATCATGTCGATCCTCGACACGACGATCGTCAACGTCGCGCTCGCGCGGCTCGGCGAGGACCTGTCGGCGCCGCTCGACGACGTGCAGTGGGTGGCGACCGGCTACCTCCTCGCGCTCGCGATCGTCATCCCGCTCAGCGGCTGGACCGCCGAGCGCTTCGGGACCCGCCGCGTCTGGCTGACCTCGGTGGCGCTCTTCGTCGCCGGATCGGTCCTCTGCGGCGCCGCATGGTCGCTCGAGTCGCTCGTGACGTTCCGCGTGCTGCAAGGCCTCGGCGGCGGCATGGTGATGCCGGTCGGCATGATCGTCCTCGCGCAGTCGGCCGGGCCGCAGCGCGTCGGCCGCGTCATGAGCGTCATCGGCGTGCCGATGCTCCTCGCACCGGTGCTCGGGCCCGTGCTCGGCGGCCTGATCGTCGACGACCTCTCGTGGCGCTGGATCTTCTTCGTCAACGTCCCCGTGGGGCTGGTCGGCATCGCGCTCGGCCTGCGGTTCCTCCCGCGCGCCCCCACGTCGCACGACGCGGGCCGCCTCGACGTGCTCGGCATGGTGTTGCTCTCCCCCGGCCTCGCCCTGCTCGTCTTCGGGCTCTCCGAGACCTCGACGCACGGCGGGCTCGGGGCCACGACCGCCTGGCTGCCGCTCGTCGCCGGCGTGCCGCTGCTCGCGGCGTTCACGCTGCACGCGCTGCGCGCGCGCCGGCCGCTCATCGACATGCGGCTCTTCGGCGAGCGCCCGTTCGCGTCCGCGGCCGCGACGTCGTTCCTCGTCGCCATGGCGCTGTTCGGCTCGCTGATCGTGCTGCCGCTGCTCTTCCAGGTCGCGCGCGGCGAGAGCCCGCTGCACGCCGGGCTGCTGCTCGCGCCGCAGGGGCTCGGCGCCGCGCTGGCGATGCCGCTCTCGGGCACGCTCACGGACCGCATCGGCGGCGGCCGCGTCGCGCTCGCCGGGATCGTGGCGATGACCGTGGCGACGATCCCGCTGGCGCTGATCGGCCCCGGCACGCCGCTGTGGGCGATCGACGCCGTCCTCTTCGTCCGCGGCATCGCGCTCGGCTTCTCGATGATGCCGGCGATGGCGGCCGCCTACGCGGCGCTCGAGCCGGCGGAGGTGCCGCGCGCGACGAGCGCGCTGAACGTCATCCAGCGCGTCGGCGGCTCGATCGGCACGACGATCCTCGCCGTCGTGCTGGCAGGCAAGCTCGGGACGATGGAGCCCAACGCCGCGTTCGCCCACACGTTCTGGTGGACCGTCGGGATCACCGTGGTCGCCGTGCTGCCCGCCGCCGTCCTCGTGCGCTCGACGTCCGGCGACCGCGCGACGTCCTCGTTCGCGAACGCGTAGCCTCCGCGTGCAACCCGTGGGTGGTCGGGAGCCGCCCGCGACGGAACATCCACAACCCCGCAGGGGAGGTTGCATGCAGAGGCTCGCCTCGCTCACGGCGCTCGTCGCCGTGACGGCAGCAGGTGCGCTCGCGCTCGCCGGGACGGCGTCGGCCGCCACCGGCCAGGCCGGGACGCGCACCTACGTGGTGCTCTACGAGGACGGCGCGTCGCCCGCCGACGCCCGCGCCGCGATCGAGCAGGCCGGCGGACGGATCGTCCGCGAGAACACGAAGATCGGCGTCGCCACGGTGGAGGCCGACGCCCAGGAGTTCGAGTCCCGCGCCGCGGCGGCGGACCCGCTCGTCGGGGCCGCGCCGAACGAGCCGATCGGCGAGGTGCCGGCGCAGGTGCGCAAGGACGAGCGCGACCTGGAGCGGATGACCGACGCGCGACAGGCGGCCGCCGCCAAGGGCGCCGGCAAGCTGCAGGCGCCGTTCTCGCCGGTGGCCGGCGACCCGCTCGCGGAGCTGCAGTGGGACATGCGGATGATCGGCGCGACGCCCGAGGGCTCCTACGACGTCACGCAGGGCTCGCACGCCGTCCGCGTCGGCATCGTCGACACCGGCATCGACGGCTCGCACCCCGACATCGCGCCGAACTTCAACGCGGCGCTGAGCCGGAACTTCACCGTCGACGACCCCGTCGTCGACGGCGCCTGCGAGTCCGATCCGGACGGCTCCTGCCAGGACCCGGCCGACGTCGACGAGGACGGCCACGGCACGCACGTCGCCGGCACGGTCGCCGCGCCGCTGAACGGGATCGGCATCGGCGGCGTCGCGCCGGGCGTCGAGCTGGTCAACCTCCGCGCCGGGCAGGACTCGGGGTACTTCTTCCTCGGGCCGACGCTCGACGCGCTGACCTACGCCGGCGACCACGGCATCGACGTGGTCAACATGTCGTACTACATCGATCCGTGGCTGTTCAACTGCGCGGCGAACCCGGCGGACTCGCCGGCCGAGCAGCGCGAGCAGCAGCTCATCGTGGCGGCCACGCAGCGCGCGCTGACGTACGCGCGCGAGCACGGCGTGACGCTGGTCGCCGCCGAGGGCAACGGGCACACCGACCTCGGCAAGCCCGCCGTGGACGGCTCGAGCCCGGACTACCCGCCGGACTCCGAGCGCGTGCGGACGATCGACAACAGCTGCCTCAACATGCCGACCGAGGGCGAGGGCGTCATCGGCGTCACGTCGGTCGGGCCGAGCGAGCGCAAGGCCTACTACTCCGACTACGGGGTCGAGCAGGCCGACGTGTCGGCGCCGGGCGGCGACCGCCGCGACTACCACGGCACCGACCGCTACCTGTCGCCGGCGAACACCATCCTCGCGCCGTACCCGGAGTCGCTGGCCCGGGCCAACGGGGAGATCGACGCCGACGGGCAGCCGACGACGCCGTTCGTCGTCGCCGACTGCAGCTCGGGGACGTGCTCCTACTACCAGTACCTGCAGGGCACCTCGATGGCGTCACCCCACGCGACCGGCGTGGCCGCCCTGATCGTCGCCAGGTACGGCAGGCGCGACAGGGTCAACGGCGGCGTCACGATGGACCCGGCGCTCGTCGAGCGGCAGCTGAAGCGCACGGCGCGCGACACGCCGTGCCCCGAGCAGAACCCGTTCGACTATCCGGACCTCGGGGACGAGTACACCGCCCTGTGCGAGGGCGACGCCTCGTTCAACGGGTTCTACGGCGAGGGCATCGTCGACGCCTTCGCCGCGGTGCAGGGGCACAAGGCCCCGAAGCTCCGGCGGTAGGGCGACCCGGCCAGATGCGGCGCGCCTCAGCGCCGCATCTGGTCGTGCTCTCCGGGCGTCGCCTCGGAGTGCTGGTCGGTGTCGCCCAGCGGCGTGTCGTCGTCCTTGGACGGCAGCGGCGGCAGCTTGTCCGCGTTCTCGTTGTCGCCGCCCTCGGCGCCGACCCCGCCGGTGTCCTTGACCTCTTCGGTGTCTCCGCTCATGCCCTGGCCGTACCCGTCGGCGCGCGTGCGGAACCAGCGACGAGTGGCGGATCGCGCCGGGTCGCGCTGGCTTTGAAGGCACGTTCTCCATACCATCAGCGCCCATGACGCTGGAGGAGCTGAGGGCGGCGGTGGATCGCGGCACCGTCGACACGGTGCTGCTGGCCATCACCGACATGCAGGGCCGGCTGCAGGGCAAGCGCCTCACCGCCCAGCACTTCCTCGACGACGTCGTCGAGCACGGCGCCGAGGGGTGCAACTACCTGCTCGCCGTCGACGTGGACATGAACACCGTCGAGGGCTACGCGATGTCGTCGTGGTCCAAGGGCTACGGCGACTTCGTCATGAAGCCCGACTTCGACACGCTGCGCCCCGTGCCGTGGCAGGAGGGCACCGTCGTCTGCCTGGCCGACCTCGCCTGGGCCGACGACTCCGACGTCGTCGCCTCGCCGCGTCAGATCCTCCGCCGTCAGCTCGCGCGCCTCGCCGAGCGGGGCTGGACCGCCAACGCCGGCACCGAGCTCGAGTTCATCGTGTTCCGCGACAGCTACGAGACGGCGTGGCACAAGGCCTACCGCGACCTCGAGCCGGCCAACCTCTACAACGTCGACTACTCGCTGCTGGGCACGGCTCGCGTCGAGCCGCTGATCCGCCGGATCCGCAACGACATGGGCGCCGCCGAGATGCTCGTCGAGAACTCGAAGGGCGAGTGCAACTTCGGCCAGCACGAGATCAACTTCCGCTACGCCGACGCGCTCACCACCGCCGACCAGCACGTCATCTACAAGAACGGCGCCAAGGAGATCGCCGCCCAGGAGGGCATGTCGATCACCTTCATGGCGAAGTTCGACGAGCGCGAGGGCAACTCGTGCCACATCCACTTCTCGCTCGCCGACGGCGACGGGCCGGTCTTCGGCCGCGACGACGCGCTCTTCCGCAGCTTCCTCGCCGGCCAGCTCGCCTGCCTGCGCGAGCTGACGCTGCTGCTCGCGCCGAACGTCAACTCGTACAAGCGCTTCGCCGTGGGCTCGTTCGCGCCGACGGCGGTCGCGTGGGGCAACGACAACCGCACCTGCGCGCTGCGCGTCGTCGGCCATGGGCCCTCGCTGCGCTTCGAGAACCGCGTCGGCGGGGCCGACCTCAACCCCTATCTGGCGATCAGCGCGCTCATCGCCGCCGGCCTGCACGGCGTCGAGCAGGGCCTCGAGCTCGAGCCGCCGCTGGAGGGCAACGCGTACGTCGCCGACAAGCCGCACGTCCCGCGCACGTTGCGCGAGGCGCGGGACCTGTTCGCGGCCAGCGACGTGGCGCGCGAGGCGTTCGGCGAGGAGGTCGTCGCCCACTACGTCAACAACGCGGACGTCGAGGTCCAGGCCTACGACGCCGCCGTGACCGACTGGGAGCGCTTCCGGGGGTTCGAGCGGCTGTGACGGTCGCGGGCGACCCGCGCGAGGAGACGCTGTTCGCGCCCGTCCGGTCCCAGACGGCCTTCGAGGAGACCGTCGACCGGCTCGGCACCGCGATCAAGCTCGGGCTCCTGCCGCCCGGCGCCAAGCTCCCCGCCGAGCGCGAGCTGTGCGCGAAGCTCGGCATCGCGCGGTCGACGCTGCGCCAGGCGCTGACGGCGCTCGCGCAGAGCGGCCACCTGCGCGCCGTCCGCGGCCGCAGCGGCGGCACGTTCGTCGCCGAGCGCCCACCGCCGGCCGACCCGCCCTCGGCGGAGCTGCTCGCGCGCTGGCGCGACGTCTGCGACTGGCGGCTGGCGATCGAGCTGGGCGTCGTCGTCCTCGCCGCGGAGCGGTCCGAGCCGGGGCAGCTCGCGCCGCTCGAGCAGGTCGTCGACGAGCTCGACGGCCTGCTCGAGGACTTCGCGGCCTACCGGCAGGCCGACGTCCGCTTCCACCTCGGCCTGGCGGAGCTGACCGGGAGCCCGCGGCTGCTGGCGGCGATGACCGAGGCCCAGGGCGAGATGACCGACCTCATCTCCTACATCGCGCACCCGCCCGAGGTGCTCGCCTCCGCCAACGCGCAGCACCGCCGCCTGCTCGCCGCGGTGGGGGCCCACGACACGGCAGCGGCGGCCCAGGCGATCGCCGAGCACCTGCACGGCACCGAGCACGTGCTGGCCGGCCTGCTGCCCGCGGGTTGACGACCGACCGGCGCGCCACATACATTCGCGCCTGAAGGACGGACCGTCACACCATTTGCCGGGCCCTGGAGGAGGGAGCCGCATGAGCGTTGCCGAACGGCCGGGAATCCACGACGAGGACGAGCGCCGGCTCGCCGAACTCGGCTACCAGCAGTCGCTGCACCGAGCCTGGAGCAGCTTCTCGAACTTCGCCATCTCGTTCACGATCATCTCGATCCTCGCCGGCTGCTTCACGACCTACGGCCAGGCATGGAACAACGGCGGCCCCGTCGCGATCTCGTGGGGCTGGCCGATCATCTGCGGCCTCATCCTGCTCGTCGCGTTCTCGATGTCGGAGCTCGTGTCGAGGTACCCGACGGCCGGCGGCATCTACTGGTGGGCCTCGGAGCTCGGCGGCAAGGCCTGGGGCTGGTTCACCGGCTGGTTCAACCTCATCGGCCTCGTCGGCGTCATCGCCTCGGTCGTCTACGGGTCGGCGACGTTCCTCAACGCGCTGCTGGGGCTCTACAGCGTCGACATCGGGTTCATGAACTTCGGCGACGACGTCCACATCCTCGCCGAGACGTTCGTCCTCTTCTCGCTGATCCTGATCATCCACGCGCTGATCAACATCTACTCGTCGCCGCTGGTCGCGCTGTTCAACAACATCTCGGTCGTCTGGCACGTCGTCGGCGTCGCGATCGTCGTCGCGCTCCTGGTCTTCGTGCCCGACACGCACCAGAGCGCCGACTTCGTCTTCACGGAGCGCCTGAACAACTCCGGGTTCGGCGACGGGATGTACTGGTTCTACGTCCTGCCGCTCGGGTTCCTGCTCACGATGTACACGCAGACCGGCTACGACGCGTCCGCGCACATCTCCGAGGAGACGAAGGGCGCCGCGCTCGGCGCCGCGAAGGGCGTGTGGCGCTCGGTGTTCTGGTCGGGCGTGGGCGGCTGGATCGTCCTGCTGGCGATCACGTTCGCCGCCACCAACGTGGACGCGGTCAACGAGGGCGCCGGGTCGGTCTTCTCGATCTTCGACAGCGCCCTGACGCCCGCCGCGGCGAAGGCGGTCGTCCTGATCGCGACCGTGGGCCAGCTGTTCTGCGGGATGGCGTGCGTCACCAGCGGCTCGCGCATGTGCTACGCGTTCTCGCGCGACCGCGCCGTCCCCGGCCACCGCATCTGGACGCGGCTGAACCACCACCGCATCCCGATGTACTCGGTGCTGTTCATGTGCCTGCTCGCATGGCTGGTCACCGTGCCGGCCCTGGAGGGCGACGAGGCCGCGTTCCCCTACGCGTTCTTCGCGGTGACGTCGATCACCGTCATCGGCCTGTACATCGCGTACGTCATCCCGGTCTACCTGCGCTGGCGCAAGGGCGACAGCTGGGAGCCCGGGCCCTGGACGCTCGGCCGCAAGTACCGGTGGGTCAACCCCGCGGCGGTGCTGCTGGTGTTCTTCATGGTGATCATCTTCTGCCTGCCGTTCACGCCGTCCGGCGTGCCGTGGCGTGACGAGTTCGACTGGAAGTACGTCAACTACGCGCCGATCACCGTCGGCGTGGTGATCCTGGCCGTCGGCCTGTGGTGGGTTCTGAGCGCCCGTCACAAGTTCACGGGACCGATCCGCGAGGTCCGGATGGACGACACGGGACGCGTGCTGGACGAGGACGCGCCCGCCGCCGGCGTCTAGCGTGGGAGGCATGCTGGAGGTCATCGAACCCGCCACCGAGCGGGTGTTGGAGACGGTTGCGCGCGGCGGCGTCGACGAGGTCGACGCCGCCGTGGCCGCGGCCAAGGCGGCGTACCCGGCGTGGCGTGCCGTCGCGCCGGCGCAGCGCGCCGCCGCCCTGCGCCGGATCGCCGACGCCGTGGAGGACCGGCTCGAGGAGCTGGCGGTGCTGGAGGCGCGCAACGCGGGCAAGCCGATCGGCGACGCGCGCGGCGAGATGGCGATGGTCGTCGACGTCTTCCGCTACTACGCGGGCGCGCCGGAGCGGCTGCTCGGCGACACGATCCCGGTCGCCGGCGGCCAGGCGTTCACGGTCCGCGAGCCGCTGGGCGTCGTGGGTTTGATCACCCCGTGGAACTTCCCCCTGACGATCGCCGCCTGGAAGCTCGGCCCGGCGCTCGCCGCCGGCAACACGGTGGTGCTCAAGCCCGCCGAGCTGACGCCGCTGACGGCGCTGCGCTTCGCCGACATCGCCCTCGAGGCGGGGCTGCCCGAGGGCGTCGTCAACGTCGTCGTCGGCCCGGGCAGCACGTGCGGGCAGCGGCTCGTCGAGCACCCGGACGTCGCGAAGATCGCGTTCACCGGGTCGACCGAGGTCGGCCGCTCGATCGCCGCCGGCGCGGCCCAGACGATCAAGCGGGTGACGCTCGAGCTCGGCGGCAAGTCCGCGAACGTCGTCTTCGCCGACGCCGACCTCGAGCAGGCGGCGGCCGCCGCCCCCGGCGCGGTCTTCGGCAACGCCGGCCAGGACTGCTGCGCCCGGTCGCGGATCCTCGTCGAGCAGTCCGCGCTCGACCGGTTCATGGACGCGCTCGAGGACGCGGTCGAGTCGCTGCGCGTCGGCGACCCGCTCGACGAGGCCACCCAGATGGGGCCGCTCATCTCGGCCGGCCAGCGCGAGACGGTCGCGAGCTTCGTGCCCGACGACGCCCCGGTGGCGATCCGCGGCAGCGCCCCCGACGGGCCCGGGTTCTGGTTCGCGCCCACCGTCCTGTGCCCGGTCGCGCCGGACGCCCGCGCGGTGACCGAGGAGATCTTCGGCCCGGTCGCCGCGGTGATCCCGTTCCGCGACGAGGCGGAGGCGATCCGCCTGGCCAACGACACGATCTACGGGCTCTCCGGCTCGATCTGGACGCGCGACGGCGCCAAGGCGCTGCGGGTCGCCCGCGCGATCGAGACCGGCGTGCTCTCCATCAACTCCAACACGTCGGTGCGGGTCACCACGCCGTTCGGCGGGTTCAAGCAGTCCGGCTACGGCCGCGAGCTCGGACCCCATGCGCTCGACGCGTACACGGAGGTCAAGTCCATCTACTACGCAACGGACGCATGAGACTCCAGGACAAGGTCTGCCTCATCACCGGGGCCGCGGGCGGCATCGGCGCCGCCTCGGTCGAGCTGTTCCAGCGCGAGGGCGCCAAGGTCGTCGGCGTGGACCTCGCCGACTGCCCCGGCGACCTCTCGCTGCAGGTCGACGTCACCGACGAGGAGCAGGTCGTCGAGATGTTCGAGCGGACGGTCGCCGAGCTCGGCCGCGTCGACGTCCTCTTCAACAACGCGGGGATCTCCCCCAACGACGACGCCTCGGTGCTCGAGACGACGCTCGAGGCGTGGGATCGCGTCCAGAACGTCAACCTGCGCAGCGTCTTCCTGTGCTGCAAGCACGGGATCCCGCACCTGCTGCGCAACGACGGGCCGAGCCGCGGCTCGGTCATCAACACGGCCTCGTTCGTCGCGGTGATGGGCGCGGCGACGTCGCAGATCTCCTACACGGCGTCCAAGGGCGGCGTGCTGGCGCTCTCGCGCGAGCTCGGCGTCGAGTTCGCCCGCCGCGGCGTGCGCGTCAACGCGCTGTGCCCCGGGCCGGTCGACACGCCGCTGCTGCGCGAGCTGTTCGCGAAGGACCCGGAGAAGGCGGCGCGCCGGATGGTCCACCTGCCGATGGGGCGCTTCGCCCACGCGGAGGAGATCGCCAAGGGCGCGCTCTTCCTCGCCTCGGACGACGCGAGCTACGTCACGGCGTCGACGTTCCTGGTCGACGGCGGGCTCAGCGGGGCCTACGTCACCCCTGAGTAAACCCTGTGTGACCACACTCACGCCCTGGAGGGCGAAAGTTCCGGGCGGACGTGGCGATCATGGAGCGGGTGAGCCTGAAGCACCTGACCTCCAAGCTGCTCGCCGGCGGCCTCACGGCCGGCATCGTCCTGATCTGGTGGCCGCGGCACTATCCCACCGACGGCCTCGAGTGGCTGGTGCTGCGCGGCATCGTCGCGACGCTGGGCTTCGAGCTCATGCTCCTGGCGTACACGCCGATCGAGGACCGGATCGCCGCCCGACTGGCGCGGCGCCGGGCGGTCGGCGCGCTGCGCGCCCGCGCGCAGGCCGTCCCCGCCCCGGCGCGCACGGGCGGCTCGCTCGTGTTCGCCGTCGGCGCGCTCGCGCTGCCGCTGCTGCTGCTCGCCAGCGCCGGAGCGCCGCCGCCTGAGCCGGCCGAGCCGGAGCCGGTCACGCGCGTGGTCCGCGAGATCGTCGTCAAGCGCCAGGTCGTCCACGACCAGGCCGCGCCGGCGAGCGCGAGCACCGCGGTTCCCGAGGACGAGGTGACGATGCGCCGCGCCGCCTTCGTGACCGAGCCCGAGCGCACCCGCGCGACGACCGCCGATCCGGCCGCCCGGCGCCCGGACCGGACGACCGCACCCGCCGCGAAGTCCCCGGCGTCCGACGACACCGACCGGACCACGAGCAAGGCGCAGGACGAGCCGGCGGTGCCCGTCGAGCCGGCCGGCGACGAGCCGCAGCCGACGACGACCACGACCTCCCCCACGCCCGCGCCGCCGGCCGACGCCGACGCGTCGACCGCGGCGAGCGAGCCGGTCGAGCAGCCGTAGCGCAGCCCTACCGCAGCACGCGGGCGTCGTAGCCCGCGGCGGCGATCGCCTCGAGCACGGCGTCGGCGTGGGCGGGGCCGCGCGTCTCGAGCACCAGCTGGACGGCGGTCTCGCGAACGTGGAGGCCGATGCCCTCGCGGACGTGCTGGACCTCGACCACGTTGGCGCCCGCGTCGGCGATGCGGTGCAGCAGCCGGGCGAGGTTGCCGGGCCGGTCGGGCATCCGGGTGATGAGCGCCAGCCGCCGGCCCGCCTCGGTCTCCTCGTGGCGGGCGACGTGGGCGAGCAGGCCGACGTCGACGTTGCCGCCGGAGAGGACGATGACCGTCGCGCCCCGCTCGGCCGGGCGCACGCGACCGGCCAGCAGCGCGGCGAGCCCCACGGCGCCGGCGCCCTCGACGACGAGCTTGGCCTTCTCGAGCAGCATCACCATCGCGGTCGCGACGTCGTCCTCGGCGACGACCGCGACGCCGTCGAGCCAGCGCTCGAGCAGCGGCAGCGTGATCTCCCCCGGGCGCTTGACCGCGATGCCGTCGGCGATCGTCAGCGCCGGGGACACCTCCACCGGGTGACCGGCGGCGAGCGACGCCTCGACCGCCGGGAACGTGTCGACCTGGACGCCGACGACCTCCACCTCCGGGCGCGCCGACTTCACCGCCAGCGCCACGCCGGACGCGAGCCCGCCGCCGCCGACGGGGACGATCACCTTCGCGAGGTCCGGCACGTCCTCGAGCAGCTCGAGGCCGAGGGTGCCCTGCCCGGCGATCACGTCGGGGTCGTCGAACGGGTGCACGAACGTCAGGCCGTGGCGCTCGGCGCGCTCGCGCGCCACCGCGAGCGCCGCCTCGACGTTGTCGCCCTCGAGCACGACGGTCGCGCCGAGCTGCTCGGCGCCCTCCGCCTTGGCGATCGGCGCGTCGGCCGGCATGACGACCTGGCACGGGACGCCGCGGATGCGGGCCGCGCCCGCCAGCGCCTGGGCGTGGTTGCCCGCGCTGCCGCACACCACGCCGGCGGCGCAGGCGTCGCCGAGGGCGTGCAGCTTGGCCAGCGCGCCGCGGATCTTGAAGGAGCCGGTGCGCTGCAGCGACTCCGCCTTCAGCATCACGTCGCCGCCGAGCCGCGCGCTCAGCGTCTGCGACCCCAGCACCGGCGTGCGGCGCACGACCTCGTCGACCGCGGGGCGCACCCGCGCGACGTCGGCGGCGGTGACGGTCGCGGTCGTCGACACCTCTAGCCGGGGAGGGCGATGATCGCGGACACCTCGACCTGCGCGCCCTTCGGGAGCGCCGCCACCCCGATCGCCACGCGAGCGGGCGGATCGGCCTCGAAGAAGCCGCCGTAGACCTCGTTGACCTCCGCGAAGGCGTCCATGTCGGTGAGGTAGACGGTGACCTGCACCGCGTCGGCGAGCGCGGCGCCGGACGCCGCGCACACGGCGGCGAGGTTCTCCAGGCACCGCCGCGCCTGCTCCGCCGGCGTGGCGCCCACCAGCTCGCCGGTCTCGGGGTCGAGCGGGATCTGCCCGGAGCAGAACAGCAGGCCGCCCGACCGCACGGCGTGCGAGTACGGGCCGATCGCGGCCGGCGCGTCGAGCGCCGTGACGACGTGGCGGTGGTGTGACATGCGCCAGACGCTACCGGGGTAGCTTTGGAGGGTGAGGCGCGCGACGATCGGCGGACCCCTGCTCGTCGGGCTCGCCCTGCTGGCGTCCTCGCCGACCGCCTCGGCGGCCTTCGCCGAGCGCGCGTGCGGGTCGCGCGGCTTCCTCTGCAGCACCGTCACGGCCCCGCTCGAGGCGAGCGGCGCGATCGCCGGCTCCGTGCGCCTCGCGGTGCGCCGGCTGCCCGCGGCGACGACGCCGACGCCGGCCGCGTTCGTCGTCGTCCTCGGCGGCCCCGGCCAGGCCGGGACGCCGCTGGCCGACGAGCTCGCCGATGCGGTCGGCGCCGTCCGAGGGCCTCGCGACCTCGTCGTCTACGACGAGCGCGGCTCCGGCCGCTCGGGCCCGCTGCGATGCCGCACGACCTCCGTCCGCGGGTGCGCGCGCGAGCTGGGACGCCGGCGCGGCGCGTACACGACCGCCGCGGACGTCGCCGACCTCGAGGCGATCAGGGCCGCGGGCGGCTACGAGCGCCTGACCCTCTACGCGACGTCGTACGGGACCAAGGTGGCGCTGCAGTACGCCGCCGCCCACCCAGATCGCGTCGAGCGCCTCGTGCTCGACTCGATCGTCACCCCGGAGGGGCCCGACCCGCTGCAGCTGCCGCTCTACGCGCGCGTCCGGCAGGTCCTGCCGGGGCTGTGTGCCGACGGCGCGTGCCGGCGGCCGCTGCGGGCGCTCGCCAAGCTCGTGCGGCAGCTGCGGCACCACCCGCTGCGCACGGCCGTCGTGCGGGCCTCCGGACGCGACGTGCGCGTCCGCGTCACCGCCGCCGACCTCGTCTCGATCCTGCTCGCCGGCGACCGCAACCCGATCATCCGCGCCGAGACGCCGAGCGCGATCCTCGCCGCGGTCCGCGGCGACGGGGCGGCGCTGGCCCGGCTCGAGGCTCGCGTGCGCGGCCTCCGCGGGGCGGCGCGTGCGGCCCGCGGGAGCGGCGTGAACGCGGTGCGCAACGTGACGACGATCTGCGAGGAGCTGCCGTTCCCGTGGCGGCGGCAGGCCGGCCCGGCACGGCGATCGCGTGAGGCGCGCGCGGCCGTGCGGGCGCTGCCGGCGCGCGTGCTCGCGCCGTTCGACGCGACGACGGTGCTCAGGGCCAGCCTCGTGCCGCTCTGCCTGCGCTGGCCCGTCGCTTCGCCCGCCCCGCCGGCCGACGTCCCGCTGCCCACCGGCATCCCCGCGCTGCTGCTCGCCGGCGAGCAGGACCTGCGGACCCCGCTGCAGGACGCGCGCAGCATCGCGGCGCGGCTCGGCCCCGCGGCGGAGCTCGTCGCCGTGCCGCACGTGGGCCACTCGGTGCTCGGCTCCGACGCGTCGGGCTGCGCGGACGCGGCGTTGGCCGCGTTCATGAGCGACCGGCCGGTCGCGCCGTGCGCGCGCAGCGAGCCGCTCGTGCAGACGCCGCGCGTGCCGCCGCGATCGATCGCCGCCGTCGCGCCGTACCGCGGCGTGCCCGGGCTCGCCGGGCGGACCCTCGCCGCCACGAGCCGGACGGTGGCCGATGCCGTGCGGGCGACGACCTCGGCGCGCCTGGAGGGCACCGGGCGGCGCGTCGGCGGCCTGCGCGGCGGCGTGGCGATCCGCACCGCCGCCGGCGTGCGGCTGCGGCGCTACAGCTACGTCCCGGGCGTCGAGCTCAGCGGCACCGTCCCGCGCGAGGCCGGCCGCCCCCTGCGGATGACCGTCAGCGGCCGCAGCGCGGCGATCGGGGCGTTCACCGTCGCGGACGGGCGCATCAGCGGCCGCCTCGGCGGCGTCCGCATCGCGGTCGGCGTCCACGCGCCGGCGGCGCGCGCGGCCGCCGCGCCGCTCGCCGCGCCGGCGGCGATGCTGCCACCACACCCTCGACTCGCCCGGATCCCGTGATGCCGAACGCCCTCGCCAACGAGACCTCGCCGTACCTCCTCCAGCACCGCGACAACCCCGTCGACTGGCTGCCGTGGGGCGAGGAGGCGCTGCGCCGCGCCCGCGAGCGCGACGTGCCGCTGCTCGTCTCCATCGGCTACTCCGCCTGCCACTGGTGCCACGTCATGGAGCGCGAGTCGTTCGAGGATCCCGACACCGCCGCGCTCATGAACGAGCACTTCGTCTGCGTGAAGGTCGACCGCGAGGAGCGGCCCGACGTCGACGCGATCTACATGGAGGCCGTCCAGGCGATGACGGGCCACGGCGGCTGGCCGCTGAACGTCTTCGCCACACCGGACCAGGTCCCGTTCTACGGGGGCACGTACTTCCCGCCGCAGCCCGCCCACGGGATGCCGAGCTGGCGCCAGGTGCTCGTCGCGGTCGCGCAGGTGTGGCGCGACAAGCGCGACGAGCTCGAGGCGCAAGGCGACCGGATGCGCGCCCGCCTCGCCGCCTCCGCGGCGCTGCAGCCGACCGGCACGCCGCTCGACCCGCGCACGCTCGACGCGGCGGTGGACGTGCTGCGCCAGAGCTACGACGCCGAGTGGGGCGGCTGGGGCGGCGCCCCGAAGTTCCCCGCCGCGTCGACGATCGAGCTCCTGCTCGGCCTGGGCGAGACGGAGATGACGCTCCACACGCTGCGCCGGATGGCCACGGGCGGCATCTACGACCAGGTCGGCGGCGGCTTCGCGCGCTACGCGGTCGACCGCACGTGGACCGTGCCGCACTTCGAGAAGATGCTCTACGACAACGCGCTGCTGGCACGCGCGTACGTCCACGGCTGGCAGGCGACGGGCGACCCGCTGCTGCGGCGCGTCGCCGAGGAGACGCTCGACTGGATGCTGCGCGAGATGCGCACGCCGCACGGGGTGTTCTGGTCGGCGCTCGACGCCGACTCCGAGGGCGTCGAGGGGAAGTTCTACGTCTGGACGCTCGGCGAGCTGCGCGAGGCGCTCGGCGACGACGCCGATGCCGCGATCGCCTGGTTCGGAGCCACCGAGCAGGGCAACTTCGAGGGCGCCAACGTGCTCGAGGCCCGTGGCCCGGAGCCGCCGGCCGAGCAGCGGGAGCGGATCCGTACGCGGTTGCTCGAGGTGCGCTCCGAGCGCGTCCGCCCCGGCCTCGACGACAAGGTGCTGACCTCCTGGAACGCGCTCGCGATCGCCGCGCTCGCCGACGCCGGCGCGGTGCTGGGGCGCGACGACCTCCTCGACGCCGCGCGCGCCGCGGCGACGTACCTGCTGGACGTCCACCGCGACGGCGAGGGCCGGCTCCTGCGCACGTCCAAGGACGGCGACGCCCGGCTGAACGCCTACCTCGAGGACCACGCGTTCCTCGTCGAGGCGCTGACGCTGCTCTACGAGGCGACGTGGGAGCCGCGCTGGCTCGTCGAGGCCCGCGCGCTGGCCGACACGATGATCGCGCGCTTCGCCGACGACGAGCACGGCGGCTTCTTCTCGACGTCCTCGGATCACGAGCAGCTCGTCGCGCGTCGCAAGGACCTCGAGGACTCGCCGATCCCCGCCGGCTCGTCGAGCGCCGCGCTCGGGCTCCTACGCCTCCACGCGCTCACCGGCGAGGCGGAGTACGAGCGGCGCGCCGCCTCCGTGCTCGCGCCGCTGCACGAGGTCGCGCCGCGCCACGCCGGCGCCTTCGGCCACCTGCTGCAGGCGATCGCGTGGGCGATCGGCCCGTCGCGCGAGGTGGCGATCGTGGGGCCCGTGCCCGGCCCGATGCTCGCCGAGGTGCGGTCGCGCTTCCGGCCGCGGCTCGTCGTGGCGGGCGCGACGAGCGCGGCGGACGACGAGCTCGCCGCCGCGGTCCCGCTGCTCGCGGGCCGCGAGCCGGTCGGCGGTCGCACCGCCGCCTACGTGTGCGAGCGCTTCGCCTGCCGGCGGCCGGTGACCGAGCCCGCGGACCTCGCCGCGCTGCTCGACGGGCGCTAGTCCCCGCGCGCCAAGCGGCCTTTTCCACTGCACCGGCTCCGTGAGAGGATCGGCGGGCCGATGAGCCGCCTGTTCGCGCTCCCCGCCGGACGCAGGGCTCGCTGGGTGATCGTCGCCGCGTGGCTGGCCGCCATGGTCGTCACGTTCGGGGCGAACCTCCCGGGGCGCTTCGCCGACGCCGAGAACAACGAGTCGTCCTCGTGGCTGCCGGGCGACGCGGAGTCGACGCGCGCGCTCGACGCGACCGAGCAGCTCACGAACGGCGAGCAGGCCGGCGCCGTGCTCGTGTACCGGCGCGAGGGCGGGCTGACGGCCGGCGACCGCGAGCGCATCCGCGCCGACGTGGTCGAGCTCAACCGCGACGTGCAGGGCTTCGACGTGCCCTGGCGCGTGCAGGCGCGCTCGCGCGACGGCACCACCGTGCTCGTCGCCTCGTCGATCCGCGCGACCGGCGAGTCGGACGCGATCGCCGACCCCGTGCAGGACGTGCGGGACCGGGTGAGCACCGACGACGACACGCCCGCCGGCGACCTGCAGGTGAAGCTGACCGGCGCCGCCGGCTACTCGGCGGACGCGATCAAGGTCTTCGACCAGATCAACGGCACGCTGTTCGGCGCGGCGTTCCTCCTCGTCTTCGTCCTGCTGGCGCTGATCTACCGCAGCCCGCTGCTGCTGTGGATCCCGCTGATCAGCGTCGGCTTCGCCGAGATGGCGACGCGCGCGCTCGGCTGGGCGCTCACCGAGGCGGGCGTCACCGTCAACGGCCAGTCCTCGGCGATCCTGTCGGTGCTGGTGCTCGGCGCGGGCACCGACTACGCGCTGCTGCTCGTGGCGCGCTACCGCGAGGAGCTGCGCCGTCACCAGAGCCGGACCGAGGCGATGGAGCGCGCGCTGCGCAGCGCCGGCCCGGCGATCTTCGCCTCCGGGCTCACGGTCATCGCCGGCCTGCTGTGCCTGTCGCTCGCCGAGCTGAACTCCACGGCGAGCCTCGGGCCGATCGGCGCGCTCGGCATCGCGGTGGCGATGGTCGCGATGCTCACGCTGCTGCCGGCGCTGCTCGTCATCTCGCCGCGGCGGGTGTTCTGGCCGCGCATCCCGCGCTACGGCGAGACGGGCGCCGACGAGACCCACGGCGCGTGGCGCGCGGTCGCCGAGCGCGTCGCGCGGTCCCCGCGGCGCGTCTGGATGGGCGCGCTCGCGCTGCTGCTCGTCATGGCGGCGGGCAACGCCTTCTACGACAGCTCGCTGACGTCGGGCAACGGCTTCCGCGGCGACGTCGAGTCGGTCGACGGCCAGGAGCTCATCGCGCGCTCCTTCCCGCAGGGCGCCAACGCGCCGACCGAGATCGTCGTCCCCAACCCGGACCTGGCGCCGCGCGTCGCGGCCGCGGTCGCGCGGGCTCCCGGCGTCGCCGGCGTCCGCCCGGTCGCTCGCGGCGAGCCGGGCGTGCTGCTCGACGCGATCCTCGAGGAGCCGCCCTACTCGACCGCCGCGTTCGACCTCGTCCCCGGGATCCGCGACGCCGCGAAGGGCGCCGGCGGCGACGCCGTGCTCGTCGGCGGCGCCACCGCGGTCGAGTACGACACCCGCCAGTCGACGATCCGCGACACGCGGCTCATCGTGCCGCTGACGCTGCTCGTCGTGCTGCTCATCCTCATCGGGCTGCTGCGGGCGGTCGTGGCGCCGCTGCTGCTCATCGGCACGGTGATCGTGTCGTTCTTCGCGGCGCTCGGCGTCGGGATGGTGGTCTTCGACCTGGTGTTCGACTTCCCGGGCGTCGAGCCGAGCCTGCCGCTCTACGCGTTCGTCTTCCTCGTCGCGCTCGGCATCGACTACAACATCTTCCTCATGGCGCGGGTGCGCGAGGAGACCGTGCACCACGGCACGCGCCAGGGGATGCTGCGCGGCCTCGCGGTCACCGGCGGCGTCATCACCTCGGCGGGCATCGTGCTGGCCGGCACCTTCTCCGTGCTCGCGGTGCTGCCGCTCATCTTCCTCACCGAGATCGGCTTCGTGATCGCCTTCGGCGTGCTGCTCGACACCTTCGTCGTGCGCTCGATCCTCGTCCCGGCGCTCGTCTTCGACCTCGGGCCCCCGACCTGGTGGCCGTCGACGCTCGCGCAGTCGATCGAGCGCCGGCGGGCTAGAGGATCGGCAGGTAGCGCTCGCGCTCCCACTGGGTGACCTGCACCCGGTAGTCGTCCCACTCCTGGCGCTTGATCTCGATGAAGCGGTTGAACATGTGCTCGCCCAGCGTGCGCAGGACGAGCTCGGACTCCGCGGCGATCTCGATCGCCTCGCCGAGCGTCTCCGGCAGCTGCTCGATCCCGAGCCGCTTCCGGTCGTCCGGCGACAGGTGGTAGAGGTTCTTCTCCATCGGCTCGGGCAGCTCGTAGCCCTTCTCGATCCCCTCGAGCCCCGCCTGCAGGAGCGCGGCGAACGTCAGGTACGGGTTGCACGCGGGGTCGGGGCAGCGCAGCTCCATCCGCGTCGCCTGCTCCTGGCCGGAGTGGTACTGCGGCACGCGCACCAGCGCGCTGCGGTTGCGCCGCGACCACGCGACGTAGACGGGGGCCTCGTAGCCGCCGACGAGCCGCTTGTAGGAGTTGACCCACTGGGCGAAGATCGACGAGATCTCGCGCGCGTGACGGAGCTGGCCGGCGATGAACGCCTTGCCGACGTCGGACAGGAAGTACTGGTCGTCCGGGTCGTAGAAGGCGTTGGTGCCGTTCGCGAACAGCGACTGGTGCGTGTGCATGCCCGAGCCGTTCTCGCCGAACAGCGGCTTGGGCATGAAGGTCGCGTGCCAGCCGTACTTCATCGCGATCTCCTTGACCGTGATGCGGTACGTCATGCAGTCGTCGGCCATCTTCAGCGCGGGCCCGTGACGCATGTCGATCTCGTGCTGCGAGGGGCCGCCCTCGTGATGGGTGAAGCCGACGTCGATGCCGAGCTGCTCGAGCGCCAGGACGGTCTCGCGCCGCACGTCGGAGCCGGCGTCGAGCGTGGTGAGGTCGAAGTAGCCGCCCTCGTCGAGGGGCTCGGCGGACTGACGGTCCTTGAAGAGGTAGTACTCGAGCTCCGCGCCGACGTTGAAGACGTCGAAGCCCATCGCCTCGGCGCGCTGCAGCGCGCGGCGCAGGACGTGGCGCGGGTCGCCCTCGTACGGGGTCTTCTCCGGCGTGAGCACGTCGCAGACGAGCCGCGCGACGCCCTGCTCGCGCGGCCGCCACGGCAGCATCGCGAACGTCGCCGGGTCGGGCATCGCCACCATGTCGGACTCCTCGATGGCGTTGAAGCCGGTGATCGAGGACCCGTCGAAGCCGATGCCGCTCTCGAACGCGCGGTCGAGCTCGTCGCGGTGGATCGCGAACGACTTGAGCTGGCCGAGGATGTCGGTGAACCAGAGGCGGATGAAGCGGACGTCGTGCTCGTCGACGAGCGCCTTGACGTCCTCGGCGGTGGTGGGCTGCTCGGGCATCGGCGCGGAGCCTAGTCCACGCGGGATGCGACGTCCGGTCGGAACCTGATGGACCGTCAGTCCAGCGCGCGCGAGGTCTCGGCCAGCGCGAGCGCGACCTGGAGCGCGTGCGGCTCGTGGTCGGCATCGGCCATGGCGAGGACGTCGATCGCGGTGTGCGCGAGATGGCGCACGAGCTGGCCCGCGACGAGATCGACGTCGCCTGTCCGGCAGGAGTCGAGGATCTCGCGATGCTCGTGGGCGGCGGCGTCGAAGCCGTAGGAGGTGCCGGCCAGGTAGACGCGGCGGTAGCGCCCGGCGTGGTCGGAGAGCTGGTCGAGCAGCTCGACGACGCGGCGCCCGGCGTGCTGGACGAGCCGGCGGTGGAAGTCCGCGTGCGGTCCCTCCCACCCGTCGACGTCGTGCTCGGCGGCGTAGTGCGCCATCTGGGCGAGGTCGCCCTCCATCGCGGCGATGTCCGCGGTGGTCAGCCGCGGGACGGTGAGGCGCACCGCGAGCGCCTGGAGGGGCAGCTGCGTGATGTAGAGCTCCTCGAGGTCGGGGGCCGAGAAGCTGGTGACGCGATACGAGCGGTTCGAGCGCGCCTCGACGAGGCCCTCGTGCTGGAGCAGGCGGAACGCCTCGCGCAGCGGGGTGCGGCTGACCCCGAGCGTCTGCGCGAGGCGCACCTGCGAGAGCTCCTCGCCCGGCGCGATCTCGCCCCGCAGGATGGCGCTGCGCAGCCGGTCGTGGACCACGTCCACGTTCTGGCGGTCGGTGCCGTTGGCGCTCACGTCGGCAGCCATGCGTCGGGATTCTAGTCGCCTTGCATGCATTGTGAGCGATTGGATACAGTCCCGGAACTTGCACACAGGGAGAGCTGCTGCCATGGCCACGACGCGCCGCCGAACGACGACGAGCCGGAACCGCCGCCCAGAGGGGATCGGACCGGCAACCTCCACCACCGCCGCCAACGACGCGCCAGACCTCGACCTGCTCGAGGCGCTGCGCCAGATGACCCTCATCCGGCTCTTCGAGCAGGAGGCCGAGCGCCAGTACAAGCGCGCGCGGATCGGCGGCTACTGCCACCTGGCCATCGGCCAGGAGGGCGCGACCGTCGGCGCGGTCGCCGCCATGCGCCCGGAGGACAAGCTGATCACCTCCTACCGCTCGCACGGCTTCGCGCTCGCCCGCGGCACCTCGCCGGAGGCCGTGATGGCCGAGCTGTTCGGCCGCGAGGACGGCTGCGCGGCCGGTCGCGGCGGCTCGATGCACCTGCTCGACCCGGGCCGCGGCTACCTCGGCGGCTGGGGCATCGTCGCCGGCCAGCTGCCGATCGCCGTCGGCGTCGCGCTCGCCGCCGTCAAGCAGGAGCAGGAGCTCGCCGTCGTCTGCGAGCTCGGCGACGGCGCCGTGAACATGGGCGCCTGGCACGAGGCGCTCAACCTCGCCGGGATCTGGCGCCTGCCGGTCGTCTTCCTCGTCTTCAACAACGGCTACGGCATGGGCACGAAGGTGGAGCAGGCCTCCGCCGAGCCCGAGATCCACAAGCGCGCCGCCGCGTTCCGGATGACCGGCGAGCGCGTCGACGGCCAGGACGTCGAGGCGGTGCACGCCGCGTCGCACGCGCTCCTCGACGCGGCGCGCCGTGAGCGCAAGCCCGCGGTGCTCGAGGTCATGACCTACCGCCTGCGCGGCCACTCGGTCGCCGACGCCGGCACCGCGTACCGCACCCGTGAGGAGATCGAGGAGTGGGCCGAGAAGCGCGACCCGATCGCGCTCGCGACGCAGCGCCTCGTCGAGGCGGGCGTCGCCGCCGACGAGCTCGACGCCGTCGAGCGCGAGGCCCAGGCCGCGGTCGACGCCGCCGTCGCGTTCGCCGAGGCGAGCCCGCAGCCCGACCCGAGCACGCTCGCCGACTTCGTCTACGGCGATCCGCACACCGGCGAGCAGTTCTCGCGCATGGGGATCGGCTCGCCCGCCGGCGAGCGCACGGTCCTCGAGCAGATGGGGGCGGCCGCCTGATGAGCGCCACGCAGGCCCCCGCCGGCATCGAGACGATGACCTACCGCGAGGCCGCGCGCCTCGCGATGCGCGAGGAGCTCGAGCGCGACCCGTCCGTCTTCCTGATGGGCGAGGAGATCGGCGTCTTCCAGGGCTCCTACAAGGTCACCGCCGGCCTGTTCGACGACTTCGGCCCCGACCGCGTCATGGAGACCCCGATCTCCGAGGAGGGCTTCGTCGGCGCCGCCGTCGGCGCCGCGATGTCCGGCCTGCGCCCCGTGGTCGAGATCATGACCCTGAACTTCATCCTCGTCGCGATGGACCAGGTCGTGAACCACGCGGCGAAGGTGCACTACATGTTCGGCGGCCAGGTCGGCTGCCCGCTGGTGATCCGCACGCCCAACGGCGCGGGCAACCAGTTCACCGCGCAGCACTCGCAGTCGTTCGAGGGCTGGTTCGCCAACGTGCCCGGGCTCAAGGTCGTCGCGCCCGCGACCCCCGCCGATGCGCGGGGCCTGCTGAAGGCGTCGATCCGCGACGATGACCCGGTGCTCGTCATCGAGAACCTCCAGCTCTACAAGGCCAAGGGCGAGGTCGACACGTCCGTCGACGGCGTGACCGAGATCGGTCGCGCGCGCGTCGCCCGCGAGGGCGACGACCTCACGATGGTCGCCCACTCGTTCGCCGTCTCGCGATGCCTGTCGGCCGCCGAGCGGCTGCAGGCCGACCACGGCATCTCGGCCGAGGTCATCGACCTGCGCTCGCTGCGCCCGCTCGACATGGACACCGTCGCGGCGTCCGTCGCCAAGACGAACCGCGCGCTGTGCGTCGAGGAGGGCTGGGCGTCCTACGGCGTGACGGCCGAGGTCGCCACCCGCATCTCGACCGGCTGCTTCGACGACCTCGACGCGCCGGTCGGGCGCGTCGGGATGGCCGAGGTGCCGATGCCGTACGCGAAGAGCCTCGAGGACGCGGCGCTGCCGCACCAGGAGAAGATCATCACGGCCGCTCGGGAGGTGTGCGGTGCCTGAGGTCGTCATGCCGCGGCTGTCCGACTCGATGGAGGAGGGCACGATCCTGCGCTGGCTGGTCGAGGACGGCACCGAGGTGTCGCGTGGCCAGGAGATCGTGGAGATCGAGACCGACAAGGCCACCATGCCCTACGAGGCCGACTTCGACGGCGTGCTGCGCGTGGTCGCCAGCGAGGGCGACACGCTGCCCATCGGCGCGGTGATCGCGACGATCGGCGACGCCGCTGCGCCTGCCGCGGCCGCCAACGGCTCCGCGGCGGTGCCCGCGTCCGAGCCGGCCCAGGAGGCGGCCGAGGAGGCTCCGGCGGCCGATCCGGCCCCCGTCTCCGCGGACGTCGGGGCGGTCGCCGAGCCGGCGGGCGCGCCGGCCGCCGCTGCGGCCGGCGGTGCCGCGGTGAACGGCGCCGAAGGCCGCGTCAAGGCCTCCCCCGTCGCGCGGCGCATCGCCCGCGAGCGCGACATCGACCTTCACAAGCTCATCGGCACCGGCCCGGCCGGGCGGATCGTCAAGGCAGACGTGCTTGCCGCTCAGACGACGACCGCGCCCGAGCCGGCCCCGGCGGCGGCGCAGACCCCTCCTCCTCCAGCGCCGCCGCCGGCGCCGATGGGCACCGTGGGGAACAAGGGCGAGGTCGTCGAGCAGGAGCTCACGCGCACGCAGCAGGTCGTGGCGCGGCGGATGGCCGAGTCCCGAGCGACGGTGCCGGACTTCACGATCGCGATGGACGTCGACATGGAGGCCGCCCGGGCGCTGCGCGCGCAGCTCAAGCACGCCGCCGCCGAAGGCCAGCCGGTGCCGTCGTTCAACGACATGGTCGTCAAGGCGTGCGCGCTCGCGCTGCGCGAGTTCCCGCGGGCCAACGGCTCGTACCGCGACGGCAAGTTCGAGCTCCACGGGCGGGTGAACGTCGGCGTGGCGGTCGCCGCCCAGGACGCGCTCATCGTCCCGACGGTGTTCGACGCCGACACGAAGTCGCTCGGTGAGATCGCCCGCACGACGCGCGAGCTCGCGGGCCGCGTGCGTGACGGCTCGATCCGCCCGCCGGAGCTCTCCGGCGGCACGTTCAGCGTGTCGAACCTCGGCATGTACGGCGTGAAGCACTTCACCGCCGTGGTGAACCCGCCGCAGGCCGGGATCCTCGCGGTCGGGGCGATCGAGGAGCGGGCGGTGGTGCGCGACGGCGAGCTCGTCGCCCGCCACACCATGACGATCACGCTCGCGTGCGACCACCGCATCCTCTACGGCGCGGACGCCGCCGAGTTCCTCGCGCGCATCAGGCAGCTCCTCGAGCAGCCGCTCGCGCTCGCGTTCTAGCGGACGCGGCGGCCGCGCGGTTGCCGCAGGCGCGGCGCGCGCGGTTGCCGCAGGTGCGGCGCGCGCAGTTGCCGCAGGTGCGGCGCGCGCGGTTGCCGCAGGCGCGGCGGGCGCGGCCCGCCGCGCGCTGGCGGGATCAGACGGGGAGCGGGCGGCTCAGCCCGCGGTCATCGTCGCCACGACGATGAGCAGCAGGCCGAGGATGAAGGCCCACATCGCGACGCGGTCGGGCCGGTGCCCCACGCGGTCGCGGGCGCGCGGCGCCGGACGCCGGCGATCGGACGGCGTGACCGGCCGCATCGGGGCGACCTGGCCGCGGATCACCACGGTGCGGCGGCCCCCGGCCGCGGCGGGCGCGGTGCGGGTCGCGGCCTCGGGACGGTCGGAGCGATCGACGGCGGGCTCGGGCGCGACCAGGAAGGGGTCGGTCGGCTCATCGCCGGTCAGCCGCGTGTCGCGATCGCCGGCGACGCTCGCGTCGGTCACGCGGTCGAGGAACGCGACGGCGCGCGACGCGGCTCCGCCGGCCACGTCCCGGCTGGCGAAGCGGCGGCGAGGACGCTCGTCGAGCTGGACGACGTTGTCGAGCTGCGCCACGTCGGCCTCGCCCGGCGCGTCGTCGCGCTCGATGGTGAGGACGGTCCAGTCCGCGACGCGCTCCTCCCCGAGGCCGCCGAGGACCTCGAGCTCCTCGGCCGACGCCCAGGAGTCGATCTCGCGGCGCGGGCGGCGGTTCTGTGTGTCGGCCCACGTGTCGCGGGCCTGCGCGGCCTGGGTCATGGCTTCTCTCTTGACGGCTTACGGGGTTAGCTGACGGGCTCGCGCACGAGAAGCTGCGCTACGCGGATGATGCGATTCGCCCCGGACGGCAGTGGGTCCCCCGCTCATCGAACCGGCCGGATGCCGGCGACGACTCAGCGGAACGAGGCCATCGTAGCAACGTGCCGATGCCCTGCAAGAGCGCCGAGATTCTGGATCCTTGCAGGGATTCTTGCAGTCGTCGCAGGGCTGCGGCCGAGGCTCGCACGGGTCTGGAGCGGGCGGCGAAGACGTCTGCGTCAGGCTGCGAACGCCGTCCGCTGCGAACGCCGTCCGCTGCGAACGCCGTCGGCTGCGAATGCCGCCGGCGTCGCGCTACCGCGGCGTCAGCGGCCGGCGACCGCGGCGACGTACGACGCCACGTCCTCGGCGTCCGTCCCGGTCACGACCTGCGCCGGCATCTGCCCGCGGCCCCGCGCGCGGCCCTGCTCGATCGCGTTGAGGACCAGCTCCTCGTTCGGACGGAGCGTGTCGAGGTTTGGCCCGATCGTGCCGACGGCGTTCGAGGCGGCGAGGGTGTGGCACTGCGAGCAATGCTGCGCGAACAGCTGGCGCCCCTCGACCTGCGCGGCGGTGAGGTCCACCCCGCCCCGTGCCTCGGCGTCGTCGTCGGCGTTGGTGATCATCACGAGAGCCGGCACGACACCGCCGAGCAGGACGAACGCGGCGACGACGGCGAGCACCGTCGCGCGCGTGGTGGTCTTCGACTCCTTGCCACCGGCGTGCCGGCGACGCGTCGCGGACATCGCGACGAGCACGACCCCGACCCCCACGACGACCCAGAATACGACGAGGACTCCGACCGTCATGGCGCGGGAGCCTATACAGCACGGCGGCGTCTTGTGTCGATTGGTCCTTGACGGCTCCCGACGCGGTCACCGGCGCCTCCCCTGCGCGAAGCTCTGGACCGGCGGCGCGACCGCGCGGAACGCCCCGGAGCCGCCGGCCCCTGCGGCGAGCGGCA